>NZ_JCALCV010000012.1:0-166483 GCF_059812525.1 Mycobacterium sp. NGS51
TTAAGCCCCGTGCCCCCCAATTTGATTGGGGGGCACGGGCATATCTATAGCCGCCAACGCGCGGCACTCCCACCATTCAGGGGTTGGGAAATGAATTAACTAGAAAACAACCACCGTTAATGTAGCCATAATGGGGTTTGTCGGGCGTCCCATGGTAGGTGCCGTCAAGCATGCCTGTACACCGCTGGGACGCCGTTTGGTGGATCGGTCGCCACCGGCGCTCTATCCGGTACGGCCCGTATCCTGACACGAGGCTTCGTGACGAAAGATTGAAAGGGTTTTCAGTTGGTCGGCAACAGCGCGGGTGGTGAGCGTCGTCAGTCCCGCGACGGAAACGGCAGTGGTCCACGAGGTCCGCAACGGCAAGTGAAGCGTCCCCAGCCGCCGATGCGTTCGGGGCCACAACGCGCTCGTCGAGCCCAGCCCGACAAAGACAGCGAAGCACCACCCGGCCAAGGTGGACCAACGCTGGCCGCCGACATTGAGGCTCGTCAGCTTTCGCCGGAGATCCGCCGCGAGCTCACCACGTTGGACCGCAATACCGCAGACTTCGTCGCGCGTCACCTCGTGGCGGCCGGTGAGTTGCTCGATGAGGAGCCCGAGGCGGCACTTGAGCATGCCCGTGCGGCCCGCGCCAGGTCCGGGCGCATCGCCGCCGTCCGTGAGGCTGTCGGAATTGCGGCCTATCACTGTGGCGACTGGGCGCAGGCGCTGGCCGAATTGCGCGCAGCCCGCCGGATGGGCAGCAAGTCTGCGCTGCTTCCGCTGATCGCCGACTGTGAGCGCGGTCTCGGCCGGCCAGAGCGTGCGGTTGAGTTGGCCCGGGGGCCCGAGGCGGCCCAGCTCAGTGGCGATGACGCCGACGAGCTGCGCATCGTCGCTGCCGGCGCCCGCGCGGACCTCGGCCAGCTCGAACAGGCCTTGACGGTGCTGTCCACCCCGCAGCTCGATCCGGCCCGCACCGGACCGACCGCGGCGCGGTTGTTCTACGCCTACGCCGAAACGCTGCTGGCCCTCGAACGCAGTGATGAGGCATTGCAGTGGTTTCTGCGCTCGGCGGCCGCGGATGTCGAGGGCGTCACCGACGCCGAAGACAGAGTGAGCGAGCTCGGCTGACGTGGGAACGATTGCACAGCAATACGATTGCCTGCTTCTCGATCTGGATGGCACGGTGTTTCGTGGCCATCAGCTCACCGAGGGTGCGGTCGCGTCGCTGGACAAGGTGCCCGGCCGAAAGCTGTTCGTCACCAACAACGCATCACGCAGCGCTGACGAAGTGGCCGAACACCTACGGGATCTGGGCCTCGACGCCGCCGGCGACGCCGTCGTCACCAGTGCGCAAAGCGCCGCCCGGCTGCTGGCCGAACAACTGGACCCCGACACCCGTGTATTGATCGTCGGCACCGAGTCGCTGGCCAACGAGATCGTGGCGGTGGGATTACGGCCGGTACGGCTGTGGCAGGACAAGCCCGACGCGGTGGTGCAGGGCCACTCGACTGAAACCAGCTGGTCCGATCTCGCCGAGGCCGCACTGGCAATCCGCGCCGGAGCGCTGTGGGTGGCCGCCAACGTCGACCCCACGTTGCCGTCCGAGCGCGGAATGCTGCCCGGCAACGGATCCATGGTGGCCGCGTTGAAAACCGCCACCGATGCCGAACCGCAAGTCGCCGGCAAGCCCTCACCCACGTTGATCAAGGATGCGCTGGCGCGCGGAGATTTTCGTTCCCCGCTGGTGGTCGGTGACCGACTGGACACCGATATCGCCGGGGCCAATGCAGCCGGGCTGCCCAGCATTATGGTGCTCACCGGCGCCAATTCCGCGCGTGATGCCGTCCACGCGATACCCGAACAGCGGCCCACCCACATCGGGCATGACCTCCGTTCGCTGCATCAGGACGCCGACCTGCTGGCCGTGGCGCCGCAATCGAATTGGCAGGTCGATACCGGCGACGGATCGATAACAGTCAGCAGCGGTGCGCAACTGGGGTCAGGCGACGGGTTGTCGGTTGTTCGAGCGGTCGCCTGCGCGGTGTGGAAGGCGCACTTCGACGGGCAGCCGTTCACGATCGAGGCCGCTGACGACACCGCCCGCGATGCCCTGCAGCGCTGCTCCCTGGTGTAAATCGACTAGCGTAAGGAGCGTAATGAATACCGAACCTGAAGAGATTCGCGCGCAGATCGACGCTGTGCTCGCCGAGCTGCCCGATCCTGGCGACGGCGAAAACGATCTCGCCGAGACCGATCTCGACGAGATCGCCCGCCGTCTGTCCGAGGCGCATGACATGTTGGTGCGTGCCCTGGAGTCGGCGGAGAAGGGTTGAGTGCGCTGTGCCACGGCGTGCCCGTGTTGATGTCGAACTGGTTCGGCGTGGACTGGCGCGGTCCCGTCAACAGGCAGCTGAGCTGATCGGCGCGGGCAAGGTGAGCATCGACGGTATGCCGGCGGTCAAAGCCGCCACCGCGGTCACAGCTACCGCCTCGCTGACCGTCACCGGTGATGGTGGGCGCACCTGGGTGTCGCGCGGCGCTCACAAACTCATCGGCGCCCTGGACGTTTTCGGGATCAGCGTCGAGGGTCGGCGTTGCCTGGATGCCGGCGCGTCCACCGGTGGGTTCTCCGAAGTCCTGCTGGACCGGGGCGCCCGCGAGGTGGTCGCCGCTGATGTCGGGTATGGCCAGTTGGCCTGGTCGCTGCGCTCGGATCCGCGGGTGGTCGTCGTCGAGCGGACCAACGTCCGGGACCTGTCACCGGGCGTGATCGGTGGTCCCGTCGACGTGATTGTGGCTGACCTGTCGTTCATCTCGTTGACGACGGTGTTGCCCGCACTGGCGCGATGCGCTTTGCCAGAGGCCGATATCGTTCCCATGGTGAAGCCGCAGTTCGAGGTGGGCAAAGGTCAGGTGGGGCCCGGAGGAGTGGTGCACGATCCGGAACTGCGCGCGGGATCGGTGCTCACTGTCGCTCGTCACGCCGCCGAGCTGGGATGGCATACCGCCGGCGTCACCGCCAGCCCGCTGCCCGGCCCGTCGGGCAATGTCGAATACTTCCTGTGGCTGCGCACCCCGACCGGGCCGGCACTGTCGGGTGATGACCTGGTGCAAGCGGTGCACGACGCCGTCAGCGAGGGGCCGCAATGATGCAGGAACGCACCGTGCTGCTGGTCGTCCACACCGGACGCGAAGAAGCCACCGAGACCGCTCGTCGGGTGGAAAAAGTACTGGGCGACAACGGTATTGGACTTCGTGTGCTATCGGCCGAGGCAGTCGATCGGGGATCGCTGCACCTGGCGCCCGATGATATGCGCGCATTGGGCGTCGACATCGAGGTCGTCGACGCTGATCCGCACGCCGCCGACGGATGCGAACTGGTGCTGGTGCTCGGTGGTGACGGCACCTTTTTGCGGGCCGCCGAACTGGCACGCAACGCGAGCATCCCGGTCCTAGGCGTCAACCTGGGCCGGATCGGATTTTTGGCCGAGGCCGAAGCCGAGGCCATCGATATCGTGCTGGACCACGTCGTGGCTCGCAGCTACCGGGTGGAGCATCGCTTGACGTTGGATGTCGCGGTGCGTGCCGAAGGCCGGGTCATCGATCGCGGATGGGCGCTCAACGACGCCAGCCTGGAAAAGGGCCCGCGGCTGGGCGTACTCGGGGTGATGGTCGAAGTCGACGGCCGGCCGGTGTCGACGTTCGGCTGCGACGGTGTGTTGGTGTCGACACCGACCGGATCCACCGCCTACGCGTTCTCCGCCGGCGGCCCGGTCTTGTGGCCGGACCTGGAGGCAATTCTGGTGGTGCCCAACAATGCTCACGCACTATTCGCCCGGCCGATGGTGACCAGCCCGGACGCCACCGTTGCGATCGAAATCGAGGCGGGTGGGCACAACGCGCTGGTGTTCTGCGACGGGCGCCGCGAGATGCTGGTGCCGGCCGGCGGACGCCTCGAGGTGACGCGTTGCGACACCGCGGTGAAATGGGCGCGGCTGGACAGCGCACCGTTCACCGACCGCTTGGTGCACAAGTTCCGGCTGCCGGTCACCGGCTGGCGCGGGCAGTAGCGGTGCTGGCGGAAATTCGGATCGACTCGCTGGGCGCCATCAGCGTTGCCGTTGCCGAGTTCGGCCGCGGCCTGACGGTGCTGACCGGCGAAACCGGGACCGGAAAGACCATGGTGGTCACCGGACTGCACCTGCTGGGTGGGGCCCGCGCCGACGCCAACCGGGTACGCTCGGGAGCAGAGCGGGCCGTCGTCGAAGGTCGTTTCACCACAACAGATCTCGAGGATTCAGTCGCCTCGCGCGTCGACGACATCCTGGACTCATCGGGCGCAGACCGTGACGAAGACGGCAGCGTGATTGCACTGCGCTCGGTCAGCCGCGACGGCCCGTCGCGCGCCTATCTGGGCGGTCGCAGCGTACCGGCCAAATCGCTGAGTGGTTTCACCACTGAGCTGCTCACCCTGCACGGGCAAAACGACCAGCTGCGGTTGATGCGGCCCGAAGAGCAACGGGCCGCGCTGGACCGGTCGGCAGCTGTCGACTCTCGCCTCGAGCGTTACCGCAAACTGCGCGACGCATGGCAGACCGCCCGCCGCGACCTGGCTGACCGCCGCAACAGAGCGCGTGAATTGGCCCAGGAGGCCGATCGCCTCAAGTTCGCGCTGCAGGAAATCGACGCGGTGGATCCGGCGCCGGGCGAGGACGATGCACTGGTCGCCGACATCAACCGACTCTCCGAACTCGACGCCCTGCGCGAGGCAGCCGCGGCCGCGCGCGCGGCGCTCGCCGGGGCAACCGACGACGTCGATGCGCTGCAGCCGATCTCAGCAGCCGACTGCCTCGGCCGGGCGAAGACCGCGCTGGAAGCCGCCGACGACACCGCGTTGCGCAGCCTGGCCGATCAACTGGGACAGGCATTGACGGTGATCGGCGACGCTGCCCGGGAGCTCAGTGACTACCTCAACGAGCTGCCGGCAGACGCCAGCGCGCTGGATACCAAGCTGGCCCGGCAAGCCGAGCTGCGGACGCTGACCCGCAAATACGCCGCTGACATCGACGGCGTGTTGGCCTGGGCCCGCGAATCGCGAGACCGGTTGGCGCACTTGGATATCTCCGAGGAAGCGCTCGACGGGCTGCAACGCGGGGTCGACGAATTGGCAGCCCAATTGGGCGATGCCGCAGTCGATGTCAGCAAGACGCGCAGCCAGGCCGCGAAGCGATTGGCCAAAGCGGTCACAGCCGAACTGTCCGGTTTGGCGATGGCCGACGCCGAATTCACCATCAGCGTGACCCCGATGCCCGCGAGCGACGGCGACCCGGCTGCGTTGACGTTGCCGTCCGGAACGCTGGTGCATGCCGGCGGCGACGGCGTCGACCAGGTCGAGTTCGGGTTCGCCGCGCATCGCGGGATGGTCGTGCTGCCACTGGCCAAAAGTGCGTCCGGCGGTGAGCTGTCGCGGGTGATGCTCGCCTTGGAGGTGGTGCTGGCGACGTCATCGAACCGGTCTGCGGGCACCACGATGGTCTTCGACGAGGTCGACGCCGGGGTGGGCGGCCGGGCGGCGGTCCAAATCGGGCGGCGGCTGGCCCGGTTGGCCGACAGTCATCAGGTGATCGTGGTGACACATCTCCCGCAAGTCGCGGCGTACGCCGATGTGCACCTGATGGTGGAGCCCACCGGACGCAAGGGCGCCAGCGGCGTGCGACGCCTCGACGACGACCAACGCGTCGGTGAACTGGCCCGGATGCTGGCAGGGCTCGGCGAGACCGACACCGCCCGCGCACACGCTCGGGAATTACTTGAGGCCGCTCAATGTGACCGGATCGCGACATCCTGACCGCTTCTCAGTATGTGACAGGTGTGAAAAGATATAACTTCTGATGCTGCTGTTACGGCGCGCCTCCTCGTCGCAGCACTAGTTCACCGACAGAATCGCCCCCATGAGGATGACTGCTCTTCTGTCCCGTAATGCGTCGCCGCGGCCCGGCGTCGTCGGCACTGCCCGGGTCGACCGTGACATCGACCGGCTGCTGCGACGAGTGTGCCCCGGTGACATCGTCGTCCTCGATGTGCTGGATCTAGACCGGATCACCGCCGACGCACTGGTCGACGCTGAGATCGCCGCCGTCGTCAACGCCTCCCCATCGGTCTCCGGCCGCTACCCCAATCTGGGGCCAGAGGTGTTGGTGGCCAACGGCGTGACACTGATCGACGAGACCGGGCCAGAGGTTTTCAAGAAGGTCAAAGACGGCGCCAAGGTCCGGCTGCACAACGGCGGGGTGTACTCGGGTGACCGCCGCCTCATCCTCGGCACCGAGCGCACCGACCACGACATCGCCGACTTGATGCAGGAGGCCAAGAGCGGTCTGGTCGCGCATCTGGAGGCGTTCGCCGGCAACACGATTGAATTCATCCGAAGTGAAAGTCCGCTGCTGATCGACGGGATCGGTATTCCCGACATCGACGTCGACCTACGCCGCCGCCATGTGGTGGTGGTCGCCGACGAAGTGCACGCCGAGGATGACCTCAAGCGCCTCAAGCCGTTCATCAAGGAGTACCAACCCGTTTTGATCGGCGTCGGCACCGGCGCCGATGTACTGCGCAGAGGCGGATATCGCCCGCAGATCATCGTCGGTGACCCCAGCGAACTCAGCACCGAGGTGCTCAAGTGCGGTGCGCAGGTGGTATTGCCCGCCGACGCCGACGGCCATGCCCCCGGCCTGGAGCGGATCCAGGATCTCGGTGTCGGTGCGATGACCTTTCCAGCCGCCGGCTCGTCCACCGATCTGGCGCTGCTGCTGGCCGACCATCATGGGGCCGCGCTGCTGGTCACCGCCGGGCATACTGCCAACATCGAAACGTTCTTCGACCGCACCCGTCAACACAGCAACCCGTCGACATTTCTGACCCGGCTGCGGGTGGGAGAGAAGCTGGTCGATGCCAAGGCGGTTTCCACCTTGTACCGCAACCGCGTTTCGGCCGGGGCCATCGCCTTTTTAATCCTGTCGATGCTGATCGCGGTCATCATCGTGCTGTGGGTCTCACGCACCGACGCGTTGGTGATGCAGTGGATCGTGGACTACTGGAACCGCTTCTCGCTGTGGGTGCAGAGCTGGATCAGCTAGAACCGTGATTTCCTTACGCCAACACGCGATTTCGCTTGCTGCGGTGTTTCTGGCGCTTGCGGTCGGTGTCGTCCTGGGTTCTGGCTTACTGTCCGACACGTTGCTGTCGGGTCTACGTGACGAAAAGCGGGACCTACACTCGCAGATCAATGCGCTCAACGACCAGAAGAACGCACTCAACGAAAAACTCAGTGCGGCAAATAACTTCGATGCGCAAATGGCCGGGCGGATGGTGCACGACGCCCTTGACGGCAAGTCGATCATCGTCTTCCGCACTCCGGACGCAACCGACGACGACGTCGATGCGGTGTCGAAAATGGTCGGCCAGGCCGGCGGAGCGCTCACCGGCACGGTGTCGCTGACCCAGGAGTTCGTCGACGCCAATTCCGCGGAGAAATTGCGGTCGGTGGTCAACTCGTCGATCGTGCCGGCGGGTGCGCAGTTGAGCACCAAACTGGTCGACCAGGGCTCGCAGGCCGGCGACCTGCTGGGGATCGCATTGTTGATCAACCGAGATCCGGCCGTTCCGACCGTCGACGACGCCCAGCGTGACACTGTGCTGGCGGCGCTGCGCGACACCGGATTCATTGCCTACGGCGACCAGCATGTCGGTGCGGCCAATGCTGCGCTGGTGGTCTCTGGCGGTGGCCTCGGCGACGACGCCGGCAACCAGGGATCCAGCGTGGCGCGGTTCGCATCGGCGCTCGCACCACACGGCTCGGGGGTGCTGCTGGCCGGCCGCGACGGCTGCTCGGTGGGCACGGCCGCCGTGGCGGTGGCACGCGCCGATGCAGCCATGGCATCGGCGATCAGCACCGTCGACGATGTCGACGCCGCCTCCGGCCGGATCACCGCGATCCTGGGTCTGCATGACCTGCTGGGCGGCGGCCGTACTGGTCAATACGGCATCGGTCACGGCGCCAGCTCGCTGACTGTCGTGCAGTAGGTTCATTGTCCGGCTCCTCCTCATCGCGCCGCGCACTCTGCATCGTCGCCGGACGAGTCCTCTCGCCGGGCGTGTTAGCAACCGCTCGACGGTGTGGGTGTTAGGGTGGGGTTCCGTGGGTCGGCAGGCGCAACGCAGGCTGGAAACCAGCCTAAAAAGGAAGGCCCTGCGCCGTCTTCACGGAGGTCGCTCTATTGCGTAGGCATCCGCAAACCGCCACCAAGCACCTCTTCGTCAGCGGCGGCGTCGCTTCTTCGCTCGGCAAGGGCTTGACTGCCAGCAGCTTGGGGCAATTGCTGACCGCGCGCGGGTTGCAGGTGACAATGCAGAAGCTCGACCCGTATCTCAACGTCGACCCGGGCACCATGAACCCGTTCCAGCACGGCGAGGTCTTCGTGACCGAGGACGGCGCCGAGACCGACCTCGACGTCGGTCACTACGAGCGGTTCCTGGACCGAGACCTGTCCGGCTCGGCGAATGTCACGACCGGCCAGGTGTATTCGACAGTGATCGCCAAAGAACGCCGCGGCGAGTACCTGGGCGACACCGTACAGGTGATTCCGCACATCACCGACGAGATCAAGAGCCGCATCCTGGCAATGGCCGAGCCGGACGCCGACGGTAAGCGTCCAGATGTGGTGATCACCGAAATCGGTGGCACGGTAGGCGATATCGAGAGCCAACCCTTTCTGGAGGCAGCTCGACAGGTACGCCACGACCTCGGTCGGGAGAACGTCTTCTTCCTGCACGTGTCACTGGTGCCCTACCTGGCGCCATCGGGTGAATTGAAGACCAAGCCGACCCAGCACTCGGTCGCGGCGCTGCGCAGCATCGGTATCACGCCCGACGCGTTGATCCTGCGCTGCGATCGCGACGTTCCCGAATCGCTGAAGAACAAGATCGCGCTGATGTGCGACGTCGACATCGACGGCGTCATCTCCACTCCTGATGCGCCGTCGATTTACGACATCCCGAAGGTCCTGCATCGCGAGGAACTCGACGCGTACGTCGTCCGCCGGCTCAACCTGCCGTTCCGCGATGTCGACTGGACGGAATGGGACGACCTGCTTCGCCGGGTGCATGAACCGCAGGAGACGGTACGAATCGCGTTGGTCGGCAAGTACGTCGACCTCTCCGATGCCTACCTGTCGGTCACCGAGGCACTGCGCGCCGGTGGATTCAAGCATCACGCCAAGGTCGAGATGCGGTGGGTGGCATCCGACGATTGCCAAACCGCAACCGGTGCGGCAGCGGCGCTCAGCGAAGTCGACGGTGTGCTGATACCGGGCGGATTCGGTATCCGTGGCATCGAAGGCAAGATCGGTGCCATCCACTATGCGCGGGCCAGGGGTCTCCCAGTGTTAGGGCTGTGTCTTGGGTTGCAGTGCATCGTGATCGAAGCTGCGCGCTCAGCGGGCCTGGCCCAAGCCGACTCCGCCGAATTCGATCCGGACACCCCGGATCCAGTCATCTCGACCATGGCCGACCAGGAGCAGATCGTAGCCGGCGAAGCAGATCTGGGCGGCACCATGCGGCTGGGGGCTTACCCCGCGGTACTTGAACCGAATTCCATTGTCGCCCAGGCCTACCAATCGACGCAGGTGTCCGAGCGGCATCGGCACCGCTACGAGGTCAACAACACCTACCGGGATCAGATCGCCAAGAGCGGTCTGCGGTTCTCCGGAACTTCCCCCGACGGGCACCTGGTGGAATTCGTCGAATACCCGCCCGAGATACACCCGTTCGTTGTCGGCACTCAAGCCCATCCCGAGTTGAAGAGCCGGCCCACCCGGCCGCACCCGCTGTTCGCCGCGTTCGTCGGCGCCGCCATCGACTACAAGGCCGCCGAACGGCTACCCGTCGAGATTCCGGAGCATCGGGCGAACGGCAATGACCATCGCGACAGTTCCACGGCCACTCAACCCGAGCCCGAGCCCGCCGCCCGTGGCTGAGCACGTTTTCGAGACCACGTCGTCCGAAACCCTGCATACCGGAAAGATTTTCGCACTCCGCACCGACCATGTCCGGATGCCCGGCGGCAAAATCGCCGCCCGCGAAGTCGTCGAGCACTACGGTGCGGTTGCCATCGTCGCGATGGACGACGACGGCAACCTCCCGATGGTGTATCAGTACCGGCACGCGTTCGGGCGACGGCTGTGGGAGCTGCCGGCTGGGCTGCTCGATGTCAACGGCGAGGCCCCGCAGCACACGGCCGCCCGAGAATTGCGGGAGGAGGCGGGGCTGCAAGCAGAGAGCTGGCAGGTGTTGGCGGACCTGGATTCCACCCCGGGCTTCAGCGACGAATCGGTGCGCGTCTACCTGGCGACCGGGTTGACGCAGGTGGACCGACCCGACGCCCATGACGAAGAAGCCGACATGACCTTGCAGTGGTATTCCCTCAGTGATGCCGTCAGCCGGGTATTTGCGGGCGAGATCGTGAATTCGCTTGCCGTGGCGGGTATTTTGGCGGCGCATGCAGTACGCCAGGGTGTTGCGCAACCGCGGCCGGTAGATGCGCCGTGGATCGACAAGCCGACGGCGTTCGCTAAACGGCAGGCCACCCGGTGACCACGCTGGCGCCGCCACCGTTGCAGGCCCAGTTGCAGGGCTATCTGGATCATCTGACCATCGAGCGGGGCGTGGCGGCCAACACGCTGAGTTCGTATCGCCGCGACCTGCGCCGCTACTCGGAGTACCTCGCGCTGCGCGGCATTGACGATCTGGGCAGCGTCAGCGAAAACGATGTCACGGAGTTCCTGGTGGCACTGCGTCGCGGAAACCCGGAGACGGGGGTGTTGCCGCTGTCGGCGGTATCGGCGGCCCGGACGTTGGTCGCGGTGCGCGGTTTGCATCGGTTTGCCGCCGCCGAGGGATTGGCCGAACTCGACGTGTCACGCGCCGTCAAGCCGCCCACCCCGGGACGCCGGCTGCCCAAAAGCCTGACTCTCGACGAGGTGCTGGCCCTGCTGGCCGGTGCCGGCGGCGACAGCCCGTCGGATGGGCCGCTGGCTCTGCGCAACCGGGCTCTGCTGGAATTGCTGTACTCGACCGGAGCGCGAATTTCCGAAGCCGTGGGACTCGACGTCGACGACGTCGACGTCCATGACCGCTCGGTGCTATTGCGCGGCAAAGGGGGTAAGCAGCGGCTGGTGCCGGTGGGGCGGCCCGCGGTGCAGGCGCTGGACGCGTATTTGGTGCGGGGGCGACCGGATCTGGCGCGCCGTGGGCGTGGTACACCGGCGATTTTCCTCAACGCGCGCGGTGGCCGGTTATCCCGCCAAAGCGCCTGGCAGGTTCTTCAGGACGCGGCCGAACGGGCCGGGATCACGTCGGGGGTGTCACCGCACACGTTGCGGCACTCGTTTGCGACGCACCTGCTGGACGGCGGCGCCGATGTGCGGGTGGTGCAAGAGTTGTTGGGCCACGCCTCGGTGACCACGACGCAGATCTACACGCTGGTCACCGTGCACGCGCTGCGCGAAGTGTGGGCCGGCGCCCACCCCCGCGCGCACTAACTTTCTGCGCCGAACGTCGACTTGATGGGCAGATTCGCCCGGATTTTGACGACAAGTCGACGTTCGACGAGCTAGCCCAGGTACTCCGACTCCAGCACCAGGTCCGAGATCAGGGTCTGGTATTCGGCGTGCGCCTTGTGTTCGGTGGTGTTCCACAGCGTGTCCTGCTGACGGCGCATGTACTCGCGGTACTTCGGCGCGCCGGGCATCTTGACGTTGTCGGCCACCACGATCGAGCCGGCATGTAGCCAGCCGCGGTCGAGAATGCTCTGCAGGTCGGTCAGGTAGGCGTCCTTGTCGTGGTCGAGGAAGACGAAGTCCAGCGCGCCGGCGGTGAATCCGTAGTCGTCGGCCAGCGCCTCCAAGGTGCGCCCGCCGTCGCCGATCGTGCCGACCACACACGTCACCCGGTCCGCGACGCCGGCGTGCGCCCAGATCCGCCGAGCGTTGTCCGCGTTGGCCTCGGCCAACTCGACCGAGTAGACCTTGGCGGTCGGCGCGGCCCGGGCGATCCGCAGCGCGCCATAGCCACAGTAAGTACCCAGCTCCAGCGCCAGCTTCGGGTCGGCCCGCCGGACCGCGGCGTCCAGCAGCGCACCCTTCTCGTCGCCGACATTGATCAGCATCGACTTCTCGTAGGCGAAGCGATCGATGGTGGCCAGCACATCGTCGACGTCGCCGGCACGGGCGTTCTGCAGGACGTAGTCGACGGCAGCGGCCTCCCGCCCGTCGCCGATCTGACCTGTCGTGGTGATGTTGCGGGCCCCGGTTGCCATCCGCCACACCGACCACCGCAGAAACGGAATGCGTTGCTTCAGACTCATGACCGACACGATAGTCGCGTATTGGCTGGTTATATCGCCTGCAAGTCTCCCGGCGCAGCCGCGCAAAACCGCTACACTTTCCCCCGATGTCCGCCATTACCCGAACGCCGCGCACCCTTCGGTGGTGCGCGCCGAGCAGCGGCCGGGCATGACCCGCGCCGACGACGAGGGGGCCGGCGTAGCCGGGATCGAGGAGCGGCGCTGATGACCGACAACACCGACAGCAGCCCGGAGGTCGGCCTGACCGGTCGCCCGCCGCGGGCGATCCCCGAGCCCAGGCCACGGACCTCGCACGGCCCGGCCAAGGTCGTCGCGATGTGCAACCAGAAGGGCGGCGTGGGCAAGACCACGTCGACGATCAACCTGGGCGCGGCGCTGGCCGAGTACGGCCGCCGGGTGCTGCTGGTGGATCTCGACCCGCAAGGTGCGCTGTCAGCGGGCCTGGGTGTGCCGCACTACGAGTTGGAGCGCACCGTCCACAACCTGCTGGTCGAGCCCCGGGTGTCGATCGACGACGTGCTGATCCACACTCGCGTGAAAACCATGGACCTGGTGCCGTCCAACATCGACCTGTCGGCCGCCGAGATCCAGTTGGTCAACGAGGTTGGCCGCGAGCAGTCATTGGGCCGCGCGCTGCATCCGGTGCTGGACCGCTACGACTACGTCCTCGTCGATTGCCAACCGTCGCTGGGCCTGCTCACCGTCAACGGTCTGGCCTGCTCGGACGGGGTGATCATTCCGACCGAGTGCGAATACTTCTCGCTGCGCGGACTGGCGCTGCTCACCGATACCGTCGAGAAGGTCCGCGACCGGCTCAACCCGAAATTGGAGATCAGCGGCATCCTGATCACCCGCTACGACCCGCGGACGGTGAACTCCCGCGAGGTGATGGCCCGGGTGCTGGAGCGCTTCGGTGACCTAGTGTTCGACACGGTGATTACCCGAACCGTCCGCTTCCCGGAGACCAGCGTCGCCGGCGAACCGATCACGTCCTGGGCGCCCAAATCGGGCGGCGCGCAGGCCTACCGCGCGTTGGCCCGCGAGGTCATCGACCGATTCGGCGCGTGACCAGCACCGACACCGCTACCCAGAACGGCTTCCAGGTCAGGCTGACCAATTTCGAGGGGCCGTTCGACCTGCTGCTGCAGTTGATTTTCGCGCACCGCCTCGACGTCACCGAGGTGGCGCTGCACCAGGTCACCGATGACTTCATCGCCTATACCCGCGAGATCGGCCCGCAACTGGGGCTGGAGGAGACGACGGCGTTTCTGGTCATCGCGGCCACGCTGCTCGACCTCAAAGCCGCGCGGCTGCTCCCGTCGGGCCAGATCGACGACGAGGAAGACCTGGCGCTGTTGGAGGTGCGCGACCTGCTGTTCGCCCGGCTGCTGCAGTATCGGGCGTTCAAGCATGTGGCGGAGATGTTCGCCGAGTTGGAGGCTGCGGCGCTGCGCAGCTATCCGCGGGCAGTGTCGCTGGAGGACCGATTCGAAGGTCTGCTGCCCGAGGTGATGCTCGGCGTCGACGCTGAGCGGTTCGCCGAGATCGCCGCGACCGCCTTCACCCCGCGCCCGGTGCCGACCGTGACCACCGAGCATCTGCACGAGTTGATGGTGTCGGTGCCGCAACAGGCCGAACGGCTATTGTCGCTGTTGGAGGCGCGGGGGACGGGGCAGTGGGCGTCGTTTTCCGAACTGGTCGCCGATTGCCAGGCGCCGATCGAGATCGTCGGCCGGTTCCTGGCGCTGCTCGAACTGTATCGGGCCCGGGCGGTAGCATTCGACCAGTCAGAACCGCTTGGTGTGCTCCAGGTTTCGTGGACCGGAGAACGGCCGACCACCGACGACTTGGAACTGCGAGACCAATCATGACTACCGACGACGCCGGCGATGCCGACCTGGGTATCGACGTCGCGACCGCACCCGAATTGCCCGACGACGAGCTTGGCGCCGTGCTCGAGGCGCTGCTGCTGGTCGTCGACACCCCGGTAACCGTGGAGGCGCTGGCCGCGGCGACCGAACAGCCGGTGTACCGGATCGCCACCAAGCTGCAGATGATGGCGGCGGCGCTCACCGAACGCGACAGCGGGATCGACCTGCGCGAGGCCGGCGGCGGATGGCGGATGTACACCCGGGCCCGGTTTGCGCCGTATGTGGAGCGGCTGCTGCTGGACGGGTCTCGCTCGAAGCTGACCCGCGCGGCGTTGGAGACGCTGGCGGTGGTGGCCTACCGCCAGCCGGTGACCCGGGCGCGGGTGAGCGCGGTGCGCGGGGTCAATGTCGACGCGGTCATGCGGACCTTGCTGGCGCGCGGGCTGATCACCGAGGCGGGCACCGATCCCGACACCGGCGCGGTCACGTTCGCTACTACCGAGCTGTTCTTGGAACGGTTGGGGCTCTCCTCGCTGGCTGATCTGCCCGATATCGCGCCGCTGCTGCCCGATGTCGACATGATCGACGACTTGAGCGAATCGCTGGACGCCGAGCCACGTTTCATCAAGCTCTCCGGCGACACCAATGAGGCCGATAAGCCGTTGTCGTTCGACGTGGACCAGTGATGGCCGAAGGTGTACGCCTGCAGAAAGTGTTGTCGCAGGCCGGAATTGCTTCGCGGCGGGTCGCCGAAAGGATGATCACCGACGGCCGTGTCGAGGTCGACGGGCAGCTTGTGACCGAACTGGGCACCCGTGTCGACCCGGGCGCGTCGGTGATTCGGGTCGACGGGGCGCGGGTGGTTCTCGACGAGTCGCTGGTATATCTGGCGTTGAACAAGCCGCGCGGCATGCATTCGACGATGTCCGACGACCGCGGGAGGCCCTGCATCGGCGATCTGATCGAGCATCGGGTGCGCGGCAACCAGAAGCTATTTCACGTCGGGCGGCTCGACGCCGACACCGAGGGACTGATCCTGTTGACCAACGACGGCGAATTGGCGCACCGGCTGATGCACCCGTCATATCAGGTGCCCAAGACATACATCGCCACCGTCGCGGGAGCGGTGCCCCGCGGTCTCGGGAAAAAACTGCGCGGTGGCATCGAATTGGACGACGGCCCCGCTGCCGTCGATGATTTCGCGGTGGTGGACACCGTTCCGGGCAAGACGCTGGTGCGGGTGACGCTGCACGAGGGCCGCAAACGCATTGTGCGACGGTTGCTGGCCGCGGTCGGCTTCCCCGTGCAGGAGCTGGTGCGCACCGACATTGGCGCGGTCTCGCTGGGGCAGCAGCGCCCCGGCAGCATCCGGGCCTTGGGCCGCAAGGAGATCGGTGACCTCTACCGGGCGGTCGGCCTGTGAACGTTGTCGTCGCGGTCGACGGGCCGGCCGGGACCGGAAAGTCTTCGGTATCCAAGGGATTGGCTCGCGCCCTGCAAGCGCGCTATCTCGACACCGGTGCCATGTACCGCATCGTGACGCTGGCGGTGCTACGCGCCGGCATCGACCCAGAGGATGACTTAGCCGTGGGCACCACCGCGGCCACGGTTGAGTTGTCGGTCGGCTATGACCCCGACGTAGACCGCTGTTACCTTGCCGGTGAAGACGTTTCGGCCGAGATCCGCGGTGACGAGGTCACCCGCGCAGTGTCGGCGGTGTCATCGGTGTCGGCGGTGCGTACCCGGCTGGTGGAGTTGCAGCGCGAGTTCGCGGACGGCAAGTCAAGCATCGTCGTGGAAGGTCGCGACATCGGAACCGTGGTGCTGCCCGACGCCGACGTGAAAATCTTTTTGACCGCAACGGCCGAGACTCGGGCGCGGCGGCGCAACGACCAGAACGTCGCTGCCGGGTTACCCGACAACTACGACGCCGTGCTGGCTGACGTGCGTCGGCGCGACCATCTGGATTCGAGCCGAACGGTCTCGCCCCTGCGGCCGGCGTCGGACGCCGTCGTCGTCGACACCAGTGAAATGACCGAGACCGAGGTGATCGCGCACCTCCTCGAACTGGTGCAGCAGCGAAGCGAGGCACTGCGATGAGCCAGGACGGCACCTGGGCCGACGAAAGCGATTGGGAGCTCGGCGAATCCGATTCGGCTGACGAATCGTCGGGACCGCCACCGGTCGTGGCGGTGGTGGGCCGGCCCAACGTCGGCAAGTCGACGCTGGTCAACCGCATCCTGGGCCGGCGTGAAGCGGTCGTCCAGGACGTTCCTGGTGTGACCCGAGACCGGGTGTCCTATGACGCGCTGTGGACCGGCCGGCGGTTCGTCGTGCAGGACACCGGCGGATGGGAACCCGACGCCAAGGGGTTGCAGCAGCTGGTGGCCGAGCAGGCGGCGGTGGCGATGCGCACCGCAGACGCGGTGGTCCTAGTGGTCGACGCCGTGGTCGGGGCGACCGCCGGCGACGAGGCAGCCGCGCGCATCTTGCGGCGTTCCGGAAAGCCAGTGTTCTTGGCCGCCAACAAGGTTGACGGCGAGAGGGGAGAAGCCGACGCGGCGGCGTTGTGGTCGCTGGGGCTGGGGCAACCGCATGCGATCAGTGCGATGCACGGCCGCGGTGTGGGCGACCTGCTCGACGAGGTGGTCGGCGCGCTGCCGCAATTGGCTGAGTCAGCGTCGGTCACCGGCGGGCCGCGACGTGTCGCGCTCGTTGGCAAACCCAACGTCGGAAAGAGTTCGCTGCTGAACCGGCTGGCGGGGGATGAGCGCTCGGTGGTCCACGAGGTGGCCGGCACCACAGTCGATCCGGTGGACTCGCTGATCGAAATAAACGGCAAGATCTGGCGTTTCGTGGACACAGCCGGTCTGCGCCGCAAGGTGGGTCAGGCCAGTGGACACGAGTACTACGCCTCGGTGCGCACGCATGGCGCCATCGATGCCGCCGAGGTCGTGATCGTGCTGATCGATGGCTCGGCGCCGTTGACCGAACAGGATCAGCGGGTGCTGTCGATGGTCATCGAAGCCGGACGGGCGCTGGTATTGGCGTTCAACAAATGGGATTTGGTCGACGAGGACCGCCGCTATCTGCTGGAACGCGAAATCGACCGCGAGTTGGTGCAGGTGCGCTGGGCGCAGCGGGTGAACATCTCCGCCAAGACGGGCCGGGCGGTGCAGAAGCTGGTGCCGGCACTGGAAAGCGCATTGGAGTCGTGGGATACCCGGATTGGGACGGGACGGCTCAACACGTTCTTCAAAGAGGTGGTGGCCGCGACGCCGCCGCCGGTGCGCGGTGGAAAGCAGCCTCGCATTCTGTTCGCCACCCAGGCGACGGCCCGGCCGCCGACGTTCGTGTTGTTCACCACGGGGTTTCTGGAGGCGGGCTACCGGCGGTTCCTGGAGCGACGGCTGCGCGAGGCGTTCGGCTTCGAGGGCAGTCCGATCCGGATCAACGTGCGGGTGCGCGAGAAGCGGAGCGCCAAGAACCGCTGACCAGTCAGGTTGGCATTAGGGTGCCACAGTGTCCGTTTCGCACCTGGTGTTGATCATGTTGGCCGGCCTGGGGGCCGGCGCGGTGAATTCCCTGGTGGGATCCGGCACGCTGATTACGTTTCCCACGCTGGTGACGCTGGGTTATCCACCGGTGGTGGCCACGATGTCGAATGCGGTCGGCCTGGTGGCCGGCGGTGTGTCGGGGACCTGGGGATACCGTCGCGAATTGCGCGGCCAGTGGCATCGGCTGCGCTGGCAGATTCCGGGATCGCTCACCGGCGCGATGCTGGGCGCGTGGCTGCTGCTGCACCTGCCCGAAAAAGTGTTCAACGCGGTGGTGCCGGCGCTGCTGATCGCGGCGCTGATCCTGGTCGTCATCGGCCCGCGCATCCAAGCCTGGGCGGGGCGACGCGCGGTGAGCGCCGGCCGCTCCGCTGATCATCTGAGCCCAGGACGGATGACCGCTCTGGTGGCAGGCACCTTCGCGGTGGGCGTCTACGGCGGCTACTTCGCCGCCGCGCAGGGCATCCTGCTGATCGGTGTGATGGGAGTGCTGCTTCCCGAGTCGATGCAGCGGATGAACGCAGCGAAAAACCTGCTGGCTCTGGTGGTGAACCTGGTGGCGGCCTCGGCCTACACCCTGGTCGCCTTCGACCGAATTAGCTGGGCAGCGGCGGGACTTATCGCAGTCGGCTCGTTGGTCGGCGGTTGGCTCGGCGCGCACTACGGGCGTCGGCTCTCCCCGAATGCGCTGCGCGTCACGATCGTCATCGTCGGCGCCATCGGGCTCTACCGCCTGTTGACGATCTAAGACACGGCGGTCTGCGTGGTTTCTTCGGCCATGGGCGGCTGCGGTAGGCTTTCGACCTGCTGCCGGGTGCACCGGCGGCGGCGGGCTGTGGCGCAGTTTGGTAGCGCACTTGACTGGGGGTCAAGTGGTCGCAGGTTCAAATCCTGTCAGCCCGACCAGAGTTCACGCAGGTCAGAGACTTGCGGGCGGTCCACGAGAGCGATGGAACCGATACCCGCGCGGGGTAAGTACAGCAACCGATACAGCAACCCGTCTCATAGTCCGAGCGTCTCGCTCAGCCCGTCGACCGCGGCCCGCGCCGTGTCGTCGGAAGTGTGGCCGTAGATGTCGCCGGTAATGGAGATCGAGCTGTGCCCAAGCAGATCGGCGACCGCCTTGATATGCACCCCGGCCTCCAGCCACGTCACCGCGGCGCTGTGCCGCAGGGTGTGCACGCCGACACCCTCGACGCCAGCGGCCTTGGCCGCGACCTCGACCACCCGCAGCAGATTCCGCGGGTCGACCGGGCCGCCCAGCTCCGTGGTAAACACCAGGCCCGAGTCCTGCCACATGTTCCCGGCCCGCAGCTTCTCGGCGGACTGGGCGACCTTGTGCTTACGCAGCAGCGCCACCACGCCGGGGGACAGCGGCACCGTCCGCCGTGCACGGTCGGTTTTCGGTTCACTGACCACCAGGCGATCACCGATGCGTCCGAGAGTCTTACGGACCTTCAGCCAACCTTCGTCGAGATTCACAATGTTCGTGTCCCAGCGCAGCGCCAGGCACTCGCCCTTGCGGAGCCCGGTCGACGCGATCAACACCAGCGCCGGGTGATACCGCGACGGCTCAGCGGCCCGCAGAACCGCCGAAACCGCGTCAGCCTCCAGATGCCTCGCTTCGCGCCGTTCAAGGCCCGGACGCTTCACCCGGGCGGCCGGATTCCGGGCAATCAGCCCATCGCGCACCGCGCCGTCGAGCCCCGCTCGCAACACCGTGTACGCCTGCCGGATCGTCGAGTCAGACAGCGCCCGCACCGGCTCAGCAGCCTCGCCCTTGCCCGCCTTCGTCCTACTTCGCATCGCGAGCACCAAGGCGTCGATATCCGACGGCTTCAGCTTGTCCAGCCGGATCGCGCCGAACGGCTCAGATTCAAGATGCCGACGAGACAGGTTCGCGTACAGGTCACGGGTCGACTCTTTGCGGTCGGATGCTGCGAGCGTTGTTGCGCGCCAATGCCTCATCCAGGCTCCGACCGTTTGTGTTGCATCCCTGACAGGCGCGCCAGCGTCGAGCCGCTCGCGAGCCGTTTTGAGCTTGTCGCGAACGTCTTGGCGAGTGCGGCCATACACGGTGTGTCGCTTGGTCCTGCCGTCTGCGCCCTCATACGTGATTGCACCCTCGTAGCGGACCACCTTGCCGTCGCGCATCCGCTTGTAGATGCTGCCCTCGCCGTTCGCGTTCTTACTCATGCCCGCTTCTTCCCTTGCTTGGTTGGCGGCAGAAAACCGCGCTCTCGGGCCCGCTGGACATAGCTGGAAGCCATGCGGGACCGCACCCCGAACCTTCGCGCGACCGCCTCCGTCGGGGCGTGGTCAATGTTGGCCCGGTACACTTCGGCAACCTGCCGCAGAAGGTCAGACGAAATATTGCGTTTCCCCTTGCGCAGCTCATCGAGCAAGCCCCGCATCTTTTTATCCTGATCAGAACCCTCGGAGCCGAGGTTGAGAACCGTTTCGCCGTCGCGCACCTCGATGACCGTCATGGCGTAGACGTCGTCGAGGATTCTCGCAACGGCTGTCTCGCGAAGATCTTTTTGGCGGATTTCTCGTTGGTATTCTCCTGCGCGCCAACGCAAATCGACAAGTCGCGGAACCTCGTCACGAATCTCTACGCGCGTGCATAAGTCCGGCTCATCGTGTCCCTTAACCACGAACTCCACCCAGGTGGGTAGCCACGAATTACCGGCCTGCATGAACTCGCCCGAGATGTCCAGCTTGTAGCTGTCGTTCTCGGCGCTGCGATCGTCGCCGAACCGTACATACCGCGCCAACGTCTCAAACCTCCCACTCGGTACGTGAGTGCAATGTTGTCACTATGCACTTAACTCTGCATTCTGTCAATAACCGCCCACGTTCGCCGGGTTACCGGAGGAACACGGGAGGCGCAGACCTTTGACAACTACATAGCAGGGCATGAGCGCAGATACGGCGGGTAGTCGCGCACCCGCTACACCGCATCGACTGCCGGCAGCGCCGGGGATGCGAGGGAACGGAACTCAGGCCTCAGCCAACACGAAACATTAACGCTACAAACATGATTGGAGAGACAACTGATGGACGTGACACAGGAACAACTGTTGGTGCCCATCCCCGACGCTTGCCGTCGACTTGGCGGCGTCGGCCGCACCACCGTCTACGAACTCATTAAGCAAGGCGAACTCGTCAAGGTCAACATCGGTCGGCGCGGCTTCATCACCGCGGGAAGCCTTGCCGCATACGTCGGTTCGCTCACCGCCGCATCGACTTCGGCGAGCGCATAATCCACGAACCTGGACAGGAGGGCAAACCAAAATGCCCGAAAAAGAAGATGGCCCCGCCGTCACGGACGAGGCCACCAACACCAAACCGAACCAACACCACGAGGTCCACGACCAGAATACCGCAGCAAGCGATGTCGCCGGTAAGCGCCGACGCCGCCAAGCCTCGTACAGGCTCCCGATTATGGCCGGCGGACACAGTGACCCCTGGCGGCCTTATCGCGGCCGGTGTGGCGCGTACGCCGACGCCGCCCAGCACCTCAACGATGCAGGACTGATCGCCGCACCCATCGACCTTGACGCACTACGGGAGATGTGGCGCGGTGGTGGCCGGAAACGACTGCTGGCGCAACGCATCGCGCAGTGCTGGGAGGTGGTGGCCTAGTGACCGCCGAAGCATTACTTGACGACATTGAAGCATGGTTCGCCAGGTTCGTCGCCGTCACCGACCCGCTGGACCTGCCGTTGCTGACTCTATGGACCGTGTCGACGCACCTAGCCAAGGAGCTGTACACGACGCCGCGGTTGCTGATCGACTCCACGATCCCCGGCAGCGGCAAAACCACGGTATTAGATCACCTTCAGCGCCTTGCCCACCGCCCGGTGCAGGCGGCAACCCTCTCATCGCCTGCCCTGCTACCACGCCTACTGCAAAACGGCATCCGCACGGTTCTGTTGGACGAGGTTGACCGATCACTGAGACCAGACCGCCCCGGGGTTGCCGACCTGATCGGCATCTTGAACTCCGGTTACCGCCGCGGCGCCACCCGGCCGGTATTGGTCCCCACCAAGGGCGGCGGCTGGGAGACGTGCGAGATGCCGACGTTCGCACCCGTCGCGATGGCCGGCAACTCCCCGAACCTGCCCGAGGACACCCGATCCCGGTCGCTACGAATCTTGCTGATGCCCGACCTCGACGGCCTAGTCGAAGATAGCGATTGGGAATTCATCGAATCCGATGCCGAGATATTACGGGGCCGGATTGCCGACTTCGCTGGCGCCGTGCGGAACGCAATAACCGGAATGAGCGTGGAATTGCCCGGTAACTGTATCGGTCGATCCAAAGAGAAATGGCGTCCCATTAAACGCGTCGCGGTAGCAGCCCGCGGCCGTTGGCCCGCGGTGGCCGATGAATTAATAGCCCGCAGTCTCGACGAGGACCACGCCGAGCGTGAAGCCGGTCTACGAAATCTACCGCCCGGAATGGTTCTGCTGAGCGACTTACATACGGTCTGGCCGGCAGCCGTCGCATTCGTGCCGACCAGCCGACTGGTCTCTCAGCTCATCCTGCACAACCCCGACTACTGGGGACTCGGAAGCCCGTATGGCAAACCCCTCACCGAGAAGAGGATGGGCGTGTTGATCTCGCAGGCGTCGAAAGTGACCTCTCAACGTCCCGGAGGCCGCGGTCCCCGCGGATACCTGCTGGCGCAACTCGAGCCTGTCTGGACACGCCTCAAGATTGGGGAAACCCCTCATGGTGGATCCGGTGCATCTGGCGAATCCGGCGAATCCGGCGCAAATACCCCGGAGCGCGCCAGATCAACCGGGTTAACCACTTGCACCGGATTAACAGGGACGCCCGAGGCCGATCCGGTGCAAGTCCCGCCCGGTGCACCGACCGAACACACCCCCGGCATGACCGACCGGGTAAAGGCCATTCTCAGCAAACAGACCAAGGGAGCGCCGTGACTCCCGAACCGCTCGACATCGGACCCCGCGTCTGCAAGGACTGCCGGGTCGAAATACCGCCGCCGAGAATGTTCCGCTGCGCCGAATGCCTCACCAAACGAATTGACCAGATACACAAAAAGGGCGCACGACGATGATGCGTAATCAAGGCGAACGGCACCCATCGGCGAAACTCGACGCAGCCGCGGTGCGTGAAATACGTGAGCAATACGCCACCGGAGAGTGGTCACAGCGCGAACTCGCCATCCAATTCAAAATCTGCAAATCGCATGTGGGCCATATCGTGCGCCGCTACCGGTGGCGGTGTGTGCCGTGATGGGCGTTGCGGGCGCTGTCGACCTACTGGCCGCAGTTCTTCGAGGCCTACCGTCGCTACCGCGCGCCGCGTGCCGCCGCCGCCGCCCCGACCTATTCGCTCCGGCCGAGGACATCACCGAATCACCGGCTGCCGCCGAGACCCGCGAGCGCCAGGCCGTCGAGGTCTGCGAGACCTGCCCGGAGCTGCCGGCCTGCCGAGCATGGCTATCCCGATTGCCGCCTCGACGACGCCCAGCCGGTGTCATCGCCGGACAGCGGCCCAAACCTGTAGGCCGACCGAAAACCCAACCACGACAGGAGAACCGAACAGCATGAGCGACTGCTATATCACCGACCCCGCCGAGCCGCCGCGCGAGTCCGTCACCGTCATCCCGCGGCGCCTGACCTACGCGTACGGCGGCCACAAAGACGGAGTAGACGCTATCGAGTTACGGGCTGAGGACCGCGCTGGCGTCACCACCGTGTTGGTGTTGGACGCCGTTGGCGCCCAACACATCGCCACACACCTGCAATCCATGCTCAGCCAACTCGGCGACTTGCGCCACCAGTACGACAACATGAAGGGAAACGACCGATGAGCGACGACACCACCACCGACAGCGCCGAGCCCACCGCCGAGGATTATGAGGCGCTGCGGGAAACCGAACCCACCGAGACCGACACGCTCGCATGGCTGCTCGCCGAAGCCCGCCACCACCTCGACAACCCCGACGAGAATTCGGAGGCAGCCCGACACCGGGTTGCTCGCCGGGAAGCCGAAACCGCCCGCGACAACGTCGCAACCCAGCTCGAAAATATGCAACGCGCCGCCATCGACAACCACGTCATGGCAACCGGATTGAAACCGGCCGCGTTGTGGGCATCCGGCGCGCAACTCGCAGACCTACTGCGCGAGGACGGCGCACCCGACCTCGAGGCCGTCAACCAAGCCGCTCAGGCCGCCCGCGAATCGCTGGGCATCACCGTCCGGACGCCACTACCTATAGGTTCGCTGCGGTCGGGTGCCTCAGCGCCGGAACCGAAAAAAGACAATTGGGTTGCGGCATTCGCTCCCAGCGACAAAGAGCGGTAGAATCATCTATCCGCCAGGTTGCGGACCCGGACTAGGCCAGGCGCCAGCCGTGATGAATCCCAGTTGATTTCGCACGGTTGGCGCCGTGCCATAGTAAGAAAGGGTTGAGCCATCATGGCTTTCACCGCAACCACATCGAACAGCGCTAAAGCGTGGGCGCCCGACCTCTACGAGTTCGCGCCCGCTGACGTCATCCCCAAAGCATTGATCTTGCAGTGCGCCACCGTAGCCGGCAACGTCGAAGGTGACGCACCCTCAGTGCGAGTCGCCTACATCGACGACGACGACGCCCAGTTCACTGCCGAGGGCGACACCATCCCCGAGGCCGAACCCGATTTGTCAGAAGTGTTGGTGCACACCGCCAAAGTCACACAACTGGTCCGCGTTTCACGTGAGCAATACCAGCAGCCTGAGACCTCGGCGCAGCTTTCACAGTCGGTCGCGCGGGCATTGACTCGCCGTGGTGATCTGGCATTCGTCGCCGAAGCAGCACCCACGGCACCGGCAGTCGCACCCGTCGCGGGCCTGGTCAACACGAGCGGCATTGTTGAAGGTGCCAACGTCACTGACAACCTGGACAGCTTGGTTGATCTCGTCGCGACGTTGCAGAACAACCTGTCAACACCCACCGCCATCTTGTTGGATCCGTTGGGCTGGGCAGAGTTCCGCAAGTTGAAGGTCGGAGGCAGCGACACCAACGAGTCACTGTTGGGTGCTGGGACCAGCGACGCCGCCGCGATGATGCTGTCGCTGCCGGTGATCGTCAACCGCGCCGTACCGGATTACACCGGCATCGTCGTCGACCGCAACGCCATCGTGTCCGCAGTCGGCCCGGTCATGGTCGGCGCAAGCGAACACGCCTACTTCGACAGCGACAGCGTGGCACTGCGCGCCACCTGGCGCTTCGGCCACGTCGTCGTACGACCCGACCGCATCGGCAAGTTCACCATCGTCGGCGACCTCACCAGCATCACCGTCACACCGACGACCAAGAGCCTCGCGGTCGACGCAACCCAGCAGCTGACGGTGAAAGACTCCGACAACGTCGACCGCACTACCGCGGCCAGCTACAGCAGCTCGGACACGTCGAAAGCCACCGTCTCAACGGGTGGTCTGATCACCGGTGTCGCAGCCGGATCGGCCACCGTGACGGCAACGTATCGCGGCCTCACCGCCGACTGCGCGGTCACCGTCACCAGCTAGTGAACGTGTCGGCGCGCATCTGTCATGGCATGCGAGCCGACGCAACCGGCTGGACCTGCGTGCCCCCCGTCGCGCGGGTCCAGCCGGACCCAAACGCACCACCGCAAGCAGCAAACCACGCGGTCAGTGAAAACGCAGGCCACACCCCTGCCGGGGGTGCCCCGCAAACGCTCAACGCCTCGCCGGGGGGCATAGCGGATGACGGTAAATGTCGCGTTTGCGACTCCCGATTTTGGGCGGGACCGACGAAACCGCAGGTCAGGCTATGTGGGCGTCGTCAGAAAAAGGGGCAGAAAATCAGGGAAAAAGGACGAAAAATCATGGGAAAAAAGGGGCGGCCGCTGTCAGTGGAGACGCGTGTGCGGCGGCGGTTCGATGAGCTGCTTGCCGATATCGGTGCTGGTCGGCTGGATTTCAGTGCGGATGAGGTCGAGATAGTTGAGCTGGCAGTCCAATTGGCGGGCCGGATGGAAATTCTGCAAAAAATGCTGAGTGCCGAGTTGGCTGCGGAGTCACCGGCGCCGGCCGCGGTGGTGCGGTTGTCGGCTGAGTTGAGGATCTCGGAGAAGGAGTTGGCGTTGATGTTTGGGCGGGTGCGGCGTGGTTTGGAGCGGACCGCGGCTGCGACGGTTGAGCGGCGTGCGCCTCGGTTGGTGCGGGTCGCGGGCCATAACGGCGGGAGGCGCGGCTGATGGGGAAGTTACGTGCGGCGCCGGCGCCGTCTGTGGGCTACCAGCGCGCCGGTGATTGGTTCCGTGCGATCCGCTGGTTAGATGTTACGCGTCTGCGGGGCGACGTCGATGAGTCGTGTGCGCAGGTGGCGAATTTCCTCGACAGTTGGGAGTCGGCGAACGGTGGGCCGCCGTTCGCGTTGAACGGGTCGGAACGCATGTCGTCCTGGTCGGTGTACTGCGGTGGGAACCGTGAATTGTTCGGCCGTGGCGCGGGTGAGCAGCTTTTGCCGGACGCGGCGGCGGGCTGGTATGCGCCGGTCGACTACCACGACCTCTGACGTGACCACACAGACTGAGGGGACGGCGGCGGTTCTGGACCCTTATTGCGCCGTGATGAAACTGCGCACGCTCTCAGGCCAGGTCCACGTGTAGTCCGATTCCGGCGCGCCAAGCCACTTTGCGCCCGCCGCCCCGATAGGGCAGCCGGTAGTGATGAGTAGCTGCGCAGTGGAAGGGTCCAGTTGAGTTTTTAGCGCTGCTTGCTTGAAGTGGTCGCGCTGGTCTTCTGACCGAGAGGCCCACCATTTCTGCAAATGTGTGTCGATGGACATCGTTTGAATCCCCCTTCAGTTGCCAGGTTTGCCGCTAAGCCCCCGATGCCGGTATTGGCACATACCGGGGAGTTGCTTCATGCTCGCCTGCCTATCCGTAGCGGTTCGGTGCGTAGCAAGTGAACAAGCTGCCAGGGCAGTGAATGCACCTGTCGTTGCGGCAACGGCCGCACGGGTGAAACTGGCGCGGCAACGAGCGCCTGGTGCTCGGCGTCGGCCCGGGCTGCCAAGGCTTCTCGCCGCTGCCGTTCCTGGTCGAATCGGTAAGCAATGCCGCCGATGCCGGCCAGCGTGATCACCGCGACGGCCGCAACGGGATGCGTGGACAGCATCATCGATATGAACATAAGCGTGAACAGGCCAGCGGTCACCGCGGCGGCAGCGTGCTTGTCGACCCAACGACGGGTGCAGTGCGTTTCATGGCCGCAGTGCGGGCAAGTGTTGTGGTTCGTCATGGCTGTCCCTCTCGACGTTGACGATACGACTGGCCACCGACAGGTTTCTCCGGTTTCGGATAAGCCGTAGCGGGTCCAGGCCGTGCCCTGGGCTGTCACCACCCAGGGCACGACGCGCACCAGCTAGGCCAGTGCGTCCGTGTCGAGCATCCCGACGAGGACATCCAACTGCCCAAGCGCATCGCTGATTATTTCGACCAGCTCGGCGGCTTGGGTCGCATGAGCACCAACGCTGAGGCGCGTCGCGGCCCGTCCCGCTTCGGTGAAGGCGATGCCAAGAAAACTCCGGCACGTGCCCAGGTCGCGCTCGGCGGCGCAAGTACAGGCGGTCACCGCAGGCCGTCCAGGTCGTCGGCCGCCGCCAACAGGTCCGCAGCCGCCTCCCGAGCGGTCGCGGCGTCAAGCTCAGCATCCCCGTCCGCCGTCGTCACGATGATCCATCGGTTCAGCACCTCGCCGCTGTGGTCTTGCTGGCCCATGATCCAGACCCGCACGGCGGTGCCGTGTCTCGCCAAATGGAAGTACCGGGTGACCCGCTCATCTTCGCCGACCTCCCATCGGTCGGCGCTCACCGTGCCAGCCGGAAGTGGGATACGTGTTGCGGCGGTCATCGCGACACCCCCTGCAGCCCGTCAAGCTCGTCGGCAGCGGCGATCAGTGCCACGCCGATCTCCCGCGCTTGGGCAGCGGTGAGCGGGTAGTCCGGGTGCACCGGGCCAGCGCAAACCTCCCATCCGTAGGTGCCGTCGTCATTTTGGCAACCGCCCGTGTAGACGTACACGTCCTCGTCCAGGCAGCCCGACGCCTTGATGGTCCTCGCGGCGGAGCCGTAGAACAGCCGGCCGCCTCGATACCAGTCACTAACGCGGACCGCGCCAGCGGGGATCGGAACGTTGGGTGCGGTGGTTGTGGTCATTTTGAAATCCCTTCGTGTTGTGAGTGATTCGATTTGGTGCACCCCCAGGTGGTACGTACAGCAACCGGTACAGCAACCCGGCCAAATTCTGGGGTGTTCGTGATTATTCGCCGATGTGCCGACATTGGTCCTGACCTGCTAAAACTGGTCTCCCGCGGACGCCCGCGAACGCCGTTATTGAGGCTGGGGGTCAAGTGGTCGCAGGTTCAAATCCTGTCAGCCCGACCAGGCGAAAGGTGCTCTGACCCGTGGTGACGCAATTGGGTCAGGATGAGATGACGCGGGGCTGGGGATCACTTGGGGACCACAAATGCCGCCCCAGCAGGCTACCCGCGTTGATGACCGATTGCCGGTCGGGGTGCGAATAGCGCTGGGTCGTACGTCGCTGAGCTTGTCGACGGCGGTCCTCACGGCGTCGTCCATACAATGCCAAGGTTGCGTGGCTATAGGGCCCAGTTGCTTATTCGGGGCCGTGGGCAAAGACGGAATCAAGGTAGGAGGCGACCAGGCTGATCTGGTCGTCGAGGTTCTCCTCGCAGACGGATTCGAGGCGCTCCTTGCGGCGCCATGCGGCCCATTTCGCTTGTGCGACTGCGCCATAACCAGTCAGGTGCGGTGCGACGGGTTCGAGGGTGACGCCGCGGTGCCGCGCGACGGCCCGTGCCGAGCGGAGCAGTTCGTCGGGGTCGATGCCCTGGCGGCGAGCTGGACGATATCGACGTAATCCCGCAGCGAGTGCTGGTGATGCCACGTTCGAGGATCGTGACGCCCTTCTCGGCAACGGTGGTTTCGGGTGCGTAACCGAGGAGTGTGATCGGCTCGCCGAGGATCCGGTCGATGGTCACCTGCCGGGGAGACGGCACGATCGGGTCTCCGGTGGACACATCCCACGCCGCGACGCCTTGCCACGGGCCGATCGACACAGCGACTCGCACGCGCAGGCCCGGGTAGTCGGCCTGCTCGCGAATTTCCTGCACGCTGGTCGAGTCGAGGTCGAACACCACGCCCTCATCGACGTCGATCGCGGCGATGTCGATAACCACCTGGGCGAGATGCTCAGCGGTGACGTCGGCGCTGACAGCGCTGGAATCCGTGTCCTTCGTCGGGCGCCGAAACCCAAAGGCGGCCAGCAGAACTCCGCCCTTGAGGACGAAGTCGCCGGCATGCGAGGTGCGGGTGAGCCGATCCAGGAACGATTCGAGGTTATGCCGAATCAGGTACTCCTGCGTCGGTGCGCTGGTCCCGCTCTTCGCCGCTGTAGACCGGGCGAGAGACTGGATCCGGCGGAACACCGCGTCGCCCGAGCTCACCCCAGCATCTCCAATGCCTGCAGGACTGGTGACTTCGCCCGCGGCAGGAGCGACGCGATCTCGATTAGCCGGGCCGGTTTACCGCCTCGGCGCAGCCACTCTCGCAGCGCGTCGCGTGCCAACTCATATCCCACATCTCCGCGGAGTCGGAATACATCGGCGATCGACCGCTCAGGCGAGTAGATTCCGATCGTCTGTTCTGATCCTGGGATCGTGATCTTTTCGCGCCCGATTTCGAATGTGGCCCGGTCGAATTGGTGCCACACGATCGCGCCCGTGCTCGCCGGTGTCCTCGAACCCCTTGGGATCGCGATGTCCAGCGCGGCTGGGACCGTATCGGTCAGGTCGTGGTGCGCGAGTGCGGAGGTCAGGCAAATCGTGGCGGCGGGGCGGCGTGTCGTGGCCTCGATCTGATCCCAGTCGACGGCAGACGCGTCGGCGGGCAAGTAGATGCCGCGGGCGATGCGGTTCCACCGACCAGCCCGCGCGCCGCGGTAGAGCGCGCTGCGCGACAGGCTGGCCTGCCCCGCAGTGCTTGGCGTCAGCGCATCCACGACGACACCTCGTTACGTCAGCATGATACGAAACGTATACAGATACTCGTACCTGTAGACGTTTCGTGCCAACACGGCTCGAGGACCATTCTGGGACCACACGTCATGCGCCCTGCCGGACGACCTGCGCGTTCGTGAACGACACGCTTTGTCCCGCGATTGCACGTCATGCACGCCCATACACGTTATCCGGCTTAGCTGGGGTGCTGTCCTTGTGCCGAAGTTGTCCACCGGCCAAGTGGGGTGGTGGCACGCAAGTGCTATCAACGTCGTGCGCGGATCAGGGAACTCATCTTCGATTTTGTCAGCGAGTGACCGCCTTCGCCCGGCACGGTTAGGCGGTCGTACGGCGCGCTTCGCGAAGTCGCTGGCGAATGACTTCCAGCATGGCTGAGGCTTTCAGTTCCCGCCGAGCGCCCTACTCGCCAATGCTGCGGCTGCTGGACTCACGACATCCCGCCGCGCCCGGGTAACGGGCTGGTCGGTCACATTGATCAGGACTTGGTAGGCGGGGAGTTGGTGCAGGGGCGACTCGGAGATAGACCGACCGTCGGAGTAGCGCCAGCCGAGTTCGGCCAGCAGCGCCGTCATTTTGTCGAACGGCAATCTGGAACCGGCCGAAGCCGCCGCAAAGGCCAGGATCAGGAGGGTGGCCTGCTCCTCAAACGTCGTGTCGGACTTGGGAATCAACCGATCGGCCAAATGCTCCCACAGTCTGTCGGCGTCACGCTGAGCCGCTACGCCAGTCTTGGTCAGCAACAGCGTGCCCTTGTGCTTGCGCAGTAGTCCCAACGACTGCAGGCCTTCGCGGAACCGCAGGAGTGGGTAGCATTGGACCTCGCGGTTGCGCGTACCAATCCAATCCTGTATTACAGGAACGACTTTCGAGGCTTCCTCGACGTCAGCCGGTTTGAGGTATCCGGCGGTCGTCAACGGAATGCCGCCGTCCCTGGCGCGGTCCAGAAACCACTGATACGCCCGCAGATTGTCGGCAAGGGCGACCGTGTCCGACGGTCGCACACCGGCCACCGTAAGCGCCGCCTTCGTCAGGTCGTCGCCATACGGGGTGTACGTGAGCTGATGAACCAGGTCGACCAGGCGCGCATCGATGCCTGCCTCGCGCAGCACGAAGTACGCGTCGCCGAACCCCTTGTTGAGCCGTTCCGGCTCGAATAGCGCGGGGTCAGGGAGCACCTCGGAGAGGCTGTCGGCATCGACTAGATGCCCGCAGTCTTCTGGCGGCGCAGCGCGCTCGCCGTCGATGACAATCGCTGCGGGACAGTCGCTCTCGGCGTGAAGAATTTCTTCGAGGCGCAGCGTCAGCTCCCAGTTGTCGCCGTAATCGTAGAGGTAGTGCAGGACATCGCCGGGCTCACTGAGGGTTTCGTCGAGTCGAGTCTCGGCGGCGGGCAGGCCGTCGTCGTCTTCGGGCCACTCCTTGTTGTCCACGTCGTACGGGCACAGGAACAGCTGGCTGTGGCGGTCGAAGGCACGGCCGCCGAGTGAGAAGCGATGCAGGTGCGAGTCGGTCCAGTCGAACGCCACCTGCATGACCTGGTGCAGCAGATCCAGCGCCAGGTTGGAGCGCAGATCCAGCCGTCGCCAGATCGTCGGATCGCTGTCTTCGAGTTGCACCCGGACCCGGTAGACGACGACATCACGCCGTCGCGCGCGACGCAGATCCGGGCGCGACACCGGTTCCAGCACCAGACGCAGGTATGGGCGCGCGCTCATGGCGCTCACCTTAGAGCTGTTGCCCAGTCAATCCGGCACCATGTCGGTATGCCGTTGTCGGAGAGGGCGCTGCTCGAGGCGGCCGGTGACCGGAGTTATGCCCGAGGCGAAGACTATGTCCGCTACGTCCGAGGGCTTCGGATCGCCGCCGAGAAGGCCGATGCTTCGGTCCAGGCCAAGCGGGTCTACATGGTGGAACTCGACTGGTCCGGTCCGCAACTTGATGGTTACTGCACGTGTCCGTATGCCGGCGACGGTCACTTCTGCAAGCACCTGGTCGCCGTCGGACTCGCCGTGATCGACGGTGGCGCCGTTGACGACACCACTCAAGTGGCGTCGGCGCTGCAAGCGACCGTGCAAGCGATGGACGTCGACGAGCTTCGCGAACTCGTCATGACCCTCGCCCACCGCGACGGCGAAGTGCGCCGCATGCTGGAGGTTCGCGCCACAGCCGCATCCGGCGATGACACGACCGCCAAGGCCGAGTTTGAAGCCTATGTGCGCAACGCCCTGGAATTCCGCGGATTCGTCGACTATCGCGAGTCCTACGCGGTTGCGCAAGCGGCCAGTCAAGTACTCGATGAGCTTGAGCGCCATCTGAACGCAGGGTCCGCCGAAATCGTGCGGCCGGCCCTGCTGTGCGCATTAACCGTGCTGCGCACGATCACCGAGCAGGCGGATGACTCGTCGGGAGTGATCGGTGCTGAATGCCAACACGCTGCCGACCTGTACGCGCAGGCGTGCCGACTGGGTCGGCCCGATCCCGTCGAACTGGCGCGGTGGCTGGTGACTTTCCGGGCCACCTCGCCGGGTTGGCCGACACTGGTGCTCGCAGATTTCGTCGACGCGTTCGACGACCGAGCCCTCAAGATTTACCGCGCTGCAGTCGCGGACTTGGACCGCAAGCACGCGGGTCGCGGCCATTGGAGCCGGTTTGAAGTCGACACCATGTTGCTGGAGCTCGCCGATCACGACGGCGACGTCGATCGAGCTATTGCGCTGCTGAACGAACGTGAGCACCCGCAGTACGGTGTGATCATCGCCCGTTTGCGGGAAGCGGGACGTGATGACGAAGTAGTGAGCTGGATCGATCGGGCGGTTGCCGAAGGCCGAATCAACAGTCACGGCGGCGGTAATCACTACTGGCTGAGCCCATCTGCTGTCGCCGACACGTACCGGGGACTCGGACGCGACGACGACGCGATCGCCGTGCTGCGTGCCGATTTCGTCCGGCAACCCGAGGTCCGCGCCTACCGGGCACTGCTGGACTTTGCCGCTGCGATCGACCGCGCCGATGCCGAACGTGCCTGGGCGTTCGACCACGCGAGAGAAGAGGCCAGCGGACCCCGCCAGGGGGCGGTCCTGATCCAACTCGCACTGAGTGAGGGAGACGTGGATGCCGCCTGGGAGGCCGCCGACCGTTATGGTGCCGGATGGGTATGGCAGGAACTTGCTACGCAAGGCGCCGATGCTCGGCCGATAGCTGCTGCAGATCTGTACCGGCCCAGGCTCGAGCACGACCTGCGGCATCCCAACACCAAGCTCTACCCGGGCGTTGCCGCGACGCTGGCAACGATGGCCAAACTGTACGAAAGAGGCGGTCGCAGTGCTGATTTCGCGTTGTACGTCGCGAAGATCCGGCAAGACTACGGCAGGCGCCCCTCGCTGATGAAGGCGCTCAAGGCGAAGGGACTCTGAGCGACCTCACTCGCTGCGCCAGCGCTCGCCGAGTGCCTTCGCCGCTGTGGATACCTTCATGACCAGGCGACGCTCGCGGTTGTGGACGCGAACGAAGTGGTAGTGCTCGTAGAAGGACCGTGCTTCGTCATCGATGGCGTCAACAACGATGAGTCGGCCGCCGCCGATTTCGGATGCGGCCACGGCTTTGCCTAGCGCGTCGAGAAGCAGCTGCTCGCCGTATCCCTGACCCCGCAGCGATGTGTCGATTGCCAGGCGGGCGATCAAGTATCCGGGTATGCGGGAATAGCCGCCGGCCATGGATCCCGAGACGCCATCGTCGTTGCGCACTATCTCGGTGGGACAGATGGCGAAATAGGCACTGACTTTCTGTTCGCCGAGCGGCGTCCACACGTAGACATGCGCGACTCCGCTGCTGTCCGCGCGACGAGCATGTGCGATGAGCCACGTATTCAGCGATTCCTTGCCGCAGTCGAATCCTTGCAACGTGTGGGCGTCAGTGAGTCGCGCGGACTCGAACATTGTTCAGCGCCTTGTAAAGACCGCTGGTTTGCGTGCGGCTGCCGCCAGCCGCGGCGCGTCGTCAGCGGCATCGAGCGAGGACATCAGTTTGTCGAACTGTTCGGGCTCCATTGCCGTCACTAGTTCCTGACGCAGGATGTCTTCGGCCCGTTGCATCGCAGCTTTTCGCACAAATTCCGACGTCTGCTCATGGACAAGGTTCGCGGCGCGCTGGATGCGGTCCAAGGTCGCTTGCTCCGCGCGAAGCTCGATGCGCTTCGTCTTGACTGCCATGGCGAACCTCCTTTGTCTTCCTGCAATCCCCTGCTCGCAGACATCGACCAAACAAATGTACGGTAACTGTCCGTACAAGGCTATCAGGTCGTGGCAACCGCTGGGGACCACGCGGGGACCAGGCGCTACGCGCGATGCTGAACAACTTGCACGTGCATGGACGTCACGGATTGTCAGACACTGTCAGCCCGGCCAAAGTATAAGCAGGTCAGAGACGGTTTTTGAGAGACGGTGCTTTTGAGGCGCCGCTGTGGTACGCTCCCGCTTCCACGGCTGCTGTGAAGCGGGGTGACCATATGAACTTCGGGGAAGCAATTTCGACCGGATTCATCAAATACTTCAATTTCAGCGACCGGGCCCGCCGGTCCGAATACTGGTATTGGACTCTCTTCGGCGTCATCGTCGCCATCGTGGGAAACGTCGGCAACGCGATGCTGCACACGCATTTGGTTAACTTGCTTCTGGCGATCCCGCTCTTCATTCCCGGCTGGGCCGTCGCCGTTCGGCGCCTGCACGATACTGACCGCTCTGGTTGGTGGCTTCTGATCGCCGTAATCCCGTTGATCGGCGCCATCGTTCTCTACATATGGTTCGCCGCCAAGGGCACCGAGGGACCGAACCGGTTCGGATCCGATCCTTTAGCCGCAAAGCCATTGCCGGATCAGCCATTCGGCGCTCCAGCTTAGGGCAGGGCGCGTTCTGCGGCGGGACGACTGCGTGCTCTCACTGCGTCCTCACGCAGCTTGACGTCCGGCGTCGATTCCGGCCGTCGCTTCGTCGCGATCGCCGAGCCGTCCTTCCCGGGACGGGTGCTCGCCCGGTTTGAGGGTATGGATCGGCCACTGACCGTCGTCGCTGAAGTAGGTCGTCCCCGCAGCATCGGAGTCGCTCAGCACCAGTACGGGTAGAAGGGCACCTGCCTTGCCTTCTCGCTAAATTCAGCGATCTGGCCCTGCTGCCAAGTGAACTCAGCACCACTAGCGGTGCAGTGGACGCGGTTTTGCCACGGCTGGGTGAGGTCGTGGCCGGTGGCCAACACGCACGGCTGGCCATCAGCCGTCTTGACGCCACATTCCTGGTGCCTGTCGTGAGACTTCCTGCTTCCCCACATCAGCAGAATTCCAGGTCGATGTACTGCGCCATCGGGGCGGAGCCAACTTTCGCTACTGCGATCTTCATGGCCGCTCCTTTGCCGTAGCTGCCTCACGAGCTCTCAAACCCCGCGAAGATATGTCGCTATCGTCCTTCGATAACTCGGTCGGGGCACGAGTAATTGACTACCTGTGTTTCGCGACGTCACCTGGCATCTCGATCGAGCCGCAATGGGCGCGGTTTTATGACTTTGGCGCTGGGCGCGTGATTACTGCCCTGGGATCGCCGGCAGATTGTCTCGAATGCCCCTCAGGTCGTCCAGGATGTTCTGCAGATCGCCCTGGATGTTTGGCAGATCGGGGAGAGCCGTTGGGACCTGTTGCATTTCGCGGGGGCTTGATCCGTACTGAGGGCAATACGAGACGATGGCACCGGCAGCGAATTGGGCGCTTTGATCGGCGTCCCAAATTGTCGATTGCTGCACGAAGCTGATCGCCTCTGCGAAGTCGTGTTGATCGGCCAGAAAGTCGCAGACAGCGTGGCCATTGCTTACCACGTAGTCGCGGTTGGGAACCGGCACGCCCTGCTGTTTCAACGCTGCCATGAGCGCCTTGTCGGCAATGTCAGCCTGCGAAGCGGGCGGTTGCGGCGCCACCGGGGCCGATTGCGCACTCGACGGTGGAGCTGCGGCCGACGGCGGGGCTGCCGCTGGCGGCGCCGTGGGTCGTGGGTTGTGAACCGCGAACCACACCACCAATGCCGCGGCGATGGCTACCAGCGACAGTGGCAACGCGGCGACGGAGCCGAAGCGGCGCAGCGCTGCGTTAGGTCGGTAGGACTTGATCCCGCGGGGTTTGTCACGTGAGGTGTCGACGAGAACCCGCGACTTACCCGCGTGAACCGCCTCAGTCGGGTACTCCTCCGGAGGGTGTCCCAGGCGCTCGTCGAGGAGCGCGTCGAACTGACGACTCGACGGTTCGTCGCCGCGCTCCCGCATCTCCCGGCGCACCGCTGCAAGGCGCCGCAACTCGGAGTCGATCGTGTCCCGATCGCGCATGCTCTGAGCCTAAAGCAGCATGTCGCTGTTCGTCAGCGACTGGGCCAGCAAGCCGGCCTCGCTCTTCGGTGGATCAGTCTTTCTGCCAGGGCTGGCAGCTATGCGTCAAAAACGCCACGTCACCCGGGTCGAGTGCGACTACCTGCGGATCATTGCCGAGGCCGTTACTGACGATGTCGGTCGGGTTAAGGCTGTGCAGCTTCGCCCAGTAGCAATCGGATTCGCCTTCATCACTGCGACCGCCGGAATGATAGGTGCCCGGCTCGATGTCAGTACCGATTCGATAGGTGCCGTCGGTTTCCATCGTCGTTTTGAGCGCGGGCGTCGGCGGTGCTGGGTTGGTCACCGTGACGGTTTCTTGGACGAGCACCGTCGAGGTCACGGTGGCCGCTGGGTGGCCAGACCCCCCGCAACCCGCGAGAACTATCGCCGCGGCGGCGATAGCAGTTCGCTTTCCCTGCATTGAGGGAGCCTAGCTGGCCCGCTACGTGGAGCACATCGGGCCGCATACGCGCCCTGTTCCTATCATTTGATGATGAGCGCCGGCGGCCTGGAAGCGATGCGATCGCCGGCCTTCACCGTTGAAGATGCCGCCCGTTATCGCGCCGCCGGCTGGTGGTCCGACTCGACGCTGTCCGATGCCGTACGTCGCAATGCCGAACGATCACCCGACCGCGCCGCATATATCGACCATCCCGGCACATCGCAGAGTTGGCGTGAATTCGAGGTCGCAGCAACTGCTCTGGCAGAGCAGCTGGCCGGCATCGGCGTCGTGCCGGGCGATCGGGTCGGGGTCTGGCACGGTGATTCCGCCGCCATCCATGCGCTGCTCGTCGCGGTCGAGCGCTGCGGCGCTGTCGTCGTCGGCATCGGCGCCCGCGCCGGCACCCGTGAGGTTGCGGCGATATTGCGCAGCGCGCAGCCGAAGCTTCTGGTCAGCGATCAGCAGCGCAGCAGCGCCGCGGCATCCGTAGCCCCAGAAACACTCGTCCTCAACCGCAACGACACACTGTCGCTCAACACCGACGCCAAGCCCAAAGCGCCAAAGCCCGAGACTCGGCTCGGGCCCGATGACCTCTTTCTGATCAACTCCACCTCTGGGACGACGGGGTTGCCCAAATGCGTCATGCACACCCAGAACCGGTGGCACTACTTCCATCAAAAGGCCGTCGCCAACGGACAACTGGCATCTGACGACATCTTCTTACCGATTATCCCCACTCCGTTCGGGTTCGGAATCTGGACCAGCCATTCGACGCCGATCTATCTGGCTGCCACTGCGGTGATCTTGGAACGCTTTACGACCAAGGCGGTATGCGAAGCGATCGCTCGGCACCAGGTCACCGTGTTGTGTTGCGTCAGTACGCAATTGACGATGTTGATGGCGGATCCTGAGCGCCGGAATTACGACTTGAGTTCGCTGCGGGTGGTTTTCACCGGCGGCGAGGCGTTGCCGTATCGGCCGGCCGCCGAATTCGAGGAACTCACCAGCGCGAAGATTCTGCAGTTCTACGGCTCGAACGAAACCGGCCTGCTCAGCGGCACCACGCTCGACGACTCCCGCCACCGACGACTGCGCACCGGCGGTCGCATTGTGCCGGAAATGGCGGTGCGACTCTTCGACGGCGATCAGGACGTCACCTCGACCGGCCGCGGCCAGCCCGCCTGCCGAGGTCCGGCGACCAGCCTGGGCTACCTCGGCGGCGCCGACCACGACACGTTGTTTACCCGCGACGGCTGGATGCGCATGGGCGACATCTGCGAGATCGATCCGGACGGGTACCTGACCGTCACCGGCCGAACCTCCGATTTCATCCTCCGCGGCGGGAAGAACATCAGCGCCGCGCAGGTCGAGGACGCTGCCATGACTCATCCCGCGATCGCGCTAGCAGCGGCGGTCGCGATGCCCGATCCGGTATTCGGTGAAAAAGTCTGCCTCTATGCCGAACTTGCTGATTCTCACACCATCGAGCTGGCCGAACTCGTCGAGCATCTGCTGGCACAGGGAGTGTCCAAAGAGCTGCTGCCCGAACGACTCATCGTGGTTGACGAACTACCCCGCTCATCCGGGGGAAAGATTGCAAAAGGGGAGCTCCGCGAGGATATTCGAGCCAGGATGGAGGCCGATCATGAATGCTCCTAACGCGCGGCCCGGCGGTCTGGAAGTGTGGGCGCCGTCCGTGGTGCCCCCGATCGGCGTCGAACTGTCCGACGAGCAGGCACTTGCCGTGGCCTTCCGCCACCTGGCCGCTATCGGATTCGCCGAGAACATGGCCGGACACATCACCTGGCAACCTGACGGCCAAACCGAGATGCTGGTCAACCCGTGGGGACTGTGGTGGCAAGAACTGACCGCGTCGGACATCTGCGTGGTGAACAGCGATGCGCGGGTGGTTCGCGGTCGGTGGGACGTCACCCCGGCGATCCATATCCACACCGAACTGCACCGCGTCCGCGACGACGCGCGCGTGGTCATTCACAATCACCCCTACTACGCCAGCGTGTTTGCCGCGCTGGGCCGGTTGCCCGACCTCCTACACCAGACGGGTTCGCTGTTCCTTGACGACCTCTGCCTGGTCGGCACCTATGACGGCGAAATCGACAATCCATCCCGCGCAGCTGATCTCGCGGCCCGCATCGGAGGTGCCAACCTGACGATTCTGGCCAACCACGGCGTGATCGCAACCGGTCGCACCCTGGCCGAAGCCGTCTACCGGGCGGCATCGATCGAACGAGTCTGCAAGCTGGCCTACGACGTCATGCTGACCGGCAAACAGCCCGTGACAATGAACTGGTCGGACATGGCGGGCATGCAGGCGTCGCTGATCGAACGGGCAGCCGACGTGTACTGGGCAGGCGCAGCGCGGATGACCATCAAAGCCGATCCCGACATGCTCAGGTGACACAGTGAAATCGATTGACGAACTGGCCGCCAACCCGAACTTCACCACCGCCAAGACCGGCGCCAGTCGGTCAGTGACCTTTCTGCCGGATCCGCCCCGCGCCCAACGCCGCTACACGCTGATCTCAGTCGACGATCACATCGTTGAACCTCCGGACACCTTCACCGGACGTCTGCCAGCCAGATTCGCCGACCGCGCACCACGGGTCGTGGACACCGCGAGCGGGGGCCAAACCTGGATCTACGACGATCGGGAACTGCCCAACGTCGGGTTCAATGCGGTAGTTGGGCGGCCGGTGTCCGAATACGGCTTCGAACCGGTCCGATTCGACGAAATGCGCAAGGGCGCTTGGGATATCCATGAGCGGATCAAAGACATGGACCTCAACGGCGTCTACGCCTCGCTCAACTTTCCCTCGTTTCTGCCCGGGTTCGCCGGCCAGCGACTACAACAGATGACCAACGATCGCGACCTGGCGCTGGCCTCGGTGCGCGCCTGGAACGACTGGCACCTCGAGGTGTGGGCGGGTTGCTATCCCGGCCGGATCATTCCCTGTCAACTGCCGTGGTTGTTGGACCCGCAACTGGGCGCCAGGATGATTTATGAGAACGCCGAGCGTGGCTTTCATGCCGTCACCTTCAGCGAGAATCCGGCGATGCTCGGACTGCCCAGCATCCATTCCGGTCACTGGGATCCGATGATGGCAGCCTGCGCGGAGACCGGGACGGTCGTCAATCTACACATCGGATCGTCGGGATCGTCGCCGTCGACCACCGAGGACGCGCCGCCGGACGTGCAAGGTGTGCTGTTCTTCGCCTACGCCATTTCCGCGGCCGTCGACTGGCTGTATTCCGGTCTGCCCAGCAGGTTTCCCAACCTCAAGATCTGTTTATCCGAAGGCGGGATCGGCTGGGTGGCCGGGCTGCTGGATCGCCTCGACCACATGCTCAGCTATCACGCCATGTATGGCACCTGGCGGGCCTTGGGGGAGAACCTCACGCCGGCAGAGGTTTTCACCCGAAACTTCTGGTTCTGCGCCGTGGAGGATCAGTCGTCGTTCATCCAGCATGAGCGAATCGGTGCCGACAACATCATGCTGGAAGCCGACTATCCGCATTGCGATTCGACCTGGCCGCACACCCAACAAGCGGTCCACGAACAGATTCGCGATCTGCCGCGAGACGTGATTCGCAAAATCAGTTGGCAGAACGCGTCACGGTTATATCGTCATCCGGTGCCTGACGAGATCCAGCGGAACCCGGAGGCATTCTGACCGACCAGGATCGCGTTCGCTGGGACGGGATGTATGCCAATCGCGGGCCGGCGACCATCAGTGCCGTGGGCGCGCCACCGCCGTTTGAACCCTATGCCGATCTGTTCCCGACGACGGGGCGCGCGCTCGATGTGGCCTGCGGGCAGGGGCTCGCCGCGGTGTGGCTTGCCCGCCGCGGCATGGACGTGCGCGGACTCGACGTCTCTCCGGTGGCCATCACCCAAGCACGGGAACTTGCCCGGTGCAGCGACGTCGTTGACCGGTGCGAGTTTGACGTCGTCGATCTCGACGACGGCCTACCGGCAGGTCCGCCGGCAGACGTCATCGTGTGTCACCGGTTCCGGGACCGTCGCCTCGACCAGGCGATCATCCGGCGACTGGCACCAGGCGCGTTATTGGCGATCAGCGCGCTCAGCGAGGTCGGCGCCGCCCCGGGCCCCTTCCGCGCCGCTCGCGGCGAGCTGACCGCCGCGTTCGTCGACCTAGACCTGATTGCAGCCGGCGAGGGCGACGGCGAGGCCTGGCTGCTGGCGAGGCGCGAAAGCGCATACTGAAAGTCATGACCGGTCCAGTGCAGATGCACGTCGAAAGTCTGTGCCGCTACCCGGTCAAGTCCATGCTGGGCGAGGTGGTGACCAGCATGGTCGTCGACGAGCGGGGCGCCGACGGAGACCGGCGGCTGGCGCTGGTTGACGCGGTGACCGGGCGGGTGGCCAGCGCCAAGCAGCCACGGTTGTGGCGTGAGCTGTTGCAGTTCAGCGCCACTCGGGATAACGGCCACGTACACATTCGAATACCGGACGGGACGAGGGTGGCGGCCGACGATCCGGATATCGACGAATTGCTGTCGGGGCTGTTGAGACGCCCGGTCCACCTGGTGCGCAAGCGGCCGCAGGGCGCCACGCTCGAACGGCCCGACCCGGAGCAGGTGCTTGAGCAGGGGATGGACGCCGAGGTCGACACCCGCATTGTCGAGATCGCCGCGGCGACGCCGGGAGATTCGTTCACCGACCTCGCTCCGCTGCACGTGATCACGACGGCCACCTTGGACCGTGTCGGGACTGAAGCACTGCGCTACCGGCCCAACCTGGTGATCTCGGTACCGCCCCACTATCCGCCGTACGCGGAAAACACCTGGGTGGGCAGGGAGTTGAGCGTGGGGGAGACGCGACTGAGTGTCCTCAAGCCGACATCGCGGTGCGCGGTTCCCACCCTCGAGCACGGCACACTCCCGCGAGCTCTGCACGCGCTGCGCATACTGGTGACCGAAAACCGAGTGGAGTCACCGGGTTCCGGACCGGTGCCATGTGCCGGCGTGTACCTGGAGGTGGTAACCGGCGGCACCATCCACACCGGCGACGCAGTCAGCCTCGCCTAGTCCACTCAATCGTTACCGCGCGGCGGCGGCTGCACCTCGACGCCGCTCGACTCGTGCTCCGGACCTGCGTCCGGGTGTTCGGCCGGGACACGATCGCGGAATCGGCTCGCCTCACTCGAATTCTGCGTCCCCGCACGCCGTTCCGCGCTGTGGTACGGCCCAGGCTTCGGCCGGGGCTTCCCCCCAGGGAACGCCAACCGGAAGATGCTGCGGTGCACCGTGTACCACTGCTTCGAAAACCGTCCGGAGTTGTACGGCAGTTGGTAGCGCTCGCAGATATCCTTGACCTTCGGTGCGATCTCCGAGTATCGACTGCTGGGCATGTCCGGATACAGGTGATGCTCCACTTGATAACCCAAATTGCCGCTGATGACGTGAAACAGCGGACTGCCGTCGATATTGGCCGCGCCGATTAACTGGCGAACGTACCACCCGCCGCGCGTCTCATCTTCCACTTCGCTCTGGCTGAACGTATAGGTCTGGTCCGGGAAATGTCCGCAGAAGATGATGGCGTGGGCCCACACGTTGCGGATGACATTGGCCAGCGCATCGGCGGCCAGGGTGCGCAAGTACGTGCTTTCCACGCCCGCGAAAACCCGGTCCAGAAAACTCGCGGTCGACCCGAGTCTGCCCTTGCGCGATATCCTTCGAAGCAACCTGCTGGCGCGGGACTCCGCTGGCTGGTCGATGCGCCCGCGCAGGGCTAGCTGCGCAAGTCCGAAAGCACCCGCACTGATAACCGGCCAGCCGACGTAATCCTTCTGAATCTGCGAGCGTGCCTTGCCCGCAATGCCTTTGAAGTCGTTGCGCAAGTCGGACATCGACTTCTCGCCCGCCCACAAGGCTTTGAGGTCGGTGTCGTGCACGGCCACGCCCCACTCAAAGAGCAAGGTAAGCAGTACGTTATAGAACGGTTGCGCCAGATAGACCGGGTGCCATTTCTGAGCCGGATCGATTCGCATGATCTCGTAGCCGAGATCCTTGTCCTTGCCCCGGATATTGGTGAAGGTGTGGTGGATGTAATTGTGCGAGTGCTTCCAAGCTTCGGCGGTTGACGCGGTATCCCAATCCCACACCGAGGAGTGGATATCGGGATCATTCATCCAATCCCATTGACCGTGCATCACATTGTGGCCGATCTCCATGTTCTCCAAGATCTTGGCCATGCCCAAGCACGCTGTGCCGAGCACCCAGGCGGTTCTAGACCTCGACGCCAGCAGCAGCACCCGTCCGACGACCACGATCTGGCGCTGTACCGAGATCACCGCCTTGATGTAGCGCCGGTCGCGCTCACCGAGATCGGCAAACACCTCGTCGTGAATCGCGTCGAATTCTTTCGCAAGCTTTTCCAGCTCTTGTTCGCTCAGGCGCGCAAGCGGGCTCTCCACAGCAGTGGTCACTATGGCTCCTTCCGATCACAGTTCGAGTTCGACGTCACCTTCGGCGGTGTTGATGCAGATCCGCACATCCGCTCCGATGGGTTCCGTGACGTCGCCGGAGCGCAGATCGCGCAGTTTGCCCGACTTCAGCGTTCCGACACAGGTATGGCAAATTCCGATCCGACAGCCGTACGCGAGATTGAGACCGGCCTGCTCGCCGGCTTCCAGAATCGGTGTGCCGCCGTCACATTCGACGGTGGTGTCGCTGTCCAGAAAGCTGACGCAACCCCCTTGTCCTTCCCCCGCATCCCCGCCGATTTTCGGCTGGAACCGCTCGAAGTGCAGGCGATCTGCGTCACCGTTTTCCTCCCAATGCTCGATCAGCGCATCGAGCAGCTCGCTGGGGCCAGAACAGAAGGCCTCGCGTTCGCGCCAGTCCGGAACCACCTCGTCCAGGTCGTCCGGCGACATCCGGCCCCGCTCGGACGTGAGCCGCACATCGAGCCGCATCCCGTCGCATCGGCGGTCGAGGTCTTCCAGAAAGGGCAAAAACATGACTTGTTCGCGGTTGCGCGCGGAGTGCATAACCACGACATCGCCTAGCTCGCCGCGGCGATCAAGGCTACGCAGCATGCTCATGATCGGTGTGATGCCGCTACCGGCGCTGATGAAGAGCATTTTCGACGGCGGCGGATCGGGCAGTGTGAAGACTCCCTCGATCTCACCGAGCCGAATGATGTCGCCGGGCTTGACCCGTTCGACCAGATACGGTGACACCACGCCGCTGTCCACCCTTTTGGGGGTGACGCTGATCAGCCCGTCCGCTGGCTGCGGATCCGAGGTCAGCGAATATGCCCGCCAGTGATAGCGGCCGTCGATGATCACGCCGAGCCGCACGTATTGGCCCGGTTTGTGGCCTCGCCACTCATAGCCCGGCCGAATCAGCACACTTGCCGCTTCTGAGCCCTGCGGCTCGACGCGCTCGACTTTTCCGCGCAGTTCCTTCGTCGTCCAGAGCGGGTTGATCATCTCGAGGTAATCGTCTGGACGTAACGGACTGAACAGTTGCCGCACTGCTCTCAGGAACAGCCGCCGACCGCGTGGAACCGGGGGCTGAGCGCCGCGTTCCGCCATGATCGCGATGGTACACAGCTGTCTACCGAGTTCAAGCGAACGCAATAACTATACTGTTCAGAGGTGCTATTAACGCTCTTACGAAGTAAAACGTACGTTCACTGAACAGCGGTCGGCGCCTCGGACGCCTTCACCAACCGCACCTCCGGGCGAGCCGGAACCGCGTCGGCAAGAAACCACCGGAAGGCGAGGTTGCCGCGCGGATACTCCACTGTGGTGAGCGAGTTCGGGTGGGCAGTCATGCCCCGGGAGACGACGATCGTCACCGTGCCGTCTGCGTTGAGCACCGCGCTGTGACCGTTGATGGAACTGCGCGCGTCGATGACGCTGTGGGTGGCCATGAACTGGTTCCACACCACCAGGTTCCAGAACCGGCAAGCCGGGGGCCGGTGGGTGATCACAAGCGCTTCGTCGTCGGCGAGCACAAAGCTGCCGTAGGCATAGCAGGCGTCGCGGGCCGACCAGCCGAAGTTGGCGTCGGGCACCTGGTACGGATCTGCGAATTGATTTGCGATCTGGGAAATTTCGTGCCCAAGGGTATGGGCGTCGTCGGACCGCACACCGACGGCAAGCGGCACAATGGCGAACATCGTGCGCAGCCAGGCGGCGCTGGCCCGCAGCGCCGCAGCGGTTTCAGCGTCGCCGTGCCGCACCGGCTCCGGCTCATCCAACGCCTCGACGCGCCAGCTGACGGGCCGGCCGGTGAGCGGGTCGGCCTGGTAGTCCCGGGTCATCAACACCGCCGCATCCGGTGACGGGCCGAGCTCGAACGAGAAGTTGCCGTCCGCGTCGATGTCGAGATCGTCGTCACGCACGATCGCCACGATCCGATCCGACCAAGCGCCCGGCGACGGCTCGTTATAGGCCGTCAGCGAAAAGTACACGCTGTCACCGCGATTGCCGCTGATCCGGTAGCGTCTTTGGGGGTCGACCGGACAGATGTAGTAGTAGGCGTCGGTGTTGTCGCCGCCCCAACGCCGATCGCGCCGAAACGGCGTGTTGACTTCCACGAACGCCGGCCGGCTGGGCTCGGCGAAGAGATAGGTGTCGAAAGCCACCCCCAGCGTCGTCGCCAGCATGCGGTAGCCGTCGGCGATGTGCCGGTCGTCGGTGACCGCGCGGTCGCCCTCGAGAAACGAATGGTCAAGACTGCCCAGAGTTTCCAGCAACTCGTGCCACGCGGCCGTCGACTGGTGCGTCATACGCTGATTCCTCTCGTGATCAGGGCGGCAGTGCGTTCCACCCAGGTGTCGTCGAGCGCGTCCCCTCGGGTGAGCAGCGCCAAAAATGTGGTGCCGGCAACGGCCTCGACCACCTCGGCGACGGTGATGTCGGGCCGCGCTTCGCCGCGCTCGACGGCGGCATCCAGACGCTCGGACAGACCGCGCGAAAGGATGCCGCCGAAACGCTCCAGCAGCGCGGAATGCAGAGTCAGATCCGCCGCCATCTCGCCGACCAGCCCCGGCAGCGCCGCCCGCGCGGCCGGCGTGGTCAGTACCGCCGCTGTGCGACGCACCATCTCCCGCACGTCGGCGGCCAACGACCCAGTGTCCGGCAGCGCGGTCGCGTCGCTGATCGGAAACACCGCCTCGTGTACCAGGTGCGCCTTGCTGGGCCAACGCCGGTAGATCGCCGGCTTGCTGGTGCCGGCCCGCCGGGCGATCGCGTCGACTGACAGCTCGGCATAGCCGGTCTCGGCCAGCAGCTCGACGGCTGCGCGCAGCACCGCGCTGTCGATGCGCTTGTCGCGGGGTCGGCCAATCTCCGTCGTCATTACGAAACTCATAGTAACTTAAGTCGGCGTGACCGACATCACTCACCTTGACGACCTCGCCGAGCCGCGCTTCAGCCCGGACATCGAGCAGATCCGCGAACTGATGGCCGCGATGGCGCCGGAGTGCCCCCTAGACGTCGACGCGCTGCATGCCAGGGCCACCGCTGATACCGGGCTGAGCGACTTCGGGCCCGAGGACTACCGCGAACGCCTCGACGTGTACCTCGCGGCGCTACACGAGGTCAGTGGCATGCACGGACCGGGAATCGTCAACTTTTACGCACAACTGGTGGGCTGGCTGAAAAACCGGCTCCTGCTCACCGCCCTGTTGAAGCAGCATCGCGAGATTCACGACATCGAGTTGCAGCCGCCGATCGTCATCGCCGGCCTGCCGCGGACCGGCACCACACATCTGCATAACCTGCTCGCGGCAGCCTCGACGTTTCGCACTCTGCCGTACTGGGAGAGCGTCGAGCCGTTTCCGCTACCCGCCGAGATCGGCCTCGAGCCGGATCCGCGCCGTACCCGGATGGACGCCGCCGTTGAGGTGATGAACGCCGTCATGCCGCATTTTCGCCTCATGCACGAAATGACGACCGACCATGTCCACGAGGAGATTCAGCTACTGGCCAACGACTTCTCCTCGATGCTGTTCGAGACGCTGGCCCAGGTCCCGCGGTGGCGTGACTACTACCTGGCCCACGATCAGTCCTCGGCCTACGAGTACCTGGCCCTGCAGTTGAAGGCGCTGCAGTTTCTCCGTGGCGGGCGTCGCTGGCTGCTCAAGTCACCCCAGCACCTCGAGCAACTGCCGGTACTCGACAGAGTCTTTCCCGGCGTGGTCGTTGTCTGTACCCACCGCGACCCAGTGCCGGTGGCGTTGTCGATGATCGCGATGATCACCTACACCGCGCGGATGCACCGCTCACCGGTGCCGGTCACCGAAATCGCGGCATCGTGGATCGACCGTCTAGAGCTGATGCTGGGCGCGCTAATCCGTGATCGAGACGTCATCGGACCCGAGCGCTCGATCGACGTCCGCTTCGACGACTTCATGGCCGACGAGCTCGGTGTCACCGAACGGCTCTTCGAGCTTGCCGGCGAGCCGCTGGCCGTCAACGCGCGCGCCGGGATGGCCGAGTATTTGGCGAGTCACCGACGCGGCCGGCTCGGTCAGGTCGCCACATCGGCCGAGATGTTCGGGCTCGACGAGGGCGACCTGACTGCCCGCTTCACGCCGTATGTTCAGCGCTTCTTGGAGTGATGTTCCTAGATGTCTGCGCCAACTTCATCGCCGGCCGGGACTGGCTCGGGCGCAGGCACTTCCGCGTCCACCTCGTCGGCCGGAGCCGGATCAGGGGCGGGTGCTTCCGGTTCGACGGCGTCGACCAGAACGACGCCATCCGGCGGCGGCAGGGCATCGTCGATCGCCTCCGGGTCCACCGGCAGGAACATGTGATGAGTGAACTGGGGCTGATACGCGCCGCCACCACCGATTTTCACGCCGCCGCCTTCTCCGCTGGATACCGCGGTCCCGTCCGGCAGCGTCACCGCAGTGTGGTTGCCGTTCCACCCGATCACCAAAGCACCAGGCGCAGTTCCATACTGGAAACCGCGCGCCAGCAGTGCTGACTCTTCATTGGCGGTATGGAATCTGTCTCCGAAGACCGGTCGGTCAGTCGCAGCATTGGACACCCAGGATGCCAGGCCCGAACAATCCGTTCCCGCAGGGGAATCCCCGCCCGTGACATACGGCGTCCCCGAAACCTGCTGGATCAACGCCATTACCGTTGCTAAAACAAACATGCGCCGGGACATTAACAACAAGATCAATAGACAACCAAAATTTGTGATGGCCCCCACGTTTGGCGCTAAAAGATGACGTGCATTACATACGTCAGCAAAAGACGCTGCACCACGGTCTTTTTCGAAAATTCCAGTGAAAATTCAAGCTACTTCTAACGTTTCGATAACGCAAGACTCAATTGCGTCGAACTACCCGGAAAGCAACTGCAAGGCAGACAATCCCGATTTACTCAGCAGGCGGCAACGCCCGCGGGGCCAGCGACGGCCCGATGTGGCGGTGCGCAGCAGCTAAGTGCAGGCGGTTATCCCGCGGACCGACATCGTCGGTTGCCCGGTAAGTCGCCGCCGACTCGCGCGGTGGCTGGACGGCTTCTTCGGTGTCGACGGTCACCTTGCGGGTGCGTTTGAACGAGAACGTGATCTCTTCGATCTCTTCGAACACCTGGCGTGCGGTGCGCAGCGGCTGGGTCGTGGTGTCGATGGCGCGGGCGACGAACGTCGGAACCAATGGCCGAATCCAGCGCGCCGCGGTCTTGGTCACCTCAGGGATGGTCGGGAGCAGCGGGGTAGGCCGTGGTACTGCCGGCAGGTTCTCCGGCTCGGCGACGGTCTGTTCGGTGGCGGGCGGTTCGGCCGCCGCCAGACTTGCGGCTTCCGCCTCGGCGGCGATCGGCAGATACATGTTTTCTTCGACCGGCGCGGGAGCGGGTGGGCCCTCGAGCGCCTCGATGACTCGACGCTGATGATTCGCGCGGTCGATTTCTAACTGTGCCTCAACCGCAAGTCGGGCCTGCGCGAGTTGTTGTTCGGCCCAAAGCCTTTCGGCGGTCGCGCGCACTTCGGCTCGCTTGACGGCGATCGCGGTGTCGGCCGCCACCTCGGCGTGGTCCCGTTCGGCGTGGGCCGCTGTACGCCGATCGTGAGTCGTCTCACCGCCCAACAGTTTCAGGATCAACGGCAGCAGGCCCAGCAGGATGAAGAAGCCGACGGTGACGAGGCGCAACAGCAGCGCACCTGCGTTACCCGTCGTGATGTCATGCATGGCCATCCACCGCGCGGCCAGGCCGTGATCCGTCTCGGCGATCACGCTGTGACGTGCCTGGGCGAGTTGGGCGGTGCCGGCGTCGAGTCGGGCAGCCAGCTCCGCGGCTTGCCGATTGCGATCGCCGATGGCGGTGCCCAGTTCATGTTGAGCATCGACGAGACGTTCGTTGGCCATGCGTGTTTCGGGCCCGGTACCGGGTACGCCGGTGATGGTGGTCTGCGGGCACGCCGGCGTGGGGTGGTACTCGCAGCGGGCCACGACCAGCGCTTCGTCGCGGTGTGCGCGGGCCTCGTCGACGGCTTTGTCGAGGGCGTTACGCGCGTTGCGCGTCTGCTGCAGATCGGCGGCAGCCTGCGCGACGGCTGCTGTCGAGTCGGCATTGCGTGATGCAATGGCGTCGAGCCGGTGGTCGATCGAGCCGGAGAAGACGGCCAGCGCAGCAAGTTCGCCGACCACGAAGCCGAGGGCAACCGCGACCGCAGCACGCCCGACCATGCCACGCCAGCCGCGCGCTGGGCCACTGACGATTGCGCGGGCGATCGCGCCGACCAACATTCCGAATACCAGAGCCAGCGCCGCAATGGCCGGGATCGGCCAGCGCACGGATTCCGACATGGTCAGCGCCGAAACAAGTCCGGTCAGCGCAGCAGTGAGCACCACGACCAGGCCAGTGATCGCATGAGCAGACCGCTCGTGACGCTCACCGAGATCCTGCCACTCTCCACCGCCCAGCCAGGCCAGCGCGGACTTGGTCCACGAACGGGCCCGGCGCGGTTCGGCTGCTTTATGGGCGCACATGGACTGAGAACACCTCCAGGTTTTGCCGGCTGACGGGCCACGACCAGACACCGACCGGCAGAGTTGACATGTGGTGCGGTTCACAACGCATCCGGAATCGCGCAGGCCCCAAATCGCTGCAGTGCGATGGCACGAATTCTCTCACATGTGCGCTTCCGGTGTCGGTAGCATCCCGGGCAGCGCATGTTTCGGTGATCAACTGCGTTCGATGCGTTTGATGATGCGCGCAGTGGCCCGCTCGAGCACATGCTGTCGGCCTAGCGGTGTGCGCTCACGCTTGGCTCGGCGGAGCGCCGGGCCAATTGTGATGCCCTGCTCATAAGCCGTCACGAGGCGCGGATCCACGTAAGAGCCACGCGCGACCGCGGGAGTGTTGCCCAATTCGTCGGCAACGGCCCGCATCACGGCCGCTTCTTCGCGACGGCGTGCGGTCTTCGACGTCGGCTCCCGAGCAGTCGCGAACGCCTCGGCGGCCAGCACCGTACCGTGCCACGTTCGCAGATCTTTGACGCTGAATTCGTCGCCGACGAGCTCGCGAAACCGGGAGTTGAGATCGTCAGCGCGCACTTCGCACCAGCCATCGGACGTCTGGTAGGCCAGCAGTCGCGGGATCTTGGTATCGGCGCGCAACAATGAGCGCACCGCTCGGATCACCAACGGGTCCTCCAACGAAATCGTCCGGCGCACGCCACTTTTGGCCGGGTAGTCGAATTCGACGCTGTCGCGGCACAACCGGACGTGGTCGCGAAGCAGAGTCGCCAGCCCGAAACTGCCATTCTCCTGCGCGTACTCCTCGCCGCCGGCCCGGAAATAGCCACGATCAATCAACTGCTGGCCGATTGCCAGCACCCGATCGCGCTTCAGGCCGCGCCCACGCAGGTCGACCAGCACCCGGTCACGCCAGTCGGGCAAGCGCTTGGCCAGGCTCAGCGCCCGGTCATACTTCTCCTCGGCCCGCTCGGCCTGCCATCGCTCGTGATAGAGGTACTGGCGACGTCCGGCGGCGTCGGTGCCAACGGCCTGGATGTGGCCATTCGGATGCGGACAGATCCAGACGTTCTTCCACGCCGGCGGTATCACCAGCGCCTCGATCCGCGCCAAGACCTCCGGGTCGTCGACGCAGTCCCATTGGCTGTCGACGTACGAGAATCCCCGGCCCCGGCCGATGCGACGAATTCCGGGGCCACCGACGGTGCTTCGGCGCAACCTCATGCCGCGGCCGTCCTGGGAAGGATGCGCGGCTGCGAATACTGCGTGTTCACCGCATGGGTTTACCCGCGGCGGTATCGGGTGACACCACGACCACATTCGGATTGAGCCGACACAGCGGGATCAACCGTGGAGCCGAAACAGGACGTGAGACGGTATCAACTTATGCAGACCTTCGACTACATGACCTACGAGGATTTCGGCCGGCGGTTCTTCGAGGTAGCCGTCACCGAAGACCGCGTCGGCGCCGCCTTCGCCGCGATTGCCGGCGAGGAGTTCGAGATGGCGCCGATCGCCCAGGGGCCAGGCAAGATCGCCAAAATCAGCGCAAAGGTCCGGATTCAGGAGCCGCAGGTCCACCGAAACGTCGACGACGCGATCACCTTCAACATCCACATCCCGCTGGCCATCGACCTCCTTGTGGACCTCCGCCTGGACAAGCAGCGGTTCCTGGTCGACGGCGACATCGCGTTGCATGCGGTCGCGCGCGCTGCCGAACCGCTGCTGTTGATCATCGACGTCGCCAAGCCGCGTGCGTCGGATATCACCGTCCACGTGTCGTCGAAATCCATCCGCGGCGAGGTGTTACGCATCGTGGCCGGCGTTGACGGCGAGATTCGGCGCTTCATTGCGCAGTATGTTGGTGACGAAATCGATTCGCCACAATCGCAAGCCGCTCAGGTCATCGATGTGGCCGCCCAAGTCGGCGAGACCTGGACGGGTATCTGACCCAGCTGTATTCGGGTTTATCGGGCCGTCGCGCCCGGGTATGGACAGGGATGTGGCACGAGTAGACGTTTCGACGTCATCCGACCTCGAACCGAAGGCGGCGTGGAAACTGGCCTCTGACCTGAGCCGGTTCCCGGAGTGGATGACGATCTTCGCCGGCTGGCGTAGCGAGGTCCCCTCCCGCCTCGAGGAAGGCACGCGCGTGTCGTCGTGCGTCAAGGTGAAAGGCTTCCGCAACGTCATCCACTGGACGGTCACCCGGTACGACGAGCCACACACAATTGAGTTGGAGGGCCGCGGCCGCGGTGGGATCCGGATCGGCGTCACCATGAACGTCACCGACGACGACCCGGGGTCGACTTTTCGCATGACCGCCGAACTCAAGGGCGGACTGCTCAACGGCCCGATCGGCAAACTAGTCGCGCGGGTGCTGAAATCCGACGTGCGGAAGTCGGTGGACAACTTGGCTGCGTTGCAGTAACCACACAAGACATGGACCACCGCCGAGCGCCGCTGTTGGACGCACTGGCCGACTATCACCGGCTGGAGCGGTACGGGTTCAGCCCACCCGGGCATCGTCAGGGACGCGGCGCCGACGAGCGGGTATTGGCGGTGCTGGGGCGCGAGCCGTTCCACGACGACGTATTGGCCAGCGGAGGTCTGGACGACTGGCGCTCGACGGGCCGGTACCTCTCGGATGCCCAGGAACTGATGGCCGACGCAGTCGGGGCGTCCTCGGCCTTCTTCTCGACCTGCGGCAGCTCGTTATCGGTGCGGGCGGCGATGATGGTGGTGGCCGGAGCGGCGTCCGGTGGCCTACTTGTGCCACGCGACAGCCACAAGTCGATAGTCGGCGGATTGATCTTTTCCGGCATCCAGCCACACTGGATCACCCCACGCTGGGACGCCGATCGTCACCTTTCGCATCCGCCATCGCCGGACCAGGTACGCGACGCCTGGGACCAGAACCCCGATGCTGCCGGCGCGTTGATCGTCAGCCCGACGCCCTACGGCACCTGCGCGGACCTCGCCCAGATCGCCGACATCTGTCACGAACGCGGCAAGCCATTGATCGTCGACGAGGCGTGGGGTGCGCATCTGCCGTTCCACCCTGACCTTCCCGCTTGGGCGATGGACGCCGGCGCCGACGTGTGCGTGGTCAGCGTGCACAAGATGGGGGCCGGCTTCGAGCAGGGTTCGGTGTACCACGTACAGGGCGATTTGGTGGACCAGGATCGACTGGAGGCGAACGCCGATCTGTTGATGACGACCAGCCCGAATGTGATGATCTATGCCGCAATGGATGGCTGGCGACGTCAAATGGTGCAGCATGGCCGCGAATTGTTCGGTGCCGCACTCACTCTCGCACCCACGGTGCGCGAGCGTATCAATCAGATACCTGACGTCGTGGTACTCGAGGACCAGCTGCTCGGCGTTGAGGCATCCCATGACCTGGACCGCATGCAGGTGCTGGTGGACGTGTCGGGCACCGGCGCGACCGGGTACCAGGCCCGCGACTGGCTGCGTGAAAGCCACCGTGTCGATATCGGGCTGGCGGATCATGCTCGCATCCTCGCGACGCTGTCATTCGCCGACGACGAGCACACCGCCGACCGCCTTGTTGACGCATTAACGGCCTGGCGCAACACCGCCGACTCGTTGGATCGGGCGCCGGCAATTCGATTGCCCTCGCCCGATGAACTTCAGTTGGAGACGGTAATGCTGCCGCGAGACGCGTTTTTCGGTCCTACCGAGCTCGTCCCGGCCGATAAGGCCGTCGGCCGGATCGCAGCAGAGCAGATCACCCCGTATCCGCCCGGCATACCGGCGGTGGTGCCGGGCGAGAAGCTCAACGACGCGATCATCGAATTCCTGCGCTCCAGCCTGGCGGCGGGCATGCCGTTACCTGATGCCGCCGACCCGCAGTTGGAGCATGTCCGGGTGGTCGAGTAAACGACCAGCGCCGAAATGTGCTAGCGCGCTTCGGGATGCTGTGTGAGCCATTCTCTTTCGACGTCGCGCACTCGGCGTCCTTCCATCGCCAGCCACGCCAGGCCGGCACCGGCAGCAAGCAAAGCGACAACAAGACTCGCGACGCCGACCCCGATCTGACCGAGCGCAAATCCGGCCAGACAGACCACGAACGCCAGCACGCCGACCGCCAGCAGGAGAATCCCTGGCGCTTTAGCGGTGTTTTTCATCGTCTCACCCGCATGAGCTCGGGTGGTCCGGTGGTGATCGACCGGATCGCGGGCGGTGTCACCCATTAGGTCACTCCTCTGGTGTGGCTTGCGTTTCGCCGCATGCCGACGGCTACCCGAACTAAGGCCCGAAAAAACGTGTGCTGCGGTCAGGCGGGTGGCCGAAAGCCGTTGAGCAGCGCACGCATGGATCGTGCCACGGCATGCCGGGTCTGCACCGGGTCTGGTGAATTCGCAATCAACATCGCGCCGCGCGTAAGCGCACCCAGCAGCAGCCGGGTGACGGTCTCGGGGTCGTCGACGTGGAGGGTGCCCGACTCGGCGGCAGCCCGAAGCGCTTCCACGATGACCGCAAAGGCATACCGCTCGTCGAGTTCGGTGTAGCGCGCCAGGCCCAGCACGGCGGGCCCGTCCAGGATCAAGATGCGCTGCAGGTGCGGCTCCAGAACGGCGTCCAGGAACGCGTCGAAGCCCCGGGCAAATTCATCGATGTCGTCAGTAGCGCCTTGTGCGGCTGCCATGGACGCCGCCATCAATTCGGTGTGCGCCTGTTCGAAAACCGCCTCGAAAAGAGCCGTCTTGGTAGGGAAGTGGTGATACAGGGCGCCGGTTGTGACCCGGGCGGCACGTGCCAGATCTTCGACCGATGTGCCGCGAAAACCGTTCTGACCGAACAACTCCCGGCCAGAGTGCACCAGTGAGTCGCGCGTCTGCGCCACCTGCTGGGCGCGCAGCGACGACGGCTGCGGCGTCGACTCGGCCATGGCTTCACTCCTGTGCAGGCGGATCGCATCAGCCTATTGACATAGTGACGTTATGTGAAATAGTGAAATTATCTGCAATCTGCTTCAACGATGGAGGTTATTGCCCATGCACGCCGTCCCCACAGCGGCCGCCGGCCCCGTCGACCAACTCCGGCGCGCCGATGCCACCACCAGAACCGCGCTGGCCAGCGCGGTCACTCGCAGCGCTGCATTGTGGCGAGGCGTCGACGATTCCGGCGCACCAGTACCGGGCCTGTCCTGGGCAATCGGGCAAACAGCGGCGCATGTGGTTGCCGACATGCGCGAGTACACCGAGGCGCTTACCCGGCATCTGAACGGCGACCACACCGCGCCGGAGATCCCGGACGGATCGCCGGCCCGGCTGCGGACCGCGGCCAATGACCGTCACCTCAGCGACGTGTGCGAACGCGACCCGCGTCGGCTGGCGAACATGCTGGAGGAAACCGCCGAGCACTACCTCGCCGCTGCCGCCGCGGTCGATCCCGCCGCGCACACCACCATCGCCACCGCCGACAGTCTGGTCCTAGAACCGGCGGTGATGACCTGCTTGCTGCTGGGGGAGCAGTTGATCCACGGGTTGGACATTGCTCGCGCCGCCCGCCGGCCGTGGACCATCAGCCGCGACGACGCGCTGCTCGTGGTACCCGCCGCACTGGCGCTGGCGCCGAACTACCTGCGGCCCTCCCGCGCCGACGATCTGCACATCACCTTCGAACTGCGGATCCGCGGTGGTGGCCGGTATCGGATGACGGTCGACCATGGCACCGCCGTCGTCACGTCAGCCGATCAGCGCACTGGCGGAAGGGCGGACTGTGTGATCACTGCCGACCCGGTGACTTTCCTGCTCCTGGGTTATGGGCGCGTACCGCAATGGCCGCAGATCCTCCGCGGCAGGCTCCGAGCCGGAGGACGCAAGCCATGGCTGGCAGCCAAATTCGGGACATTGCTGGCCAGCCCGTAGGGGGCCGGCCGTCGTTAGAGTAGGAACGGTGACGTCGGTCGTGATCGTAGGCAGCGGATTTACCGGCTTCGAGTGCGCACGTCGACTTCGCAAACGAAACTTCGACGTCACGATCATCTCGCCGGTCGACTACATGCTCTACACGCCGTTGCTGCCGGACGTGGCGGGCGGGGTCGTCGATGGACGCTTCGTCACGATCCCGCTGGCGGGAACGCTGCACGGCGTGCGCAAAGTGCGGGGACGTGTCGACAGCGTCGACCTGCACGAGCACACCCTGACGTTCACCGACCTGGAACAGCGCTCCTGCAACCTGTCCTGGGATCGGCTGGTGCTGACGCCCGGGTCGGTGACCCGGCTGTTCGATATACCCGGATTAGCCACCTACGCAAGGGGTTTGAAGTCAGTAGCCGAAGCGCTCTACCTGCGTGATCACGTTCTCGAGCAGCTCGAGCTGTCGTGTTTGGACACCGACGCCGCCAGCGCACAGGCGCGCCGCACGATCGTCGTCGTGGGGGCGTCCTACTCCGGAACCGAGCTCACCGCGCAGCTGCGCGCGCTCACCGACGCCGCCGCCAAACACATGGACTTCGACAAGAGCGACGTGAAGTTCTTGCTACTCGACCTCGCCGAGCAGGTGATGCCCGAAGTCGGAAAACGGCTGGGCGACAAAGCGATGCGGGTGCTGCGACGCCGCGGCGTCGACGTTCGCCTCGGCCTGACACTGCGTGAAGTACATCCTGACCATGTGGTGCTCACCGACGGCTCGCGGGTCAACACCCGCACCGTCGCGTGGGTGACCGGCGTGACCGCTGCACCACTGATCGAAAAGCTCGGGCTGCCAACCGAAAAGGGCCGACTAAAGGTACAGACCGATTTCGGTGTTCCCGATCATCCAGACGTGTTCGCCGCCGGCGACGCCGCGGCGGTGCCCGACGTGACCCAGCCCGGCAAGGTCACCCCACCGACCGCTCAACACGCAATCCGGCAGGGCAAAGTACTGGCCAACAATGTCGCCGCGAGCCTCGGCCACGGCAAGACCAAGCAGTACAAGCACCGAAACATGGGTCTGGTCGTCGATCTCGGACCCCGCGCGGCAGTCGCCAATCCGCTGAACGTGCCGCTGTCCGGGTATCCGGCGAAGTTCGTCACCCGCGGCTACCACCTCTACGTGATACCGCGGTTCGTCAATCGGTGGGCGGTGTCGCTGGCTTATCTGACCGATGCGCTGTTCCCGCGCACCCTGGTGTCGATGGGGTTGGCGACGCAGCGCGACGCCGAATTCTCCACCAGCGAAGGCATTCCGCTGCCGAAGAGTGGCTGATGCTGCTTACAGCGTCTGGTGGCGCCCGAAGTACTTGTGGTCTTCGCTGTATCCGCCGTAGCCGCTACCGATCTCGGAGTAGTGGGCGACGAACTCGATACCCTTGATCCACTTCACCTGTTTGAACCCGTGCTGCAACTCGTTACGCAGCCGCAGCGGCTTGCCGTGCATGTAGGGCAGCGGCTGGTCGTTCATCTTGTAAGCCAGCATGCTCATGTGGTGGCGCATCTGGTCGATCGGGTGTGCGTTGTAGTAGATCCCGCCGGTGGCGCCCAGGCCCATCGAATAGAACACCACCCATTTCGCCTCGGGCAGCGGTTTGACGATGTCCATGATCGTCTCCATCGTCACGCCGCCCCATTTCGCGACCCCCGACCACGCCTGGATGCAGAAGTGCTGGGTGATCTGGTCGTGGTAGGGCAGCGCCTGCAAGTCCTCGAGTGAGAACTCGGTCGGGTTTTCGACGAGACCGTAAACCTTGAGCCGCCAATCGACGAAGTCGTTCTTCTCCAGCTCTTTGTATTCGACGGTCTCGGGCAACCGGCCGTTGCGCCAGTGGTGCGGGGAGATGTCCTTCTCGGTGAAGGCGCCCGGCTTGGGGTTGAAGTTCTCCAGCGCCCGCTGGAAGGGCCCGATCAGCGCGTAGCCGACCCGCTGGACCACCCGGGGGTGCCGGATGGTGAACGGGGTGGCCCACACCCAGGCGACGGCCGTCACGGCCATCGCCGCTGCGAAGAACCAGAAGCCCAGCCAGCTGTTGTCGTCGCGGGCGGCGAACATGTGGTTGAGGTTTCTCAACGCGTCGGTGGCAAAGACCAGCGTGACGTGCACCAGGATGAAGAACAGGAAGTAGACCAGCACCAGGAAATGCAGTGACCGTGCGACCTGAATGTTCAACCGCTTGCTGATCACCGTAATCCGCTGCGAGAGCGCCGGCGACATCCCCAGGCCGGTGATCAGCGCTGCCGGGGCGGCGATGAAGACGGTGGTGAAGTAGGCCATCAACTGCATGCCGTTGTAGCCCACCCAGCCGTTGTCCTTCGGCCAATCCAGCGACAGGTACTGAATCGCCACCGAGGCGGCGTCGGGAAAGACTCTCCAACTGGTCGGCACGATGTGCTTCCAGTGTCCGGTGGTGAACAGCAGCACGTAGAACACCGCGCCGTTCAGCAGCCATAAGACGTCGACGCCCAGGTGCCACCAGCGGGCCAGGCCGATGGAGTGCCGGAACCCGGGCAGCCCGAATTGCGGGGGCAGCGCGACGGTGTCGGAGTTGGCCGTCCACAACTCGTCGTCGGGAACCGGCGGACCGACCCGCAGCCACTCATCCTTGCCGGGCGTGGAGTTGCGGCTGAAGTACAGCCGCGGGTGGTCACACAGAATCTGGATGCCCGAGCGGATGATGAACATCATCAAGAACAGGTTGAAAAAGTGCGTCCAGTTCGCCCACCACGGGATGCCGACCGCGCTTCCGGTCGCTTCTTCAGCTCCGGGGTAACGCTGAATGAACTCCTCGATGCCCGGCATGTTGCGCAGGCCTTTGCCGATCGCCACCGCCGCGATCAGCAGAGCAAAACCGATGGGGACCAGCCACAGCAGGTTGAACCACTTGTCGCGGCCCACCCGCAACCGCGGAGCCGTCGCCCGCCTGGTGAGGTCGAATCCGCCGCCATAGGTTTCCACGTCGACGATGTCGTGGGCCGCGTGCACCTCAGTGCGATAACCCTGCTCGAGCTCCATTTCGACGTCCACCACGTCAGCCGGGTAGCCGACCTGGTGCGTGGTATCTGTAGCGGCGCCGCCGGTCCCGGCCGAATCGACGTCCCTGTCAGGCTTGTTCCTGTCGGTGGTCGTCACGGGCCTGAAGATACACGAAGCGCGCAGCTCACCGCGGTGATGACGGGCCTCGCAGCGGCTGTCATCGGCCCGCTGGAAACAGACCGCCGCGGCCGAGTTGCCGGACCGGGACGCGACCTCGGCTGGATAAGACTCAGCAAGCGCGGACACAGTTCCGCGCCTGCGGTCAGTCGTCTGGAATTAAGACGCGTCTGCGGCAGACAGTACCTGGCTTCGGCCTAGCCGCCGGCCAACCGGTCCGAGCGGACCCGCTGGGGTCTCAAAACCCTTCAGGCGCTGCGGTTTTGCGCCCCGCAGGCGCGAACGCCAGCGTCGGCCGGAGAGTTCCGTCGGGTAACTGAAGTCACGAAGTGAGATTGGTCACAAAGCACGTTGCAGCGTTACAAGTCGAGCAGAAGCTGTTCGCTTTTCGGCGCCCGCGAAATGCACACCAGCATCATGCCGTCCGCGCGTTCCGGTTCGGTGAGCAGCGTGTCACGATGCTCGGCGCGACCTTCGAGGACACGGGTGCGGCAGGTGCCACAGAAGCCCTGTTGGCAGGAATACGGCGCTGCAACCCCAACCCGCCGCAAGGCCGCCAGCAGTGTCTCCTCGGCGCCAACGCACACCGTGGCGCCCGTCGAGGCGACGCGGGCGGTGAACTCCTCTCCGTCGATCACCGGCGGCGCGGCAAATCGCTCGAAGTGCAACTCCACGTTGTCGCGACCGGCCAGCCGGGCTCGGATCATGCTCAGCATCGGTGCCGGTCCGCAGGCATACACCGCTGTGCCGTCGGCGCAGTCGCCCAGCAGCCGGGCCGCCGGCGGAACGCCGTGGACATCGTCGGTACGGACTTCTACCCGATCACCGAACACCGCCAATTCGTCGAGAAACGGCAAGCTGTCGAGGCTGCGACCGGCATAGACCATCGACCAGTCGACGCCGAGGCGCTCGGCGTCGCCCAGCATCGGCAGGATCGGGGTGATGCCGATACCGCCGGCGATGAAACGCAGACGCTGCGTGGGGGAGCCATAGCCGGGCACCGTCAGCGGGAAGGCGTTCCGCGGTCCGTGCGTGTGGACCACAGCGCCGACGTGCAGTGTGTCGTGCACCTCGACCGAACCGCCGCCGCCCTCGGGGATGCGTCGCGCCGCGATGCGGTAGACGTCGCGACGCTCGGGGTCGCCGCAGAGCGAATACTGCCGCAGCCGGCCGCTGGGCAGCTGAATATCGAGGTGCGCACCGGGACGCCACGGCGGTAGCTGTCCGCCGCCCGCCGCCGCCAAGGTCAGCGCGATCACGTCCTGGTCGTGTGCGACCACGCGGCGGTCCGCCACGGTCAGCGCGATGCGCTGGTCCTGTTCCTCGGGTGTGGCGATACGCCGGATTGACCCCGACAGGGCCCACAACCCGGAGATTGCCGCGTCGGCGAGTCCGATCAGCAGATCATGGCGGGACCGGCCCGACGCGCTCGGTGGCGTCTGCCGAATCCGCTGCAACACCGCCTTCACTGGTGCGCCGCGCGGGCCGCCGCGGAACTCGCCAGATAAGCCACGGCCTGCGCCGTCGAACCCATCTCCTCGGGTGAAAAACCCGGCCGGAAGTAGGTGAATGTGTTGGAGCCGAACAACTTTCGATAGGTAGGCAGCAATCCCACCTTGGAGTCCCGCGCCCGAAGCCACTGCATCTTCCACCAGCCGATGTCGAGCTCCGGATCGGCCTTGGTGAGATACCACGTACCGCGCTGAAAGAAGACAAAGACCATCGTCACCGCCATCGCCATCGAACGGATTCGATCGAGGTAGCTGTCGTGGAAGTAGACCGCGACGTCGTGGGCGACGTTGCGGTGCTCGACTTCCTCACTGCCATGCCAGCGGAACAGGTCGACGATCGTGGCGTCGGCGTCGTAATCGTCCCAGTCGCAGTTGAGGGCGAAGTCACCGAGTACCGCGGTGTAGTGCTCGATCGCGGCGATGAGCCACAGCCGGTCACACAGATGGTTGAGTCGGCGTTCGGGATCCGACGACGTGGAGGGCGCCAGCGTGCGGGAGAAGACGAAGTCGACCTGATCGAGCAGCGGCTGGGGATCGACACCATGGGCCACCATCAAGTCGTGCAGCACCTGTTCGTGGATATCGGCATGGGTGGCTTCCTGGCCGATGAATCCGCGCATATCGTCGGCCAGCTTGGCGTCTTTGACCAGTGGCAGCGCCTCGTTGAACACCGCGACGAACCACCGTTCGACTGGTGGCAGCACAACGTTGAGCAGGCTGGCGAAATTCGAGGCCACCGGATGCCCGGGGATCCAGTGCAGCGGGACCTCGGTGACGTCGAAGTGCACTTTGCGTGCCTGGATCTGCACGGGGCCCGGGTCACATTCGTGGTCGAACCGGCGCGGTCGCAGCATGGGAACTCCTCCCGTTCACGCTAACCCCATCGTGGCGCGGGGGATTGGGAGGAAGTCTACGGACGCACGCTGCGCACGGCGCGGTGTTCAATCGCATTGATCGTCAGTTGCCGCCGGCTTATCCGCCACCCGGCGTCAGTGCGTTGATATTCGTCGTCATAACGCAGATGCCAAACCAGGTCGGTGATCTTCTCGTCGCGCTGCATCCAGTGATGCGCGATGCAGGCAATACGACCGCGGGCGCTGCCGACTCCGGGACCCTCCTGGTAGACCTCGCCGACGACGGCGTGCTCGGTGCGTGCGGCGGCGGCGACCGCGGCGATCGCGGCGCCGATGGCAGCCCGGCCCCGGTGCCGACGGACCGGCGTCATCTCGGCGGGCGGGTCGGGCACCGCGAGCTCGGCGTCGCCGGTGAAAAGTGCTGTCACCGAATCGAATTGACGATCATCAACACCGGCCGCGTATCGGTGCACCAAGTCGGCAAGGGCTGCCCGGTCAGTTGATGAAAGTGTCATGGCAGCGCCTGGCCGGTGTGCTCGGCCCCAGTGTGGTCATGCAACGCTTCGGCCAACCTGTTTGCCCGGGCATCGGTGAACACGTCCTCCAGCAGGATCGGATGACCGTCCGGGCCGGACAGTGGAACGCGCCAGTTGGGGTATTCATCGGTGGTGCCGGGCTGATTCTGGGTGCGCCGATCGCCCACGGCATCGGTCAGCGCGAGACCCAGCAGCCGCGACGGCGTTCGGCCCAGATATTGGTGGAGCGCCAGCACCGTCGCGTCGAGGTCGGCATGCTTGCCCAATAGCCCGGCCCGGCGCAGTTCGCCCATCCAGGCTGCCCGTTCGGTCTTGGCGGCGGCCAGTTCCTCGTCGACCGGACGTGTCAACAGCCCCAACGAATCCCGCAGCCACACATGCTCGTCGGCCAGATACCCGGCGGTCGGCGGCAAGTCGTGCGTGGTCACCGACGACAGGCAATATTCTCGCCACCGCTCCGCCGGCAGTGGGCCGCCATCACCGTCGCGGTCGAGTTCGAACCACAGAATCGAGGTGCCCAGCACGCCACGGGCCCGCAGGTAGTCACGCACCCACGGCTGCACGGTGCCCAGATCCTCACCCACCACCACCGCGCCGGCGCGGTGCGCCTCCAACGCCACGATGCCGATCATCGCCTCGTGGTCGTAGCGCACGTAGGTGCCATCGGTGGGCGGAGCACCGTCGGGAATCCACCACAGTCGAAACAGGCCGATGATGTGGTCGATGCGTACGCCGCCGGCATGCCGCAGCACGTTGCGGATCAGCGCCCGGAACGGCCGGTACTCCTGCTCCTCGAGCCGATCCGGGCGCCACGGCGGCTGCGACCAGTCCTGGCCGAGCTGGTTGAACTCGTCGGGCGGTGCGCCCGCGGTCACACCACGCGCCAGCACGTCCTGCAGCGCCCAGGCGTCGGCGCCAGTGGGGTGCACGCCCACGGCCAGGTCAGCCATGATGCCCAGCGACATCCCGGCCCCCAGCGCCTGCGATTGGGCCGCAGCCAATTGCTCGTCGAGTTGCCACTGCAGCCAGCGGTGGAAATCCACCGCCGCCGAATTCCGGGCGACGAAATCGGCCACACCGTCCGCGGCGGGATGCTGCAGCGATTCCGGCCAGCAATGCCAGTCGGCGCCGTACTCCTCGGCTACCGCGCACCAGGTGGCGAAGTCGTCGAGAGCCGACCCTTCCCGGGCGCGAAACGCCGCATACGCCAGTTCCCGGCCGGCCGAACGCCGGACCCGGTAAACCAATTGCAGCGCCGCCCGCTTGGCCGCCCACGCGGCGTCACGGTCGATGGAATCGGCGCGGGCGCAGCGGTCTTGGACATGGTTGTGCAACCGCCGGATCCGGCCCCGCTTCCGCAGGTAGGCGAATTCCGGGATGGCCTCGACCCGAAGGTAGACGGGGTTGACGAAGCGCCGCGACGTCGGCAGGTAGGGCGACGGCTCCATCGGTGCGGTCGGGGCAGCCGCATGCAGGGGATTGACCAGCAGGTAATCGGCGCCGTGGATCGAAGCCGACCACACCGCGAGGTCAGTGAGATCGGTCAGGTCGCCAATGCCCCACGACTGCCGGGAGCGCACGCTGTACAACTGGGCGGCCAGCCCCCAGGCGCGGTGGGCGCCGAGCCGCTCGGGTAAGCCCAGCCAATCCGGGGTGACGATCAGCGCGGTACCGGCCTCCTCGGCCCCGGACCGCAGGTGCACTCGGTGATAGCCCAGCGGCAGGTCGGACGGCAACTCGAAGCTGGCCTCACCGACCAAGCCGCCCTCGAGATCAAACGGCGGAGTGAAATTGTCGACCTGCCGAAGACCGTCCCGGATGGTGCCGTCCTCCAACTGCAACCACACCTGGGCCGGTTGGCCATGGGGCACATGGACCCAGAACGACGTCTGGGCGCCGGCGCGTTCGACGATGGTCGCCGGCAGCGGACGGGACCAATACGCGCGGTCCTGGGTGTCCAGCGCCGCCGCGCGCTCCGCATCGGTGCCGGCGGTGAGGCCGCAGGCGGCGAGGACCGCCACCACCGTGGACTCCGGAACCGGTACCCGCCGGCCGGTCCAATCCTCGTAATCGGTCGCAATCCCCAGCCGCCGGGCGAGCTCAGCCAACGACGGCGCGGTCTGTGTCATGCGGCCAATCTTGCTTGGTGGTCCGGCACGCCTGCGACCTGGCGTCTTGTTGACGAGCCGACTTTGCTCTGCGTCGCTACGATGCCAGTGAAGACTTGACGATTCCAGCAGGACAGATGGCAAGTGATGACACTGTGGTGCGCACCACTATCCGGGCAGGTCACGACACCGCTTCTCGCGTGGCGAGGCCGGTCGGGGTGCCCTACGGTTATCGGTGTGAATAGCGGCGACCGGCAGTATTTGGGCGTTCCGTCGGCTCGGGGCGTGGTCCACCGTGCCTTCTGACCAGGGCGGCGGCCAGCGAGGTTCCGGATACGGCCTCGGACTGTCGACACGAACTCAGGTAACCGGCTACCAGTTCCTGGCGCGCCGGACGGCGATGGCGCTGACCCGCTGGCGGGTCCGGATGGAGATCGAACCCGGCCGGCGCCAGACGCTGGCAGTGGTGGCATCGGTGTCGGCGGCGGCGGTGATTTGCCTGGGCGCGCTGCTGTGGTCGTTCATCAACCCGTCCGGCCAGATGAACGAATCGCCGATCATCGCCGACCGCGATTCCGGGGCGCTGTATGTCCGTGTCGGCGACACACTGTATCCGGCGCTGAATCTGGCGTCGGCGCGGCTGATCACCGGCCGGGCCGACAACCCGCACAAGGTCCGCGGGAGTCAGATCGCCGAGCAACCGCACGGCCCGCTGGTCGGGATTCCCGGCGCGCCCTCGGAGTTCTCGCCGACGTCGCCGGCGTCGTCCTCCTGGCTGGTCTGTGATTCGGTCACGTCGACGGCGGGCGTGGGAGCACCGTCGTCCGTGACCGTAACGGTGATCGACGGTGCCCCCGACCTGTCAGGTCGCCGGCGAGTGCTGAGCGGACCCGACGCGGTGGTGCTGCGCTACGAAAACGACACCTGGGTGATCCGGCAGGGCCGGCGGTCACGCATCGACGCTGCGAACCGGTCGGTGTTGCTGCCGCTGGGCCTTACACCCGAAGAAGTCACCCAAGCCCGGCCGATGAGCCGCGCACTGTATGACGCATTGCCAGTCGGTCCCGAACTGTCGGTCCCGACGGTGCCCGAGGCGGGTAGCCCGGCACGATTCCCCGGTGCGCCGGGGCCGGTGGGGACGGTGTTCGTCACACCGCAAATCAGTGGCCCGCAACAGTATTCGGTGGTGCTGCCCGACGGTGTGCAGACCGTAACGGCGGTGGTCGCCCAGATCCTGCAAAACGCCGGCAGCACGCCGGGAGCTCAGCTTGTGACGGTGGCGCCCGCAGCGCTGGCGAAAATGCCGGTGGTCAAAGGGCTGGATCTGTCGGCGTATCCCGAGGGCCCCCTGCAGGTCGTGGACATCCGGGAGAATCCGGCCACCTGCTGGTGGTGGGAAAAGACCGTCGGCGAGGAGCGCGCCCGCGTCCAGGTGGTGTCCGGGCCAACGATTCCGGTGGCCGCATCCGACACCAACCGGGTGGTGTCGCTGGTGAAGGCCGACAACTCGGGCCTCGAAGCCGACAAAGTCTATTTCGGTCCCGACTACGCGAACTTCATCGTCGTCACCGGCAACCACCCCGGATCTGCCACCGCCGAATCACTGTGGTGGCTGACCAAATCCGGTGTGCGGTTCGGTGTCGACAACACCCGCGACGCGCGCACTGCGCTGGGGCTGACGTCGTCGCCCAGTCCAGCACCCTGGGTGGCGCTACGGCTGTTGGCGTCCGGTCCGACGCTGTCGCGGGCCGATGCGCTGGTGCGTCATGACACCCTCCCGACCGATATGAACCCTGCAGAGTTGGTGGTACCGAAGTGAAACGTGGCTTTGCGCGGCCGACGCCGCAGCGCGCGCCGGTAGTCAAGCCGGAGAACATCGTCTTGCCGACCCCGCTGAGCGTGCCGCCCCCGGAAGGCAAGCCCTGGTGGCTGATCGTGGTCGGAGTTCTGGTGCTCGGCCTGTTGGTCGGCATGGTCGGTATGACCGTCGCCAATGGCTCGCGAATGTTCCTGGGGGCCGGTTCGATTTTCCCGATCTTCATGATCGGCGGGGTCGCGATGATGATGTTCGGCGGTCGCTTCGGCGGCGGCCAGCAACAGATGAGCCGCCCGAAGTTGGACGCGATGCGCGCCCAGTTCATGTTGATGCTGGACATGCTGCGCGAAACCGCGCAGGAATCCGCCGACAGCATGGACGCCAACTACCGGTGGTTCCACCCGGACCCGGCGACGTTGTCGGCCGCGGTGGGGTCGAGCCGGATGTGGGAACGCAAGCCTGACGGCAAGGACTTCAACTTCGGCGTGGCCAGGGTCGGGGTGGGCATGACGCGGCCCGAGGTGACCTGGGGCGAGCCGCAGAACATGCCGACCGATATCGAGTTGGAGCCGGTCACCGGTAAGGCACTCCAGGAATTCGGGCGCTATCAAAGCGTCGTCTACAACCTGCCCAAGATGGTGTCGCTACTGGTCGAGCCGTGGTACGCGCTGGCCGGAGATCGCGAACAGGTGCTTGGCCTGATGCGGGCAATTATCTGCCAGCTGGCGTTCTCACACGGTCCAGACCATGTCCAGATGGTCGTTGTGACTTCCGATGCGGCGCAGTGGGACTGGGTCAAATGGCTGCCCCACTTCGGGGATCCACGCCGCCGCGATGCCGCAGGCAATGCACGGATGGTCTATTCCTCGGTGCGTGACTTCGCCGCTGACCAAGCCGACTTGTTCGCCGGGCGTGGGTCGTTCACGCCTCGACATGCCAGTTCATCGGCGGAAACGCCCACACCGCATCGCGTGATCATCGTCGACGTCGACGATCCCCAATGGGAATACGTGATCAGCACCGAAGGCGTTGACGGGGTGACGTTCTTCGATTTGACGGGGTCAGCGCTGTGGACAACTGCTCCCGAGCGGATGCTGCAATTCGACAGCGCCGGGGTGATCGAGGCGCTGCCGCGCGATCGCGACACCTGGATGGTGATCGACGACAACAAGTGGTTCTTCGCGCTGGCCGATCAGCTGACCGAGCCCGAGGCCGAACAGTTCGCGCAGCGCATGGCGCAGTGGCGGCTCGCCGAGGCCTACGAGGAAATCGGGCAGCGCGTGGCACATATTGGTGCGCGAGACATCCTGTCCTACTACGGGGTTGAGAATCCGGCCGCGATCGACTTTCAAGCGCTGTGGAACGGGCGCGGTGATTCGCAGCGCCGGTCGCGGCTGCGCGTGCCGTTCGGTAACCGCTCCGACAACGGCGAGTTGCTGTTTTTGGATATGAAGTCGCTCGACGAGGGTGGCGACGGCCCGCACGGCGTGATGTCGGGGACGACTGGGTCAGGTAAGTCGACGCTGGTGCGCACCGTGCTGGAGTCGCTGATGCTTGGGCATCCACCCGATGAGCTGCAGTTCGTGCTGGCCGACCTCAAAGGTGGATCGGCGGTCAAACCGTTCGCCGGGGTACCGCACGTGTCGCGGATCATCACCGACCTCGAAGAAGACCAAGCGCTGATGGAGCGCTTCCTGGATGCGCTGTGGGGCGAAATCGCACGCCGGAAGGCGTTCTGCGACAACGCCGGTGTGGACGACGCCAAGGAATACAACGAGATGCGCTCCCGGATGCGGGCGCGCGGCCAGGACATGCCGCCGCTGCCCATGCTGGTGGTGGTCATCGACGAGTTCTACGAATGGTTCCGCATCATGCCCACGGCGGTCGACGTCCTCGATTCGATCGGGCGGCAGGGCCGCGCCTACTGGATCCATCTGATGATGGCGTCCCAGACCATCGAGAGCCGAGCTGAAAAGCTCATGGAGAACATGGGTTACCGCTTGGTGCTCAAAGCCCGTACCGCCGGTGCAGCGCAGGCCGCCGGCGTACCCAACGCGGTGAACCTGCCGGCTCAGGCGGGGCTGGGGTATTTCCGTAAGAGCCTCGAGGAGATCGTCCGCTTCCAGGCCGAGTTCTTGTGGCGTGACTACCGCCGCGGCGTCTCACTCGACGAGGACGGGCAGGCGCCGCTGGTGCACTCAGTCGATTTCATTCGCCCGCAACTGTTTTCCACGTCCTTTACGCCGATCGAGGTCAGCGTGGGCGGCGGCCCGGACATCGACGCGCTGCCCGAGATCGCCAACGGCGAGGTGATTATCGACAGCGACGAGGTCGAGGTTGTCGAGGACGAGGAAGAAGAAGAGGAAGCGATCCGGACACCGAAAGTCGGCACGGTGATCATCGATCAGCTGCGCCGGATTCCCTTCGAGCCCTACCGCTTGTGGCAACCGCCGCTGGACCGGCCGGTGCCCATCGACGAACTGGTGGACCGCTTCCTGGGCCGGCCGTGGCAGCAGGAGTACGGCACCGCCAGAAACCTCGTCTTCCCGATCGGCATCATCGACCGCCCGTACAAGCACGACCAGCCGCCGTGGACGGTGGACACGTCCGGAGCCGGCTCCAACGTGCTGATCCTGGGCGCGGGCGGGTCCGGTAAGACCACCGCGCTGCAGACGTTGATCTGCTCAGCCGCCCTGACGCACACCCCCGAACAGGTGCAGTTCTACTGCCTGGCCTACAGCAGCACCGCGTTGACGACCGTGGCCCGTGTCCCGCACGTGGGCGAGGTCGTCGGCCCCACCGATCCCTACGGCGTGCGCCGCACAGTCGCCGAGTTGCTGGCATTGGTGCGCGAACGCAAACGCAGTTTCCTCGAGTACGAAATCGCGTCGATGGAGATGTTCAGGCGGCGCAAGTTCGGTGGTGGAGAGGTGCCCGGCAGGGTCCCTGATGATGGCTACGGCGATGTTTACCTTGTGGTGGACAACTACCGGGCGCTGGCCGAGGAGAACGAGGTCCTCATCGAGCAGGTGAACCTGATCATCAACCAGGGACCCTCGTTCGGGGTGCACGTGGTGGTCACCGCCGACCGGGAATCAGAGCTGCGGCCACCGGTGCGCAGCGGCTTCGGGTCCCGGGTGGAGCTGCGGCTGGCCGCAGTGGAGGACGCCAAACTGGTGCGGTCCCGATTCGCCAAGGACGTTCCGGTCAAGCCCGGTCGCGGCATGCTCGCGGTCAACTACGTGCGCCTCGACAGCGACCCGCAGTCCGGTCTGCACACCCTGGTCGCCAGACCGGCGTTGGAGACTACACCGGAGGCCGTATTCGAGTCCGACAGCGTGGCCGCCGCCGTCAGCCAGGTCGCCGCCGGCCGGGCCCGCCCGGTGCGCAGGCTCCCGGCGAAGTTCGGGCTGGAGCAGGTACAGGCGTTGGCCGCAGCTGACCGCCGCGGCGGAGTCGGCGCAGGCGGGATCGCGTGGGCGATCTCGGAATTGGATTTGCAGCCGGTCTACCTCAACTTTGCCGAGAACGCTCATCTAATGGTGACCGGTCGGCGTGAGTGTGGGCGCACCACGACATTGGCGACCATCATGTGCGAGATCGGCCGGATTTACGCCCCCGGCGCCAGCACCGCCCCGCCGACAACAGAGCCCTCCGCTCAGGTGTGGCTGGTGGACCCGCGCCGTCAGCTGCTGACCACGCTGGGTCCCGACTACGTGGAGCATTTCGCTTACAACCTCGACGGCGTCGCGACCATGATGGATCAGCTGGCGGCCACCCTGGCGGGCCGCGAGCCGCCACCAGGCCTGTCGGCCGAGGAGCTGCTGTCGCGGTCGTGGTGGAGCGGGCCGGAGATCTTCTTGATCATCGACGACGTGCAACAGCTACCGCCGGGGTTCGATTCGCCGCTGCACAAAGCCGCACCCTGGGTCACCCGAGCGGCCGACGTCGGCCTACACGTCATCGTCACCCGCACCTTCGGCGGCTGGTCCTCGGCGGGCAGCGACCCGATGCTGCGAGCGCTGCACCAGGCCAATGCGCCGTTGCTGGTGATGGACGCCGACCCCGACGAAGGCTTCATCCGGGGCAAGATGAAGGGCGGTCCGCTGCCGCGTGGTCGCGGCCTGCTGATGGCCGAAGACACCGGTGTCTTCGTGCAGGTCGCAGCCACCGACCTGAACCGGTAGCACTTTCCGGCCGGGCGTGGTGCCGTCGCGGCTGCGCCCTCACGCTTTGAGCTTCGTTCCAGCGTCGTCCCGCGCTCGCCAGCGGGCGGATAGCGGGGGCGTAACCCAACTGTGCATTAACAGCTGTCGGCCGGGAGTGAACATTAGCTGTCGGGTGATGAATATTTCGCGTCCCAGGCGGCGAACCTCGGCATAGCCGCCTAATCTCGCTTTCGAGCGCCTGTTCAGTTCTATACGAACGCTCAAAGTTGTTGACGCCGAGCACTATCGACGAGGAAGCGGAACCGGTTTAGTGATTGAGTTCGGGGCCTTACCACCCGAAATCAACTCGGGCCGAATGTACGCCGGGCCCGGAGCGGGTCCGCTGTTGGCCGCTGCGGTGGCCTGGGATGAACTGGCCGCCGGGCTGAGCTCGGCGGCCAGCGGCTACGGGTCAGTGGTCTCCGAACTGGCCAGCCAGGTGTGGCGCGGCCCGACGTCGATCTCGATGTCGGCGGCGGCTGCTCCCTACGTGGCGTGGCTCAGTGCTACGGCCGTCCAAGCTGAACAAGCGGCGGCGCAGGCGAAAGCGGCTGCGGTCGCCTATGAAACAGCGTTTGCGATGACGGTGCCGCCGCCGGTGATCGCGGCTAACCGCGCTGAATTGCTGGTCCTGATCGCCACCAACATTCTCGGTCAAAACACCCCGGCGATCGCCGCCAACGAGGCCCATTACGCCGAAATGTGGGCTCAGGATGCGACAGCGATGTACGGCTACGCCGGTTCATCGGCGGCCGCAGCGCAGGTGAACCCGTTCACCCAGCCGCCATCGACGACCAAGCCGGCCGGGCTCGCCGGCCAAGCCGCCGCAGTCACCAAAGCCACCAGCACGTCTGCCGGAGGTCAGCCGACAGCGCAGGCGACGTCCTCGGTACCGCAGACGCTGCAGGGCCTGACCGGGACGACGTCGTCATCCTCGTCGCCGGCGCCGATACTGGCGGGCCACGGGAGCAAGTATCAGGACGCGTTTCTCCGCACGATCAGCACCCCCTATTTCTTTGGCGGGTTGGGAGAAAAGCTCAGTGGGCTGACGAAGGGGATGATGCCCGCCGCTCAAGCCGCCAGTGCCGCCGCGACGACGTTGGGATCTCCCGGGATGTCGAGCTTCGGGGGCTTCGCCGGCCTCGGCGGGGGCTCGCCCGTGTCGGCCAGCGTCGGTCAGGCCGGCTCGATCGGAAAGTTGTCGGTGCCACCGGCTTGGGTCGGAGCGGCTCCAGGGACAAACCCGGCCGCTGCGGCAACACCGATCAGCAGCCTCACCGCGAGGCCCGACGCCACCCCCGCCGGTCTACTGCGGGGGTTGCCGATGACCGGCACCGGCCGGCGGACCGAAGGTTTCATTCATCGATACGGATTCCGCTATCCCGTCGTGCCGCGCCCGCCGGCAGCCGGATAGCACGGCGTTGATCGGGCCGCGCAGCGGTTGGTCACGTGGCCGTCGTGCGTCGCGAATTCAACTGTCTGGTGAACCCGTATTGCCCGCAAATGAACAGTGGCTGTCGAGGAATGAACACTTCGCATCGACGCGGACAGCGCGGGTGACAGCCACATAATCTCGAGTAGCGAGCGATGAAGCCCGTTGACGCAGAAGGCTATTTGAGGAGGACGCGACCCATGTCGTTCGTGACGACGCAGCCCGAAATGCTGTCGGCGGCGGCCGGCAACTTGCAGGGCATCGGCTCGGCGTTGGCGGCCCAGAATGCGGCCGCGGCAATGCCCACGACCGGAGTGATTCCCGCCGCCGCCGACGAGGTGTCAGCGCTGACGGCGGCGCAGTTCGCAGCGCACGCCCAGATGTACCAGGCCGTCAGCAACCAGGCTCAGGCGATCCACGAGATGTTCGTCAACACCCTGGGCGTCAGCGCCGGGTCCTACGCGGCCACCGAGGCCGCCAATGCGGTCGCGGCCGGCTGAGGGGAACAGACATGGATTTCGGGGCCTTACCACCGGAGATCAATTCGGCGCGGATGTACGCCGGTGCCGGGTCGACGCCGATGGTGGCGGCCGCCTCGGCATGGAATGCGCTTGCCGCTGAGCTGAACTCGGCCGCCACCGGATACGAGAGCGTCATCACCAGGCTGTCCACCGAAGAGTGGACCGGCCTCGCGTCGACGTCGATGGCAACAGCAGCCGCTCCCTATGTGCAGTGGATGAGCGCAACCGCCGTCCAAGCCGAGCAGGCGGCCACCCAGGCCAGCTCGGCGGCGGCTGCGTATGAAACCGCGTACGCGATGACGGTGCCCCCACCGGTCGTCGCCGCTAATCGCGCTCAACTGGCGTCGCTGGTCTCGACAAACCTGTTGGGTCAGAACACGCCCGCCATCTCGGCCACCGAGGCTCAGTACGGTGAGATGTGGGCCCAGGACGCCGCCGCGATGTACGGCTATGCGGGCCACTCGGCGGCTGCGGCGAAGGTGACACCGTTCGTCGCGCCGCCGCCCACCGCCAACCCGGCCGGCCAAGCGACACAAGCCGCCGCGGTCGCCCATGCCACCGGCACCGCGGCCGGAACTCAGATGTCCCAGATGATCTCTACGACGCCTAAGGCCTTGCAGGGACTCGCATCGCCGTTGCAGTCCGCGGCGTCGTCGGGCTCGTCCACATCCGGGGCCGGTGGAATCCTGGGCGGGCTGCTCGGCGGATCCGGATCGACAGGCATTTTGGACCTGTGGACGAAATACATTGGCCCCATCTATAACACGTTGGGTTTGCCGTATTTCGGCACCGGTATCGCGAACTCGATGCTGTCGGTGGGGAAGGCGCTTGCGCCAGCCGCATCGGCGGCCAAGGCCGCCACTGATGGAGCCAAGGCAGCGGCCGGGCTCCCGGGCTTGGGCGGCCTGCTGGGCGGCATTGGCGGCGGAGCCCCGGTGTCTGCCGGATTGGGCAACGCAGCCTCGGTCGGTGGCCTGTCCGTGCCCTCGTCGTGGGCGGGTGCGGCACCAGCGCTGAACGGCACTGCCGCACCGCTGCCACTCAGCAGCGTCAGTGCAGCACCGGACATGGCCGGTGCCGGGAACCTGTTGGGCGGCATGCCATTAGCGGGTGCCGGGGGCGGTGCAGCCGGGGCCGGCCCGCGGTACGGCTTCCGCCCCACGGTCATGGTGCGGCCCCCGTTCGCCGGATAGGGCGGTCCCGCCGCCGAGGCCCGGAGTTATCCGCGGCGAGATTCTTACTCGCGGATCGGAGTTGAAAGTGGCTGCCGGCGGTGCCAGCGCCGATGCTGCGACGGCAGAATCCTGACCGTTCGTGCAGGTCGTCCTCTTCGACGGACCTTTCCCGAAGGTGTGGTCAGTAATCGCCGCCCCGCACAAGCAGCAGCTACCGGGATCCGTAATTGGGTCCGCGCGGAGGCGCATCCGCGGATGGTCATCTAACGTCGCCGAACAAGCGACGGTCACCGGCCGCTGCTCAATGTCGTTGACGCGATGGGCTATCGAGTAGCGCGTTAGCCGGCGAAGGCCCTGCGATCGCCGCCACCGAAGCGCAATACGGCGAGATGTGGGCTCAGGACACCGCTGCGATGTACGGCTATTCCGGCCACTCGGCGGCCGCCGCAAAGGTGACGCCGTTCACCTCGCCGCAGCAGACCACAAATCCAGCCGGCCAGGCCGTGGGTTGATACCCCAAGACGTGTTGCCGGCGCCTTCGCTCATCCTCGAGGCCGGTGTGGAGCTGGCCCGCGCCGGGCAGCTCGGGGCTGCGCTGCAGGTATCCGGGTCGCGAGTAGTCGAAGGGCTGCTGCTGGGCGGAACGATCGGCGTTGTACTGGGCACCGCAACCGGGCTGTCCCGCTGGCTCGAATCGATCCTCGACCCCCCGATGCAGATGATCCGTGCGCTGCCGCACCTGGGCCTGATACCACTGTTTATCCTGTGGTTCGGTATCGGCGAACTGCCCAAGGTGCTGCTGGTCGCCTTGGGAGTGATTTTCCCGCTGTACCTCAACAGTTATTCGGCGATCCGCCAGGTCGACGCGAGACTACTCGAAACCGCTCAGGTGCTTGGCTTTTCATTCTGGCAACGGTTTGTCCGGATCATTGCGCCGAGTGCCGCACCACAGGTGCTGGTTGGTCTGCGCCAGTCATTGGCGATCGCTTGGCTGTCATTGATTGTCGCCGAGCAGATCAACGCCGACAAAGGCATCGGGTTCTTGATCAACAACGCCCGTGACTTCTTGCGCATCGACATCATCATTTTCGGTCTGATCATTTACGCGCTGCTGGGCATTGTCACCGATGCCATGGTCCGCATCCTGGAACGACGCGCGCTGCGCTACCGACAGTGAAGGGTCAAGTGTGACAGTCATTGTGGAATCTGGCCCACACCCCTCGGTAGATAGCGAAGTCGCCGGAGCGCTGTATCACGTCGACAAGTGGTACGGCCGCAATCATGTGCTGGTCGATGTCTCGATGCAGGTGGGACGCGGCGAGATCGTCGCGCTGGTCGGCCGAAGCGGCTCAGGCAAATCGACGGTGCTGCGCGTGCTGGCCGGGCTCTCGAGCGATCACACCGGCGATCGGGTAACGGCCGGCGCGCCCACGCTGGCCTTCCAGGAGCCGCGGCTGTTCCCGTGGCGCGATGTGCGGAGCAATGTCGGCTACGGACTGACCCGCAGTCGACTGCCCGCAACCCAGATCCGGCAACGCGCCGAGCGGGCACTCGCCGACGTCGGGCTGGCCGACCGCGGCCGCGTGTGGCCGCTGACCCTGTCAGGCGGTCAGGCGCAACGAGTTTCGCTGGCCCGGGCACTGGTGGCCGAACCTGCGCTGCTGCTCCTCGACGAGCCGCTCGGGGCGCTCGACGCATTGACTCGGTTGACGATGCACACACTGCTGCTCGACCTGTGGCATCGACACGGGTTTGGTGTCGTGCTGGTAACCCACGACGTCGACGAAGCCGTCGCGCTGGCCGACCGCGTGCTGGTCCTCGAGCAGGGCCGCATCATCCACACGCTGGCAATCGAGGGCCCGCGTCGCTCAGTCAACCAACCAGGCGCCCACACCGAGCACTACCGCACCGAGCTGCTCGAGCGGCTCGGCGTGCGGATCTCGTGATCATGATGCCAAGCAAGTGGCGCGTGTTGGTTGCGCTCACCGCGGTGCTGAGCGTGCTGGTTACCGGATGTGTATCGCGGCAAGACCATTCAAGGTCCAGCCAGGCGCCGGCCAGCGTGCCGCTGTCCGAGCTGGCTGACCTGACGTTGCAAGTCGGCGATCAGCAGGGCCGCACGGAATCGCTGCTGCGCGCTGCCGGACAGCTCGACAACGTGCCGTACAACGTGGCGTTTCCGATATTTACGTCCGGGCCGCCGCAGGTCGAGGCAGCCACCGCAGGGAAGATCGACTTCGCGATCTGCGGCAATATGCCGCCGATTTTCGGTGCTGCGAGCATGGCGAAAATCAAAGTAGTCTCCGCCTACGGCGGCGGCGGAGCCGGCAACCGCATTCTGGTACACGCCGATTCACCGATCACATCGGTAGCCGGCCTGCGCGGTAAGACCATCCTCGTCGCCAAGGGCAGCTCAGCCCACGGCAACGTGCTCGCCCAACTCGACAAGGCCGGATTGCAGCCATCCGATGTGAAACTCGTGTTCTTGCAACCCGCCGACGCACTGACGGCATTTACGCAGCAGCAGGGCGATGCGTGGGCGATTTGGGATCCCTACACCGCCCAGGCCGAGCAGCAGATTTCGGTGCGCAGCATCGCCGAAGCCCAGGGCGTTACCAACGGCGACTGGTTTGGCATCGCCTCCGATTCGGCGTTGGCCGATCCGAAGCGCAACACCGCGCTGACGGACCTGTTGATCCGCTTCGAGAAAGCCGCCCAATGGGCGAGGGCCCACCCGCAGCAATGGGCCGCCAGCTATGCCACCGACGTCGGGCTGGACTTGCATGTTGCGGCGATAGCGCAAGGCCGCAGCCTGCAGCTGCCGACCGAACTCGGCGATGACGTGATCGCCTCCCAACAGCGATTGGCTGACCTTTTCGCGGCGTCGGGTCAGCTCCAGTCGTCGCCGAAATTCGCCGACTGGGTAGATCGCCGATTCAACGAGGCGCTGTGGCCAAACCTGGCCATCACAAACTGAGGAGTTAAAGACAGATGCCGGCAAAGTTCTTTTGGTTCCTGCCCACCAACGGCGACGGCCGCTTCATTGTGGGGGCATCGCACGCCTCGTCGCACCACACGGTTCCGGAGGGCTATCGCGAGCCCAGCCGTCGGTATCTGGCCGAGGTGGCGCGGGCGGCCGATCGGCTCGGTTATGAAGGGGTGCTGACCCCGACCGGGACCTGGTGCGAGGACGCCTGGTTGGCGGCTTCGGCGCTGCTATCCGAAACCGAGCGGCTGAAGTTTCTTGTCGCGTTCCGTCCGGGGTTGGTGCCGCCCACCTTGGCCGCGCAGCAGACCGCGACGCTGCAACGGCTGTCCGAGGGACGTGTGCTGCTCAACATCGTCAGCGGCGGCGACGACCGCGAGCAGCGCCGCTTCGGTGACTGGCTCGGCCACGATGAGCGCTATGCCCGGACCGCCGAATTCCTTCATATTGTGAACGCGGTGTGGCGGCAGGAGTCCGTTGACTTCACTGGCAGCTATTACAAGGTTCAAGACGCGCGGGTGTCGGCGCCGCCGGATCCACTGCCGCAGATCTACTTCGGTGGCTCTTCGGCGGCTGCGCTGCCGGTCGCCGCGGAGTTCGTCGACGTGTACCTGACCTGGGGTGAACCACCCCAGTCCGCCGCCGAGAAGATCGCGAAGGTGCGGGCATTGGGCGAAGCCCGCGGCCGCCGCGTCCGATTCGGGATCCGGCTGCACACCATCAGCCGCGACACCTCGGCGGCGGCGTGGGCGGTGGCCGAGGAACTTGTCAAAGAACTCACACCCGAGCAGATCACCAACGCGACAGCGCTGCATTCCCGCTCGGAATCGGAAGGCCAGCGCCGGATGACCGCGCTGCACGGCGGCCGGGTCGACCAGTTGGAGATCTACCCGAATCTGTGGGCCGGGGTCGGACTGGTACGCGGTGGCGCTGGGACTGCGCTGGTCGGCAACCACGAAGAGGTCGCCAACCTGATTTGGGAGTACCACTCGCTGGGTTTTGACGAGTTCATCCTGTCGGGCTACCCGCACTTGGAAGAGGCGTACTGGTTCGCCGAGGGTGTGCTGCCCATCCTGCGCCAGAAGGGCGCTGCTTGATCTCGTCGACTGACACGCCGACTGATTCTCGAGCGCACGATACCCATGGCGTCCTCTCGGCCGGCATCACGGACGGCCACCCGGGGAATCAGGTGCGCGGCGTGGGCAGGCCTCCTCCAACGCGGGCTCGTTGCGCTCAGCAGTCGGCCAGCCCTGCGGTACTCGCCTGCCGAGACGCATTGGTTGCTGAGCTCATGTACAACGACTTTCGCGATGGCGCCTTTTTCGCGGCAAGATTTTTATGGCGCGCGGAGGCGCCGTGCCTTCCTGTTGCCACGCGATGCCGACGCGGCGCGACTGCCGCCGGAGTTGCTGGCTAACTCGGACTAAAGCGTTCGCGCAGGTCGGGCCATCGTTTGGTCGGCGAACCAGCTATTCCCGAGCGCAGGCTGTTACTGCACCGTTACTGAAGATGAACATTTGGTGCTGTCAGGTAAACACTTGCCAACACCGGCCGTCGCGGGCGGCGTCGGGGGTTAAAGCCATCTACGCTCAGGCACGGAAGCGATTGCTGACGCTTGCTAGAAGGAGATAGGAAATGTCGTTCGTGACGACACAGCCGGAGGCGCTCACAGCGGCGGCCGGCAACCTGACGGGCATCGGCTCGGCTATGAGCGCGCAAAATGCGGCCGCAGCGGCCCCAACAACGGGTGTGATTCCCGCAGCAGCCGATGAGGTCTCGGCCCTGACGGCTGCGCAGTTCGCCGCACACGCCCAGATGTACCAGGCGGTGAGCGCTCAGGCGCAGGCGATCCACGAGATGTTCGTCAACACGCTGGGCACTAGCGCCGGGTCGTACGCGGCCACCGAGGCAGCCAACGCGGTCGCGGCGGGTTAGGCGACCCGAGGTTTCGAAATGTTCTTCGATTTCGGGGTACTGCCTCCGGAGGTCAACTCCGGTCGGATGTACGCCGGTCCGGGTCCTGCACCGCTGCTGACCGCCGCATCGGCCTGGGACGGGGTGGCCGCCGAGCTGCATTCCACAGCCGGGTCCTACGGCTCGGTGATCTCCGGGCTGACGGCCGGGCCCTGGACCGGTCCGGCCGCGACGTCGATGTCAGCGGCGGCCGCACCGTACGTCACGTGGCTGACGGCCACCGCCACCCAGGCTGAGCAGACCGCCAACCAGGCCAGGGCAGCAGCGGTCGCGTATGAGGCCGCCTTCGCGGCTACCGTGCCACCGCCGGTGATTGCGGCCAACCGTGCTCAGTTGATGTCACTGATCGCGACGAACATCCTCGGGCAGAACACTCCGGCGATCGCGGCGACCGAAGCGCATTACGCCGAAATGTGGGCCCAGGACGCCACCGCCATGCATGTCTACGCCGGTGCGTCGGCGGCGACCTGGAAGTTCACCCCGTTCGCCCCGCCGGCGCAGAACACCAACCCGACTGCGGCCGCTGCTCAAGCCGCCGCAGTCGGCAATGCCTCCGCGGTCTCAGCCGGTACCCATGCGCAGACGACTGCGTCGATGGCCACAGCGCCTACCGGCGCCCTGCAACAGCTTGCGTCGTCGTCATCCGGGTCGCCGCTGTCCCTCAAAGAGGCCCTGGGCTACGCCACGATGGTCCCGCAGAACAGTAGTTACCTGCTCTCGCTGGGCAATTCGATGAATGGGCTCTCGAAGGCTTTCAGCGGGTCGACCACTGCCGCCAGCGGTGCGGCTGCGGCCATGGCGCCGGCGCTCAGTTCGGGCACCGGCGGTCTGAGCGGCCTGTCCGGCCTTGGTAACGCCGGATCGGCGGTGTCGGCGGGGTTGGGCCGCGCCGGCACGATCGGGCCACTGTCGGTACCCCAGACCTGGGCCGCCGCAGCCCCGAACATCGGCGCGGGCACCTCCGCGTTGCCGGGCGCGGGCCTCGGCGCCTCCTCGGTCGGATCAGGTAACCCGAGCATGCTCGGTGGGATGCCGATGCTTGCCAACGCGGCGCGCGCCGGCACGCCCACGGGCGCTACTCCGCGGTTCGATATGCGTCCTGTCGTAGTGCCACACTCGCCGGCGGCCGGCTAGCGGGAAAGGGGGGCTGATCCGTGTGTTTCAGGCCGGCGGTTGCGCCACCGCGCAGCCGGCCCCGGCTACCACAACGTCCATCGCAGATCACTACTTACTAAGGAGAACTTCAGGTGACCACGCGCTTTATGACTGACCCGCACGCGATGCGGGACATGGCGGGCCGTTTTGATGTGCACGCCCAGACCGTCGAAGACGAAGCCCGCAAAATGTGGGCGTCCTCGCAGAACATCGCCGGAGCCGGCTGGGGCGGAACCGCCCAGCTGACCTCTCACGACACCATGGGCCAGATGAACACCGCGTTTCGCAACATCGTCAACATGCTGCACGGCGTGCGCGACGGGCTGATCCGCGACGCCAACAACTACGAACAGCAAGAGCAGGCATCGCAGCAGATTCTGAGCAGTTGACCCGCTGCGGCGACAGCCGTGGCTGCGTAAGCTTTCACACGTTAGGAGAACACTTGTCATGACGATCAACTACCAGTTCGGCGACGTGGATGCCCACGGCGCGCTGATCCGCGCTCAGGCCGCCTCCCTGGAAGCCGAGCACCAGGCCATCATCCGCGATGTGCTTGCTGCCGGCGACTTTTGGGGCGGCGCGGGCTCGGTGGCCTGCCAGGAGTTCATCACCCAGTTGGGCCGCAACTTCCAGGTGATCTACGAACAGGCCAACGCCCACGGTCAAAAGGTGCAAACCGCCGGCAACAACATGGCCAGCACCGACAGCGCCGTCGGCTCCAGCTGGGCCTAAGTACTCAACCCCAGGCGCGGCAGCACACCCGAGTCGGTGTGTGCTGCCGCGTCCTGCGGTCTTTAACCACAGCGACCCGAAAGTAACGATGGACCAACAGGGCACCCGCACCGACATCACCGTCAACGTCGAGGGTTTCTGGATGCTCCAGGCGCTGCTGGATATCCGGCACGTCGCGCCCGAGCTGCGCTGCCGGCCCTACGTCTCCACCGATTCCAACGATTGGCTCAACGAGCACCCCGGGATGGCGGTGATGCGCCAAGAGGGCATCGTCACCGGCGAGACGGTTGATGAGCAGGTCGCCGCCCGGTTGCGGGTGCTGGCCGCACCCGACTTGGAAATCGTCGTGCTGCTGTCCCGGGGCAAACTGCTCTACGGCGTCAACGAGCCGACCGAGGAAGGCGAAGAGCAGCCGGTCGGATCCCGGGACATCCCGGACAACGAATTCCGGGTGGTGCTGGCCCGGCGCGGCCAACATTGGGTCTCGGCGGTACGCGTCGCCAATGACATCACCGTCGACGATGTGGCGATCGCCGATACCGCCTCGATCGCCGCACTGGTCTTTGACGGACTGGAGTCGATTCACCATGCCGACCCTGCGGCGATCAACGCCGTCAACGTACCGCTCGAGGAAATGCTGGAAGCGACGAAGGCATGGCAGGGCGCAGGGTTCAACGTCTTCTCCGGCGGCGACCTGCGTCGACTGGGCATCAGCGCGGCCACTGTGGCCGCCCTTGGACAGGCGCTGTCGGACCCCGCGGCCGAGGCCGCGGTCTACGCGCGGCAATACCGCGACGACGCCCGAGCGCCAAGCGCGTCGGTGCTGTCGCTGAAGGACGGATCGGGCGGGCGCATCGCGATGTACCAGCAAGCCCGCACAGCCGGGTCGGGCGAGGCGTGGCTGGCGATCTGTCCGGCCACCCCACAGTTGGTGCAAGTCGGAGTCAAGACCGTTTTAGAAACGCTGCCGTATGGCGAGTGGAAAACGCATCGCAGAGTTTAACAATCCCGCGGAAAACCGACCTACACCAAGGGTTTTCGGGTAAGCAATCACTCGAGATGCAGATTTGGGGAAATGCTCTAGAATTGGCTCAACAATTGGGACGAGCGTCGCAATTTAATAGCGAGGCAAGGCACATGAACTCAGAATTCGTCGACAAAGGGGCAGCACTATGACCGCGGTGGTGGCCGAAGCGCAGCAATCGGGCGCTGAGGCGGTTTCCTCACCTCAAGCGGCGGTGATCGCCATCATGGCCGCCGATGTGCAGATCGGCGTGCTGCTGGACGCCAATGCTCCGGTGTCGGTCATGGTCGACCCATTGCTGAAGGTCGTCAACAACCGGCTGCGCGAACTCGATGTGGCACCGCTAGAGGCCACCGGACGCGGCCGCTGGATGTTGTGCCTGATCGACGGCACCCCTTTGCGGTCCGCGCAGTCCCTGACCGAGCAGGACGTCTTCGACGGCGACCGGCTATGGCTGCGGTTCATCGAGGACACCGAGCACCGATCACAGGTGATCGAGCACATCTCGACGGCGGTGTCGGTGAACCTGTCCAAACGGTTCGCAGCCATCGATCCGGTTGTCGCGGTGCAAGTCGGCGCCGCGATGTTGTCGGTGGGAGTGCTGCTCGCCGCGGCCGCGCTGGGGTGGTGGCGGTGGCGGGATGATTCCTGGCTGACAGCCAGCTACGCCGCGGTGGTTGCGGTGCTGGTGCTGACGGTGGCGACGCTGGTGTTGATGCGTTCGACGTCGGTGTCCGAACGCCGGGTGGGCGACATGATCCTGGTCAGCGGGCTGGCGCCGCTGGCGGTGGCGGCCGCGGCGGCGCCACCTGGACCGGTAGGGGCACCGCATGCGGTGCTGGGTTTCGCGGTCGTCGGCGTCGGGTCGGTGCTTGCGCTGCGGTTCACCGGTCGGCGGCTGGGCCTCTACACCGCGATCATCACCATCTGTGTTGCCGCCACGGTGGCCAGCCTGGCACGCATGCTGCTGTTGACCGGTGCGGTAACGCTGATGTCGTGTCTGCTGCTTGCCTGTGTGATCGGGTATCACGCTGCGCCATCGCTGTCACGCTGGCTGTCCGGTATCCGGCTGCCGGTTTTTCCTTCTGCCACCAGTCGCTGGGTGTTCGAGGCTCGGCCCGATCTGCCGACCACGGTGGTCCTCTCCGGCAGTGGACGTCCGACCCTGGAAGGCCCGTCCTCGGTGCGCGACGTGGTGTTGCGCGCTCAGCGCGCCCGGGCGTTTTTGACCGGTCTGCTGGTGGGGCTGGGCGTGCTGGTGGTGGTGTGCCTGGCCGGACTGTGCGACCCGCACACCGGTCAGCGCTGGCTGCCGGTACTGCTGGCCGCCTCCACTGCCGGTTTCCTGCTGTTGCGTGGACGCTCCTATGTGGATCGCTGGCAGGCGATCACGCTGGCCTTGACCGCCGTCATCATCGTGGCGGCCGTGGTGGGGCGGTATGTGCTGGTGTTGTCTTCACCACTGTCGGTGTCGGTAGGCGCGGGAATCTTGGTGCTGTTGCCGGCCGCCGGGTTGACCGCCGCGGCGGTTGTGCCCAACACGATCTACAGCCCGCTGTTCCGCAAATTCGTGGAGTGGATCGAGTACCTGTGCCTGATGCCGATATTCCCGCTGGCATTGTGGTTGATGAATGTCTATGCAGCGATCCGGTATCGGTAGCCGTACGGCAGCGCTGGCTGCCACCACGCTCATCGTGGCCTCGGCGGCTTTGGCAGGTTCACCAGCGGCGTACGCGATCGCTCCGCCGGCGATCGACCCCGCGGCAGTGCCGCCCGACAGTCCCCCCGGACCCGAACAGCCGATGCGGCAAACGTCGTACTGCACCGAGGTTGGCGTGTTGCCCGACACCGACTTTCGGATCCAGCCGAAGTACATGGACATGCTGAACCTGCCCGAAGCCTGGCGGTTCGGCCGTGGCGGCGGGGTGAAGGTCGCCGTCATCGACACCGGGGTGACGCCGCACCCGAGACTGCCGCGCCTGGCGGGCGGCGGCGACTACGTGATGGCCGGCGGCGACGGGCTGTCGGACTGCGACGCGCACGGCACACTCGTGGCGTCGATGATCGCCGCCACCCCGGCCAGCGGCGTAGCCCCGGCGCCTCCGCCAGAGCGCAAGCCGCTTCCGGTGCCCACCAACGAACCGCCGCCCCCTGCGCCGCCGCCACAAACCATCACATTGTCGGTACCGCCTCCACCGCCTCAGACGGTGACTATGGTTCCGCCGCCGCCCGAGGAGCCCGCGCAGCCGGCATTCCCGTGGATGCCGGCACCCCCGAAAGCCCCGGCGGTCAACCGGCAGCACGGAAAGTTCGTCGCGCCGGGCTATACCGGCGGCGGGCGTTTCCGCGCCGTCGACCAGCCGCGCCCGGCTGCCCCCAACCAACCGCCGCCGGGACAACCGACTGACGCGTTCAGCGGCATCGCTCCCGACGTCGACTTGATCTCGATCCGGCAGTCCAGCCAGGCGTTCGGTCTCAAGGATGCGTTTACCGGCGATGAGGATCCGCAGACCCGGCAGAAGATGGACAACATCCGGACCATGGCCCGAGCGATCGTGCATGCGGCCAACATGGGTGCCTCGGTAATCAACATCTCTCAGGTGCTGTGCATGAGCGCGCGCAGCGTCCTCGATCAGGCCGACCTGGGCGCCGCTGTGCGTTATGCGGCGGTTGACAAGGACGCGGTGATCGTCGCTGCCGCCGGCGACACCAGTCAGAAGGACTGCAAACAGAATCCGCTCTATGATCCCTTGCGGCCCAACGATCCCCGTGATTGGAACGGCGTGACAACTGTAGTGACGCCGGCATGGTTCGACGAGTATGTCCTGACCGTGGGCGCCGTTGATGCCGCTGGCGCGCCGCTGGACAAAACGAGCGTGGCCGGGCCGTGGGTGTCCATCGCAGCACCCGGCACCGACATCGTCGGACTCTCGCCGCGAGAGGACAGCTTGGTCAACGCGATCGACGGTCCGGATAACACGCTGTTGGTGCCGACCGGCACCAGTTTTTCGACCGCGATCGTCTCCGGAGTAGCGGCGCTGGTTCGGGCCAAGTATCCCGAGCTGTCGTCGCATCAGATCATCAACCGATTGATCCGCACGGCCAGGGCGCCGGCGCGGGGCGTGGACAACCAGATCGGACATGGTGTGGTGGACCCGGTCGCGGCACTGACCTGGGACGTTCCAGATGGTCCGGTGAAGCCCAAGGAGTTGTCGTCGCCGCTGAAACTGCCGCCACCGCCCCCCGAGCGCAACATGACGCCGGTTTGGGTGGCCGCTGGCGGACTGGCTGCGGCGGTGCTGCTGGTGGGAGCGATATTCGGGAGTGCGAAATTGATGCGACGGTCGGCGAGGGAGCGATGAAGGCGGAGCGACGGTTCGGGCTGGCCCTGTCGTGGGCGCGGATCACCGCGGTGTTTCTCATCGACGTCGCGGTGCTGGCGATCGCCAGTCATTGCCCGGACGCCTGGCAGAAAAACCATGTCGCGTGGTGGGTGGGCGTCGGTGTCGCGGTGCTGGTCACAATCGTCGCGATCGTGACGTATCGGGGCATCCCGCTCGCCGCGGCACCTGTTGCGCGGGTGCGTAATTGGTATGCCGATCCGGAAGCCCTGGTGGCCGGATGCACGCCGGCGATCGATCACCAGCGCCGGTTTGGCCGGGACGTGGTCGGAATTCGTGAATACGACGGTCGGCTGGTGACGGTGATCGCGGTGGAAGGGCCCGCCGACGCACCATCGGGCCGACATCGCCAGCGGGCCGGCTCACCCGGCGCGCTACCGCTGGAGGCGGTCGCTTCGGCCTTGCGGCAGTTCGACGTTCGGTTGGACGGCGTCGACATCGTCTCGGTGGGCGAACGGCAGGGGCCCAAGGGCCCCGGCGAATGGGCGTCGGCCAGTCAAGACGATCTCGAGGCCGGGGAGAACCAACGCCCGCTCGAGGACCGCAGGACCTGGATCGTGCTGCGGATGGACCCGCAACACAACGTGGCGGCGGTGGCCGCGCGCGATTCGCTGGCCTCGACGCTGGCGGCGGCCACCGAGCGGCTCACTCAAGACCTCGACGGGCGGCGCTGCATGGCCCGCATCCTTACCGCCGCCGAGATCGCCGATGTCGACGACGCGCTGTTGGCGGGCCTGGACCCCGACCAGATTCGGCCGTACTGGCGCTTCCTCAAGTGCGCTGACGTGTACGTGACGAGCTTTTGGGTGTCGCCGGCCGACATCACCGAGACCATGCTGGACGAGCTGTGGCTCGCCGACACCGACGTCACCGTGGTGACGGTCCGGCTCACCCCGCGACGCGGCGGCATCGACGTGTCGGCATTCGTGCGCTATCACAGCGACAAACGCCTACCAAAAAGTATGTGGAGCGGGCTGAATCGACTCACCGGACGTCAATTGCACGCGGTGCGCGCCAGCTTGCCGGCCCCCATGGCAGGTCCGGCGCTGATGATGTCAAGCCGGGTGCTGAGCGACGACGAATCAGTCACGGTCGCGATTGACGCGGTCGCTCCGCCGTACCCGGTGAGCGGCGCCGGGACGTCGCAATGACCAGGCCGCAGGCCGCCGCGACGGATGCCCGTAACGCGATGGTTGCTGGCCTGCTGGCGTCTGGCGTCTCCGTAAACGGCCTACAGCCCAGCAACAATCCGCAGGTGGCGCTGCAGATGTTCACCACCGCGAGCCGCCTCGACCCCGACATGTGCGATGCCTGGTTGGCTCGGGTGCTGGCCGGTGAGCAGGATCTCGAGGTACTCACCAATTCCTGGGAAACCGCGAAGACGTTCGGCTGGGAGATCCGCCGCCTGGGTCTGTCGGACTTGGAGTTTCGCCCCGAGGTGTCCGACGGGCTGTTTCTGCGACTGGCCGTCACCAGCGTGGAATCACTGGCGGCTGCCTACGCCGCCGCCCTGGTCGACGCGAAACGCTATGAGGACGCCGCACGGCTGCTCGATCAGACGGAACCACGGCATGCCTTCGACGCCGAGCTGATCGCCTATGTCCGTGGCGTGCTGTATTTCCGCACCGGCCGTTGGCCCGATGTGCTGACTCAGTTTCCGCCGTCCACGCAGTGGCGTCATCCCGAGTTGAAGGCCGCCGGGGCGGCGATGGCTACGACGGCGTTGGCGTCGCTGGGAGTCTTCGAGGAAGCCACCCACCGTGCCCAAGAAGCGATCGAGGGCGACCGGGTGCCCAACGCGGCCAACGTCGCCATGTACACCAAGGGAATGTGCCTGCGGCACTTGGGCCGCGAGGACGAGGCCGTCGAGATGCTGCGGCGCGTCTATTCGCGTGACGCCAAGTTCGCCCCGGCCCGTGAAGCATTGGACAACCCCAACTATCGGCTGGTGCTGACCGACCCGGAAACCATCGAGGCGCGGACAGACCCGTGGGATCCCGACAGCGCGCCGACCCGCGAGCAGGCCGAAGCGGCCCGACACGCCGAGATGGCCAAGAAGTACTTGGCTGAAGGCGATGCGGAGCTCAATGCGATGTTGGGCATGGAACAGGCCAAACGCGAAATCAAACTGATCAAGTCGACGACCAAAGTGAATCTGGCGCGCGCGAAAATGGGTCTGCCCGTGCCTATCTCGTCGCGGCACACGTTGCTTTTAGGTCCGCCCGGCACCGGCAAGACCACGGTGGCGCGAGCGTTCACCAAGCAGCTGTGCGGGCTGACCGTGCTGCGTAAGCCGTTGGTGGTGGAGACGAGCCGCTCCAAGCTGCTGGGTCGCTACATGGCCGACGCTGAGAAGAACACCGAGGAGATGCTCGAAGAGGCGTTGGGCGGGGCCGTCTTCTTCGATGAGATGCATAACCTGCATGAGCGTGGCTACTCGCAGGGTGACGCTTACGGCAACGCGATCATCAACACATTGCTGCTTTACATGGAGAATCACCGCGACGAGCTGGTGGTGTTCGGGGCTGGCTACGCCAAAGCGATGGAGCGCATGCTGGAGGTGAACCAGGGTCTGCGGCGGCGGTTTTCGACGGTGATCGAGTTCTACAGTTACACACCGCCGGAGTTGATCGCGCTCACCCAGCTGATGGGCCGGGAAAACGAGGACGTGATCACCGACGACGCGGTCGAGGTGTTGTTGCCGTCGTACACAAAGTTCTACGACGACGAAAACCTCTCCGAGGAAGGCGATCTGATCCGGGGTATTGACGTACTCGGCAATGCGGGCTTCGTACGGAATGTGGTGGAAAAGGCTCGTGATCACCGCAGTTTCCGCCTCGACGACGAAGACCTGGACGCGGTGCTGTCAAGTGAGCTCGACGAGTTCAGCGAGGACCAGCTGCGCCGGTTCAAGGAGTTGACCCGCGACGATCTCGCCGAGGGGCTCGGCGCGGCCGTGGCCGAGAAGAAGAGCACATAGTCGCTGACGCTCGGCTGTCGCACAGCAAGTCGACAGCTAACTGTGACGCAACTGGCAGACGGTCTCCGCTGCACGTCGCTAAAGTATGTTCTCAGGAAGATATCCGCAGGACAACGCGATTTTCTCCTCGCGGTCTGTACTACCTGCAGTACCGCGCCGTGGCTGGCTGCAGCAATCCAGACTAATGAGTTCTCCCGGCGCCGCACAGCGGTTGCCAAACCGATTGACCCGTTCCCGCCGCGGTGTCACCATGACGCTGCATGCACCTCGCTAGGTGAGGCGTCTGCACGGATATAGGCCACTGACCTCGAACGTCGAAAGACGCCCAGGGTCAGGACAGCTCTTCCCGGCTTAAGGGTTGAGCCCAAGTGGCTTCCGGCCCAACCGGATACGCCGTGTGGTGCCAAAGCTCTGACGAGAGGGGTGCCCTCCGGCGCACGACGTCGTCGGAGGGCTCACTCACTCTTGTGCGGCTGTGGTGGCACTGCTGTGCGTTGGCGGTGAGGAGGTGGGCGAAAGTCAGTCCTTTTGATAGTCCTTGTCACAACCAGCAGAAATCGATGACCGTTTCGCTCCGATCCGGTCACGGCACCGTATTCGCCGGCTGACTCTGCTTGCGCCAGGCCATCTCTCCGCCTTCGGAGCACATCGGCGTTGACGCAGACCGCCACCAGCACAGCGACCGAAGCCCGTAACCGGGTCGGACTTATCCGTAAGGAGAAGTCCAAATGTCTTTCGTGACGACACAGCCGGAAATGCTGTCTGCAGCGGCCGGCAATTTGCAGGGGATCGGTGCGGGGCTCGCCGAGCAGAACGCGGCTGCAGCCGGACCGACGACGGCAGTGGTGCCCGCGGCGGCCGACGAGGTATCAGCGCTGACCGCAGCGCAATTCGCGACGCACGCCCAGTTGTACCAGGCCGTCAGTTCCCAGGCAGCGGCGGTTCACGAGATGTTCGTGAACACGCTGTCCGTCAGCGCCGGCTCGTATGCCGCTACCGAGGCCGCCAACGCGGTCGCTGCGGGTTAGTGGGGCGGCACCATGGATTACGGAGCATTCCCACCAGAATTCAACTCCGCCCGCATGTATGCCGGCGGTGGTGTTGGGTCGTTGATGGCGGCGGCATCGGCCTGGGATGGCTTGGCCACCGAACTCAGTTCGGCCGCGGCTTCCTACTCGTCGGTGATTTCCGGCCTTGCCGGCAACACCTGGCTGGGCGCCGGCTCGGCGTCGATGGCGGCTGCTGCCGCGCCGTATGCGGCATGGATGAGTACCACTGCCGCGCAGGCCGAGTACACGGCCGGCCAAGCCAGGGCGGCCGCGGCCGCTTATGAAGCGGCATTTGCGATGACGGTTCCGCCGCCGGTGATCGCCGCCAACCGCAGCTTGTTGATGTCGCTGGTCGCGACCAACGTGCTGGGCCAAAACACCCCGGCCATCGCAGCGACCGAAGCACACTACGGCGAAATGTGGGCCCAGGACGCTGGAGCAATGTACGGTTATGCCGCCGCCTCGGCCGTTGCCACGAAGGTGGACCCGTTCACGCCGCCGCAGCAGAATACGAACCAGGCGGGCGTGGCCGCACAGGGCGTGGCGGTCGGTCAGTCCATTGGATCTGCGTCCGGCTCCGGCGTGCAATCGTCGCTGTCCCAAGTGGTTTCGGTTATGCCTCACGCGTTGCAGAGCCTGTCATCGCCGATGGCAACCACCGGCGCCAGCCCGGGGGTACCGGGTGTGTCGGGGGGGCTAGGACCCGGAGATTTCCTGAACGCCGGGACGAACCTGATGAGCAGCTCGTTTAGCCCGATGGGCCTGGCCGGCATCACCCAGGCCGGCGCAGACATCGCCGTGATGCACGCTGCCGCATCCGGCGGGCTCGGCATCGACGGTATGAGCGAGCTCGGACCGGGGATCATGCCGTTGGTGCCGGGTTCGGGGGTAGCCGCAATCACGCCAGTAGGCGGGACTGGCGCAGTGGCCGCCGGTCTGGGCCGGGCGACTTTCGTCGGGTCGTTATCGGTCCCGCAGAGCTGGGCCGCTACCCCGGCGACGACCCCCTCGGCGACGGCGTCATTGGTCTCCAACTGGACCGCCGCCCCCCAGGCTGTAGCGGGGGAGATGGCCGGGACGCCCGGCATGCCGGGGATGCCGATGATGGGGTCGTCCGGACGCGGGTTCGGTTTCGCTGCACCCCGGTACGGATTCCGTCCCATGGTGATGGCACATCCACCGGCTGCCGGATAGTGGGAGCCTGATCGAAAACACCCGTGCCCGAACGATTTTCTGCTGCGCGAGCAAGCTGATGGCGCTGCCCGGCGACATGGCCCGGGAGCGCTCACAGCTGTTCAGCAGCTCGCAAACACTTCCAGTTGGCTCACGACGAGCCTGACGAGTAACCGCCGTCGTCGACGGCACGGTGAACGCGGTGCTCAGCGCCACCACCCGGGCGAGCACCGACTCAACACCGCACCCGGTATCGGCACTGCACAGCAACTTCTGACCGAGCCACCGCCGACGTTATCGCATGCGGTTCCAGGCGAGGCAAGTTGACGTGCCTCGATTCCGGTGCCACCATGGCCTCTGCAAGCACCTCGCTAGGTGAGGCGTCTGCACGGATATAGGCCACTGACCTCGAACGTCGAAAGACGCCCAGGGTCAGGACAGCTCCTCCCGGCTTAAGGGTTGAGCCCAAGTGGCTTCCGGGACAACCGGATACGCCGTGTAGTGCCAAAGCTCTGACGAGAGGGGTGCCGCGCCCGGTATCGATTGCCGGGTCGCCTCATCCCTGTGTGCATCCGTATCGGCACCCCCGTGTGCCCTGGCCGCGAGGAGGTGAGAGCGAGATTGAGTCCCAGTGATAGTCCCTATCCGAGATCGATGACCGTTTCGTTCGAATCCGTCCCCGGCACGGTTTTCTCCATCTGATTCGGCTCGCCCCGACTGAGCTGATAGGCACGTCTTCGCGTTAGGCGTGGGTGGTTTCGGCATGCCCTGATGCCACCGTGGCGGCTGGATTCGGCCTGCTCCCCGAAGGAGAAGTCCGATGACTTTTTTGACCACACAGCCCGAGATGTTGACGGCGGCCGCCGGCAACCTGCAGGGCATTGGTTCTGCGATGTCGGCGCAGAACGCGGCCGTCGCCGGCCCGACAAGCGCGGTGTTTCCCGCCGCCGCTGACGAGGTCTCGGCGCTGACCGCGGCGCAGTTCGCTGCGCACGCACAGCTGTATCAGGTCGTCAGCGCACAGGCTGCGGCGATTCACGAAATGTTTGTGTCCACCATGCGCGCCAGCGCCGGGTCGTACGCGGTCACTGAAGCCGCCAACGCGATCGCGGCCGGTTAAGGAGGGGTGTAGCAATGGATTTCGGAGCATTCCCACCAGAATTCAACTCCGCGCGCATGTATGCCGGAGCTGGCTCGGCCCCGCTGCTTGCCGCGGCATCCGCGTGGCAGGGACTGGCCGCCGAATTGCGTTCGACGGCCGCCGCCTATGAGTCGGTGATCGCCGGGCTGACGAGCGAAGGGTGGATGGGCCCGGCGTCCGCATCGATGGCGGCCGCCGCCGCGCCGTACGCGACGTGGATGAGCACGACTGCCGCGCAAGCGGAACAGACCGCCGCGCAAGCCAAGGCAGCGGCTGGCGCCTACGAAGCGGCATTCGCGATGACGGTGCCGCCGCCAGTGGTCGCGGCCAACCGGACGCAGCTGGCTTCGCTGGTTGCGACCAACGTTTTGGGGCAGAACACCCCGGCGATCGCGGCCACCGAGGCCCACTACGGCGAAATGTGGGCTCAGGACGCGACCGCGATGTACGGGTATGCCGGATCGTCGGCAGCAGCCTCGAAGGTCACCCCCTTCCATGCGCCGCGCCGCAACACCAACCCTGCGGGCTTGGTCGCGCAGCAGGCAGCGGGTGCTCAAGCCGCCGGCGCCAGCACGCAGTCCCAGCTGTCCCAGCTGGTGACCGCGATGCCGACGACTCTGCAGGGGCTGGCATCACCGATGGCAGGCACCGGATCGGGTTCCGGGCTCGGGGGCCTTCTCGGCGGGACCGGTATCCAACCCGGGGATATCACGAACGGACTCACCAACTTGATGAGTAGTTCTTTCAGCCCGATGGGCATAGCTGGTATCACCCAGATCGGGGCGGATGCCGCCGTGATCCGCGGTGCGGCCATCGCCGCCGCCGACCCGCTGGCTCTGGGTGGGCTGGACGGACTCCCAGCCGTGGCACCGGGTGCCGGGATATCCGCGATCGGACCGGCCGGCTTCGGCAGCGGCGCCGTTTCGGCGGGGATCGGTCAGGCGAAGATGGTCGGCTCCTTGTCGGTGCCGCAGGGCTGGACCGCCGCTACCCCGGTGGCCAACTCAGCCCTTGCGCGGTTCCCGGCCAGCGGCTGGACCGGCGCCGTTCCGGCGGCCGAGCCGGGCGGCATGCCTGGCATGCCTGGCATGCCGATGGCGGGTGCAGGCGCACGCGGCTACGGCTTTGCCGCACCCCGATACGGCTTCAAGCCGACGGTGATGGCTCGACCGGTGATCGCCGGTTGACACAGCGGCGAACGAATTCACATCGCCAGATACACACATAAAGGAGACATTGAGATGCCTACGCGCTTTATGACTGACCCGCACGCGATGCGGGATATGGCGGGCCGTTTCGACGTGCACGCCCAGACCGTTGAGGACGAGGCCCGCAAGATGTGGGCCTCGTCCCAAAACATCGCCGGCGCCGGCTGGACTGGGACCGCCCAGCTGACCTCGCACGACACCATGGGCCAGATGAACACCGCGTTTCGCAACATCGTCAACATGCTCCATGGCGTGCGCGACGGGCTGATCCGCGACGCCAACAACTACGAGCAGCAAGAGCAGAGCTCACAGCAAATCCTCAGCAGCTAAACAGCCACATGCCAGCGACGGCTGCGTACGCTTTTCCTCACGTTAGGAGACGTAGATGACTATTAACTACCAATTCGGGGACGTGGATGCCCACGGCGCGTTGATCCGCGCCCAGGCCGCCTCCCTAGAAGCCGAACACCAGGCCATCATCCGCGATGTGCTTACCGCCGGCGATTTTTGGGGCGGTGCGGGCTCAGTGGCCTGCCAGGAATTCATCACGCAGTTGGGCCGCAACTTCCAGGTGATCTACGAACAGGCCAACACCCACGGCCAAAAAGTCCAAACCGCCGGCAACAACATGGCCTCCACCGACTCCGCCGTCGGCTCCAGCTGGGCCTGACACCGGCTCATGGCACGTCCCGATCGTCGCGTCGTATCCGGGACGCCTGCGACGAAAATGTCCACTGCTGCACCACAGGGTGTGCGGCAGATGGCATGCCCTGCCGATGAATTCGAATTCCGCTTCGGCGGCGGCTATCCGCGTCCGGTGACGTCAGCGCTGACTGCCTCAGCCGAAATACCTTGGCGTACTTTAGAACTCGGCGTACTCCGCCGAAATAGCTACGTCGACGGGTATCTTCAACGGCGCATGCATCGGCAATGGCGCACCAGAGGCTCATAGCCGTTCCGGGGCGGATTCCGGGGAAGTTGACCGGCCATGCTTTTCCTACAGCAGACATTTACACAACGGTTTCGGCGTGCCATCGTCACACACCCGGCGCCTGCCAATAGGGTTTATTGTTCGGTCACTTTGCCGCAACTTCAACCGAACAATGATCGCTGATCATCGGCGATAAGCAGCGCGACGGCCCGGGCTACGAAAAGCCAGCCGCAGCAATCGACTCGGCACATACTTCAACGACAGGACCGCCAACGTTTCACCAGAGACACGCAACCACCGGCCGGGATTGCGCCAGCTAAGGCCGAAAGGTAGTAGACATGTACTTCGGAGCGTTACCGCCGGAAATCATCTCCGGCCGCATGTACCTCGGCCCCGGGGCGGGGCCGATGATCGCCGCCGCGGCCGCCTGGGACGGGCTGGCCACCGAGTTGGGCACCACGGCCTCCTCCTATCAGTCGGTGATCGAAGGTCTCACCGGCGGAGCGTGGCAAGGCCCGACGTCGCTGGCGATGGCGGCGGCCGCCGCGCCATATGTGGCGTGGATGAGTGCCAGTGCGGCGCAGGCCGAGCAGACCGCCAGTCAGGCCAAAGCGGCGGCCGCCGCATATGAGACCGCGTTCGCGGCCACCGTGCCGCCGCCGGTGATTGCCGCCAACCGCAGTCTGCTGATGACGCTGATCGCCACCAACCTGCTGGGGCAGAACACCGCGGCGATTGCAGCCACTGAATTCCACTATTCCGAAATGTGGGCGCAGGACGCGGCGATGATGTACGGCTATGCCGCTGCTTCGGCAAGCGCCACCGAGTTGACACCGTTCACCCCACCGCCGGACACCACCAGGGCAGACGGGTTGACCGCACAGGGTGCAACGGTCGCCCAGGCGGTCGGCAGGTCGGCGGGCGCAAACACCCAGACCAGCCTGTCGCAGCTGGTCTCCGCGGTACCCAAAACACTGCAGAGCTTCGCCGCACCGTTGGCACCGGCGGCGGATCCCCCCACGTCGTTCTTGGATTTCATCACCGGCCCGACGTCCCCCATTTCGTATTTCCCAATCGCCGGCGTGCCCTACCTCTTGGCGTTTCAGAGCACCCTGCTGCCGATGAATGGCCAGTCGCTTGCCACTGCGCTCGCCAAGTCAGCGGCCGCAGGCAGCGGCAGCCTATTGGCCGGCGAGCTCGGTTCGGGGACGCATGCACTCGGGGCCACTGGCGTCGGGTCGGCGGTATCGGCCGGGATGGGCAACGCCAGCATGGTCGGCAAGCTGTCGGTGCCGCAAAGCTGGGCCGCCGCCGCGCCGGCGATCAGACCGGCGGCCTTTGTACTGCCGGGCAGCGGCCTCGGAGCCGCCCCGGCCGTCATGGCCGAGGGTTCGGAAGGTCTCTTCAGCCAGATGGCGTTGTCGAGTCTGGCCGGCCGTGCCGTCGCCGGTACCGGTGGCAGCGTTGCCCGCTCGGTAGGGGGCACCGCTGCGGCCTCCATGGGCGGAGCTGATGTCGCCACGACGGCAACCATCATCGTGTTACCGGCGGACGAATGACGATGCTCGTCACAAAGCAAGGGGACTAGCAATGGATTTCGGGGCATTCCCACCGGAGATCAATTCCGCTCGCATCTACGCCGGCCCGGGTTCGGGATCGATGGTCACCGCAGCAGCGGCCTGGGACGGGCTGGCCGCAGAGCTGCGTTCATCGGCGGCCGCATACAGCGCCACGGTCTCCGGGCTGACGGCAGAATCATGGCAAGGCCCGTCCTCGGCCGCAATGATGACCGCGGCAGCGCCTTATGCGGCGTGGATGAACAGCACGGCGGCCCAAGCCGAGCAGACCGCCATCCAGGCCCGGATGGCCGCGGTCGCCTACGAGACCGCGTTCGCCGCAATGGTGCCTCCGCCCGTGATCGCGGCCAACCGTAGCCAACTCGCGTCGCTGGTAGCGACAAACATTTTCGGCCAGAACACAGTGGCGATCGCGGCCACCGAAGCTCAGTACGGCGAAATGTGGGCCCAGGACGCCGCGGCGATGTACAGCTACGCCGGTCAGTCGGCGGCCGCCTCGAGAGTGACCCCGTTTGCCGCGGCGCCGGAGGTCGCGAAATCCGGCGGCGCGCTGACCCAACTCGCTGGGACCGCTCAATCGACCGGCGCCAGCACGCACACCACGCTGTCGCAGCTGATGTCCACGACACCGCAAGCCCTGCAAGCCCTGCAAGCACCGCTGGCCGATCCGCCCACGCTGTCCCAAATCAGCGCGTACATCGAAGCAATTCCGAAGCTGATCCTGCCGGCTAACGACGTGTTGATCACCGTGATATTCGGGCTCGCCGCAGCGGTGCGGGCGATCACCTCGGCATCCGCCAGCGCCGGAACCGGAGCGCTGGCAGCGGGACTCGGAACGGCAACACATGTCGCCGGTGTCGCGGGTGTCGCCGGCTCAGCAGCGTCGGCCGTCTCGGCGGGGATGGGCAACGCGGGCATGGTCGGAGCACTGACCGTGCCCCCCAGCTGGGCCGCGGCCACCCCGACAATCCGCCTGGCGGCCAGCGTTTTGCAGGGCACCGGTGTGGGCGCCGCCCCAACGGTGATCGCGGAGGGCCCGGCCGGTTTGTTCGGCTCGCTGGCCCTGGCCGGGATGGCCGGCAGCGCGCTGGGCAGCGCCGCTCCCGCCAGAGTTCTGGGCGGACCCGCCGCCAAGGTCGGCCGGCCCACTGCCGGCAACGACGCCCAGACGCCGGACAAGCTCAAGCGCGTGCTCGCGGAGATGTCGCAGAAACCGGAATCGGTGCAGCACTGGCACACTGACCACGCTCAGCTCGAGAGCTTGCTCGCGCAATTGTCGAAAAAGCCGGGCGTCCACGCGGTGCACGTGTCCGGCAAGGGCAAACCCGCCAAACCACAGTCGCTGTAATCGTCATCGCCCCGGCGCGCGGTCGGCGTCAACGTCGTCCACACTGAGAACGACACGTTGGGACGACAGGGGAGTGTGATGCAGACGCTGAGCACCGCCGACTTCGCGCTGCGGTTGGCCGTAGGCCTGGGCTGCGGCGCGCTCATCGGACTCGAGCGGCAGTGGCAGGCGCGGATGGCTGGGCTGCGCACCAACGCGCTGGTGGCCACCGGCGCCACCCTGTTCGTGCTCTACGCGGTCGCCACCAACGACACCAGCCCCACCAGGGTCGCGTCCTATGTGGTATCAGGGGTGGGCTTTCTCGGCGGAGGCGTCATCCTGCGCGAGGGGTTCAACGTGCGCGGGCTCAACACCGCTGCCACCCTATGGTGTTCGGCCGCAGTCGGCGTACTGGCCGCGGCCGGGCACCTGCTGTTCGCGCTGATCGCCACCGGCACCGTCGTGGCCACTCACCTGCTGGGACGCCCGTTGGGGCACCTCATCGACCGTGACAATGTCGTCGAACAGGACGAGGATGAGCAGCCGTACCAATTGCAGCTGATCTGTCGCCCTAAGTCCGAGAAATACGCCCGCGCCCAGATCGTGCAGCGCACCAGCAGCAACGACTTCACACTGCGCGGCATCCACACCGGACGTGCCGCCGACGACGACATCATGCTGACCGCCTATCTGTACAGCGACGGCCACGCCCCGGCCCGGCTCGAGCGGCTCGTCGCCGAACTGTCACTGCAGCCGGGTGTGCACGCGGTGCACTGGTATGCCGGCGACCAGGCCAACCCGATGCCGCCCGCGCCGCAGCCCGATTAGCCGCCAACTTCAGGCCGGCCCTGCAAATCTGGTGCGGCAGCAGCCAGCAATGCCGCGCGGCCACCGCGTGTGGGCGGATAGATCCGCTGGGTATTGATGGTCCGCTTCGTCGACTTGGCCTCACTGCCACAGGCCACTACCTGGCGGTCCCAACCTTCGGTGTACACGGCACCGGCCGCTCCGAGGTCGAGAACTGTGACATACCAAGGGATTCGAAGGGGCAGCATCGGTTCGCCGAGCAGATCGCTGACGACGTTGTAACCGGCGTAGCGGCCCATTGGTCGACCGTGCTGGCATGACATCACCGACAGGTGGTCGTCGTCCATCATGGCGGCGGCGACATCACCGGCCGCGAACAGCGCCGGCACTCCGATCACCTGAAGATAGTCGTCGACCCGCACCCGCCCGAGCCGATCACCGGCCACAGGCAGCTGCGCAGTCAACGGGCTGGCCCGCATGCCGGCGCACCAGACCACTGTCGCCGCGTCGATCTGCTCTCCCGAGGAGAAGGACACGCCCCACCGGGTTACTTCGGCGACTCCCGTCCCCAACCTGGTCTCAATACCGTTTTCGGACAAAGCCTGTTCGATCACCGGGCGCGCCGACGGGCCCATATCGGACCCCACCCACGGGTTCCGGTCGACGAGTAGCACTCGCGGCGCGATTGCGTCGGTCACTGCGGCCAGCCGGCCGGGCAGCTCACAGGCGGTTTCGATGCCGGTCAGCCCGCCGCCGACCACGACGGCGGTGGCCGCTGCGGGCGTCGACGGACCGCTCGCCAGCCTGCGTAGATGTTGCGCCAACGCCATGGCGCCGTCGTAGGTGTCGACGTCAAACCCGAAGTCTCGCAAGCCGGGGATACCGGGCTTGACGACCTGACTGCCCGAGGCCAACACCAGACCGTCGTAGCGGTGTGCTGTTCCCGTCGAGGTGGTGACGGCCCGTGCATCGGTGTCGATCGCGGTCACTTCGGCCGCGAGATGGGTGATGCCGGCGGGGTCGAGCACGTCGGCGAGCGGGATACGGCACGCACTCAGGTCCGCCTCGTAGTTACGGACCCGGATATCGTGGAAGGGCTTGCGGCTCAACACTGTAATGCCGACAGCTCCGTCGGGCACGCCTAGTTCATCGAGGCGGCGAGCCGCGCCCAGCGCGGCCCACAAGCCCGCGAAACCCGAACCAATGACGAGGATGTCGCTCAAGGGCTCAGCACCTGCTGGATCTGGGTGAGCGTCTCACCGCCGTGCCGACCGGGCAGCAGCATCCACACGTGCATCCCGCCCGGTCGTTCGTACCAGCCGATGTCGAGTCCGTGCGCCGTCGCGCGCTCATGGAAGGCGCGGGCGTCCGGGTTGAGCACATCGTGGGTTCCGGTGAACACCGTCAGCCGCGGGAGTCCGGTCAGCGGGCCGACACTCGGGCTGACCAACGGGGTGTCCAGCGGATCGCCGCCCGCATAGCGGATTCCCGCGGCGCGCAGATCGTCCAGATTCAGCAATGGATCGATCTTGGCGACGGCGGTCACGCCGGGGTCGGGCAGCGCGACGTGCATCCAGGGCGAGAGCAGCACCGCGTCGCTCGGCTGCGCCAGCCCCGCGTCGCGTACTGCGTGACACAGCGCGAAGGCCATCCCGCCGCCAGCCGAATCACCCATGAAGGCAATCGAATTCGGCTCACGGTCGTCGAGCAGGCGCCGGTAGGTCTGCAGCAGAAATGGAAACACCTCGCGGTAGCTGTGTTCGGGAGCGATCGGGTAGATCGGCACGGTTAGCGTGCGCCGCAAGGTGTTGGCCAGCTTGGCGATGGCCGGCCAGTGGAAATGGGGGAGCAGGTCGAGCACGTAGGCGCCCCCATGCAGATACAACAGATGACCGCTGAGCGCGTCTTGGTCGACCAGCCGCGGGCTGACCTCGTACACCGGGCGGCCGCCGAGGTCCACCCGCTCGACCCGGATCCGCTTGAGCACCCGTTTGGAAGGCTGACCGGCGTACGGCGGTCTCGGGTGAGCAGCCCACTGGTCGAGCTTCGCCGCGGGAAACAGCCGGTTGCGGACGCCGGTGGAGCGCAGCAACCGCTGAGCCAGGCCGGGGGTGAGCGTCGTACGGTCGATCGCCTTCATCAGCGACAGTCTGAACGCTGCGCGCAGGTTAGACCAGCCGCGCGGTGCCGGCGGTAAGGCATATGGTGTCTGCTGTGGATGCGATCGCGGATTTCCTGGCCATGCTGCCGGAGCAAATGCGCGACCCGGTGTTGTTCGCCATCCCGTTTTTCCTGTTGCTGTTGATCCTGGAATGGACGGCGGCGCGCAAGCTCGAACACATCGAGCGGTCCGCTCGGCCGGCATCCGGGGCCTACCTGGCCCGCGATTCGTGGGCCAGCATCTCGATGGGGCTCGTCTCGGTCGCCACCACCGCCGGCTGGAAGTTCCTGGCTCTGCTGGGCTATGCGGCGATCTATGCCTACCTGGCGCCATGGCACCTGCCCGCGACCCAGTGGTACACCTGGGTCATCGCGATCCTCGGTATTGATCTGCTGTATTACTGCTATCACCGCGTCGCCCACCGGGTCCGGCTGATCTGGGCCACCCACCAGGCCCACCACTCCAGCCAGTATTTCAATTTCGCGACCGCCCTGCGCCAGAAGTGGAACAACAGCGGCGAGATTCTGATGTGGATACCGTTGCCGCTGTTGGGAATTCCACCCTGGATGGTTTTCGTCAGCTTTTCGGTCAGCCTGATCTATCAGTTCTGGGTGCACACCGAGCGGATCCACACGATGTGGCGGCCTATCGAATTCCTCTTCAACACGCCGTCACATCACCGGGTGCACCACGGCATGGACCCCGAATACCTCGACAAGAACTACGGCGGGATCCTGATCATCTGGGACCGGTTGTTCGGCACGTTCTGCCAGGAGACGTTCCGTCCGCATTACGGGCTCACCAAACAAGTCGACACCTACAACATCTGGACGTTGCAGGCCCACGAATATTTGGCGATCGTCCGCGATCTGCGCTCCGCGACACGGGTGCGCGACCGGTTGGGCTACCTGTTCGGGCCGCCTGGGTGGGCACCGCGCACCGCGCGCCCAAGCGATGTCGGGTCGCCGGCGCTCACCTGACCGAGAGCCGGCCCTGGCCCGGCGAGAAAGGAAATGCGGTGGGAGACACGCTGACCGAGGGGCAAAAGCTCGTCAAAGGGGAGTCGCTCACTTCCCGGAATGGGGCCTACACCCTGACGTTGCACGACGACGGCAATTTGGTGCTGGCATCGGGCGGCGATGCACTGTGGTCGACGGGTACCAGCGGCCAGGACGCCGTGCGCGCCGAGGTGCAACGCGACGGCAACTTTGTCCTCTACACCGCCGACAAGCCCGTGTGGCACAGCGACACCAAGGGCAAGAAGAACGTCCGGCTGGTGCTGCAAGACGACCGCAATCTGGTGCTCTATGCCGCCGACGGCCCGGCGTGGTCGACCAAAACCGAAACCGCCGAGCAGCCGACGCCGTCGCCGGCGGATGAGCCGCCCGCACCGGAGGTGACGACCGCTCCTGAAGAACCGGTTCCCGCACCGGAACCCGAGCCGACGCCGCCGGCGCCGCAACCCGAGCCGCAGACCTACACTGTCGTGGCCGGGGACACCCTGTGGGCCATCGCGGAGCGCTTCTACGGCGACGGCAGCAAATACCAGGTCATCGCCGACGCCAGCGGTATCTCCAATCCCGACCTGATCCAACCCGGCCAGGTGCTGACGATTCCCTGATATCAGGCTGGTTGACGATACCGCCGTCAGAGTCGATTCGACTGCGCTAACGTTTGACAGCACTACGCCGATAACCTCACCAGCGGCCGGCACCAGGCGGGCCCTGACGGATCGGAGTCTATGGTGCGCCGCCAAGCCACCCGCGTGTTCACCGCGGCCGTCGCTGCCACAGCGCTGGCGGCCGGGCTGCCGTCGACGGTGGTCCACGCCGACCCCGTGCCGGTTTTTCCGGGCATGGAGATTCACCAGGGCGGTCAGCTCTGCACGTTGGGCTACGTCGACCCCGCGCTGCGGGTCGCCTTTACCGCCGGTCATTGTCGCGGCGATGGCCCGGTGACCGACAAGGACAACCGTGTCATCGGCAGCCTGGCGACGTTTCGGGACAACACCCCCAACGGCGCAACGGTCGCGACCGATCAGCCGATCACCGACTACGAATCGATTGTGTTGGCCCCCGATGTCATGGCGAACAATGTCCTGCCGAGCGGGCGCCCGCTGGAGTCGGATCCGGGATTGGCCATCAAGCCCGGTGACGCGGTGTGCCATTTCGGTGTCGTCACCGGCGAGAGTTGCGGGACGGTCGACAGCGTCAACAACGGATGGTTCACCATGGCCCAAGGTGTGGTCAGCCAGAAGGGCGACTCCGGCGGGCCGGTGTATGTGAACAATGCCGCCGGGCCGGCCCGGATCGCCGGGATCTTCAACAGCACCTGGGGCGACTTTCCCACCGCGGTGTCCTGGCGGGCCACCTCGCAGCAGGTCCTCGAGGACGTCAAGGGACACCCGGCGGCGGCAGCGCTTGCCAAGCTCGCCAGTCAGTGACGCGCCAGGGCGAAGACCGGGATCTCCGGCGCCGCGGCGCGTAACTGCTGTTCATCGGACTCGGGCGTGAGCCCGGCCATGTGCCCCTTGACCTCCCAGTACCACCTGTCCAGATAGCGCCGCAGCAGCTCCGATTTGTCGGCGTCGGCCAGCTCGGCCGCCCGGGCGCGCCGACGATGCCAGCGCGGCCCGATGTCGACTGCGCCCGCGGCGCGCACGTTACGGACCCACTGGGTGTTGCCGCGCGGCGACACCAGGTAGTCGACTCCATCGACGGTCAGCACATTGACCACCACGCTGCGGGGTTTTCCGCTTTTGCGTCCCCGGACCCGTAGGGCACGGGTGCCGGCAATGCTGACGCCCAGGTCAGCCAGTCCGCGAATAAGCCCGTTGGCGGCGCGGGCCGCCCGGTTCGGTTCGTCGTAGCGCACCGACATGACCTGTCCTCCTGACTCGGTTCACTTTGAGAGCATCGCTCTCTTAGCTGACTTTGCCGTAGCGGGCCCGAAAAAGCAAGAGCGGTGATCTCTGTTGTGTCAGACTTGCCCGAATGGGCAAAAGGCGCGAAGCGCGCGAACGTACCGAGGCGCGAATCCTCGAACTGGGCCGCCGACACCTGGTGGATTACGGCGCGGCCGGTTTGTCGCTGCGCGCCATCGCACGCGACCTGGGCATGGTGTCCTCGGCGGTGTACCGATATGTGTCCAGTCGCGACGAGCTACTGACGCGGCTGCTCGTCGATGCCTATTCCACGTTGGCCGATGCCGTCGACCGCGCGCGCGTCGCCGACCCCGAGGTGTGGAGCGACGATGTGCTGGCGATCGCGCACGCCGCCCGCCGATGGGCGATCGCCCACCCGGCCAGCTGGGCGCTGCTGTACGGCAGTCCGGTGCCCGGCTATCACGCCCCGGCCGAGCGAACGGTTGGTCCAGGTACTCGGGTGGTCGGCGCGTTGTTCGACGCGGTCGCCGCCGGGATAACGACCGGCGACATCGTTTTGACGAATGGCGCTGCACCGCAACCTGTATCGGCTGACTTTGACCGTCTCCGGCACGAGTTCGGTTTTCCCGGCGACGATCCCGTCGTCGCCAAATGCTTCGCGATCTGGGCCGGCCTGGTGGGCGCGATCAGCCTTGAAGTGTTCGGACAGTACGGCTTGGACACGCTCACCGATCCCGAGGCGGTGTTCGACTCCCAGGTCCGGCTGCTCGCCGGTCTGCTGAAACAGCAGAATTAGAACGCGTTCACACGCGGTTGCCCAGCCATGGCAGGGCGGGCGGTGGCAACATCTTTCTTGCGAGCAGCGACGCTGGGCTATTCTGCGAAGCGATGAGCCTTCCCGTGCAATCGCCGGTCCAGATCGCTTGGGTGACCCACGACCTGGACGCCACCGAATCAGCTCTCACCGGCCTATTAGGCGTCAAAAAGTGGTTCCGGATGCCCGAGGTGCATTTCGCCCCGGACACCTGCAGTTACCACGGCGAGCCCGCCGATTTCGTCGCCAGCATCTCGTTGAGCTACCTCGGCGACATGCAGCTGGAGTTGATCGCGCCGGTCCGCGGACCGAATATCTATAGTGACTTTTTGCGGGAGTGCGGGCCGGGCCTGCACCACATCTGCGTCGAGGCCGACAGCACTGAAAGCTTTACCGCGATGATCGCCGAAGCCGACGCGCACGGGGCGTCCGTCGTTCAACAGGGCACGATGCCGGGCGGCATGCGGTTCGCGTACCTGTCCGCGCCGCAGTCCGGAGTGCCGTTCGTGGAGATCGCGTACATCAGTGACGAGATCCGGCAGTTCTTCGACTACATGAAACAGGAGCAGCTGTGAGCACGCAGATACCGGCAACGGTCAGCCTGGATGACGTCTCGTCCTGGTCGGATGACGTCGACGTCGTGGTGGTGGGTTTCGGCATCGCCGGCGGCTGTGCGGCAGTCAGCGCGGCGGCCGCCGGTGCCCGGGTGCTGGTGCTGGAGCGCGCCGCAGCGGCGGGCGGCACCACCGCAATGGCCGGCGGACACTTCTACCTCGGCGGCGGAACCGCGGTTCAGCAAGCAACCGGACACCCCGACTCGGCCGACGAGATGTTCAAGTATCTGGTCTCGGTGTCACGTCAGCCCGACCACGCCAAGATCCGCTGCTACTGCGATGGCAGCGTCGAGCACTTCAACTGGCTGGAGGACCTGGGTTTTCAGTTCGAGCGCAGTTATTACCCGGAAAAGGCGGTCATTCAGCCCAACACCGAAGGTTTGATGTACACCGGCAACGAAAAGGTATGGCCGTTCAAGGATCAGGCCGTACCCGCGCCGCGCGGACACAAGGTGCCAGTGCCCGGCGACACCGAAGGTGCCAAGCTGGTGATCGACCTGTTGCTCAAGCGGGCTGAAAATCTCGGTGTGCAAATCCGTTACGAAACCGGTGCCACGGCGTTGGTGGTGGGCGAATCGGGTGCGGTGTCCGGGGTGCTGTGGAAGCAGTTCGCCGAAACCGGTGCCATCCGGGCCAAGTCGGTGATCCTGGCCGCCGGTGGCTTCGTGATGAATCCGGAGATGGTGGCCACCTACACGCCCAAGCTGGCCGAGAAGCCGTTCGTGCTGGGCAACACCTACGACGACGGGCTGGGTATCCGGTTGGGGGTCTCGGCCGGTGGTGCCACTCAGCACATGGACCAGATTTTTATCACCGCTCCGGCCTATCCGCCGTCGATCCTGCTTACCGGACTCATCGTCAACAAGCTCGGCAAGCGGTTCGTCGCCGAAGACTCCTACCATTCGCGCACATCGGGTTTTGTCATGGACCAACCCGACAGCGCTGCGTTTTTGATCGTCGACGAGGCGCACCTACGGCATCCCCAGGTGCCCCTGGTCCCGTTGATCGACGGCTGGGAGACGGTATCGGAAATGGAAGCGGCGCTGGGTATTCCGTCGGGCAATCTGGTCGCGACGCTGGATCGCTACAACGAGTTCGCCGCCCGCGGCGAAGATCCCGACTTTCACAAGCAGCCGGAATTCCTTGCGCCGCAAGATAACGGGCCGTGGGGCGCGTTCGACCTGTCGCTGGGCAAAGCCATGTATGCCGGTTTCACCATCGGCGGGCTGGCGACCTCAGCCGACGGCCAGGTGCTGCGGGAAGACGGCACAGTCGTGGCCGGCTTGTATGCGGCGGGAGCCTGCGCGTCCAATATCGCCCAGGACGGCAAAGGCTATGCCAGCGGCACCCAGTTAGGCGAGGGGTCGTTCTTCGGCCGCCGCGCCGGAGCGCACGCGGCGAGCTAAATTTTTTGGGGCGAGCGTGCGTGTCCCAGGTCGACACGCCGCGTCCAAACCCGTTTTTGCGCACGCTCGCGGGTAAGACTGCGCTACACGCGCGCCGGCTCTTCGTCGACCGGGCCCAGCCGCCACTGGCCTTCGCCGAGCAGTTGCAGGCGCTGATCGTGATGCGGCTCCACCGTGCTGCGGTGGCTGACGCTGACGACGATGGTGTCCGGTAATTCTTGGCGCAACAACTGATACATCGCCAGCTCGAGCCCCTCGTCCATCGCCGAGGTGGCCTCGTCGAGAAACACTGCCTTGGGCTTGGTCAGCAGAACGCGGGCGAATGCAACCCGCTGCTGCTCGCCGGGTGAGAGCACCTTGGCCCAGTCCTGGTCCTCGTCGAGGCGATCAACTAGGTGCGGCAGCACCACTTTGACCAACACGTCGCGCAGCGCGTCATCCGGGATCTCGTTTGTCGAGGCGGGGTAGGACACCACCGCCCGCAGATCGCCCAGTGGCACATACGGCAGCTGGGACAGAAACATCGTGTCGTTCGCGCCATCCGGCCGTCGCAAAGTCCCGGATGCGTAGGGCCACAACTCCGCAAGACTGCGCAGCAGAGTTGTCTTCCCGCTGCCCGACGGACCGGTGATCACCAACGCGTCACCCACCGACAGGTGCACGTCGAGGGAATCGATGAGCTGGCTGCCGTCCGGCGTTCGCACCTCGATGCCCTCGATGTCGACCGAATCATCGACACTCGGCGTGGTGAGAATCTCGGGCAACTCACGTGCTTTCTCGTCGGCGTCGACCAGGCCGTGCAACCGAATGATCGCCGCCCGGTAGCTGGCGAACTGGTCATAGGCGTTGCGGAAGAAAGACAGCCCGTCGTGAATGCTGCCGAACGCTGTTGCGGTCTGGATGACGTCGCCGAACTTGATCTGTCCGGCGAACAGCCGGGGCGCCTGGAGCACCCAGGGCAATGGAACGATGGCCTGGCTCACCGACAAATTCCACCCCGTGAAGCCGATCGTCCGGTTCACGAATCGCAGGTAGTTGTCGATGATCAGGCGGAACCGGTGGGACAGCTGCCCGCGTTCGGCCCGCTCGCCGCGATAGAAGCCGACGGCTTCGGCGGCATCGCGCACGCGCACCAGCGCGTAGCGGAAGGCGGCGTTGGTGAGCTCGTTGCGGAAACTGAGCCAGATCAGCGGCCGGCCGACCCAGAACGCAATGACGCTAACCACCAACACGTAGAGGATGACGATCCAGAACATGGCCCTGGGCATGCTCACACCGAACACGGTCAGCGTGCCGGACAGGTTCCACAGAATGGCCGTAAAGGAAACGACCGACAGCATCGACTGAACCCCGCCGAACAGCAGCGTGCTGCCGGTGCTGTTGGACGGCACGTTAGGCGTCGCTCCCACCCCGGCCGTGAATACGTCGATGTCCTGCTGGATGCGCTGGTCGGGATTGTCGATCGTGGCATCAATGAATCGGCCGCGGTAGTAAGACCGCCCGTTCAGCCAGTCACCGGAGAGCCGGTCGGTGAGCCAGATCCGCCACGCGACCATGAAGCGCTGGGTTAGATAGATGTCGAGCATCACCCGCATCACGTGTAGCACCGCCATGATGCTGAAAATCAGGATCGACATCCAAAAGCCATGCACTCCAGACTGTTTCACGTCATCGTCGTGGGTGGCCATGCCTTGCACGGCGGTTTGTATGGACGAGTTCAGATCATTGGCCTGGTAACTGAACAACACATTGAGCCGCACGGCAATCACCACCGAGAGCAGCAGGATGCCCAGCATCAGCCACACTGGGATGCTGTGGCGGCCGGTGAAATAACCGCCGGTAATCCGCCAGAATTGGTGGCCCCACGGCGTGACAAACCGCAGCGCCACAAGCACGACGACCACGCACGCCGCGCTGATCACCCACGCCAGCCCCACCCACGACAACGAATCGACCAGGGCACGCCCCCAGTCGATGGACGGCTTGAACAGCTCCACGGTGTGTGCCTGCCTCTTGGATCCCTGCCCAGCGTCCATCGAACGCCGGCCTGACGAAACTTTCCCGGCGAAGCTACCGCAGCCGCGGCTAGACCTGTTGGCGACGACCCGCTGCACTCGGCTCCGCCGAGCTTGCGATCGCCGCTAGGCCTGTTGGCGACGACCCGCTGCACTCGGCTCCGCCGAGCTTGCGATCGCCGCTAGGCTCGCCGGGTGAGCATCGACGCTGCCACCACCCTGCATGCCGGCCGACTCGTCGCGCGCCGGCTGAAAGCCAGCGGGATCGACACGGTCTTCACCTTGTCAGGTGGCCACCTGTTCTCCATCTACGACGGCTGCCGCAGCGAGGACATCCGGCTGATCGACACCCGCCACGAGCAGACCGCGACCTTTGCCGCCGAAGGCTGGTCGAAGGTGACCCGGCAGCCCGGGGTCGCCGCGCTGACCGCAGGTCCCGGCGTGACCAACGGAATGAGCGCAATGGCCGCCGCGCAACAAAACGCATCCCCGCTGTTGGTCCTTGGCGGTCGGGCACCAGCGCTGCGGTGGGGCATGGGATCGCTGCAGGAAATCGATCATGTCCCGTTCGTCGCGCCGTTGGCCCGGTACGCGGCCACTGCACAGTCGGCCGACACGGTATGCGGGCTCATCGACGACGCGCTGCGGGCTACGGTCGCGGCGCCGTCGGGAGTCGCGTTCCTCGATTTCCCAATGGATCACGTGTTTTCCGAAGCTGCGGACGACACCCGGCCGGGCGCGCTGACTGACCTGCCGGCCTCAGCGCCGCCGGACGGCGACGCTCTCGAGCGGGCCGTCGGCCTGCTGGCCGAAGCGCAGCGCCCGGTCATCATGGCCGGCACCAACGTGTGGTGGGGTCACGCCGAAGAAGCGTTGCTGCAGCTGGTGGAGCAGCGGCGGATCCCGGTGCTGATGAACGGAATGGCCCGCGGCACCGTACCGGCCGACCATGACCTGGCGTTCTCGCGAGCGCGCTCAAAAGCCTTGGGGGAGGCCGATGTTGCCCTGGTCGTCGGTGTGCCAATGGATTTCCGGTTGGGCTTCGGCGCGGTGTTCGGCGAGAAGACGCAGCTGATCGTGGCGGACCGGGCCGCACCGGACCGCGAGCATCCCCGACCCGTCGCGGCCGCGCTGTACGGCGACCTGACGGCGACGTTGTCGGCGCTGAGCGAGGGTGCACCGAGCGACGACGACTGGATCACCGATTTGCGTGTGGCCGAGACGGCGGCACGCGGCCGCGAGCAGGCCGACTTGGCCGACGACCGAGCCCCGCTGCACCCGATGCGGGTATACGCCGAACTGGCGCCGCTGCTGGACCGCGATGCGATTGTTGTCGTCGACGCCGGTGACTTCGGTTCCTACGCGGGCCGGGTGATCGACAGCCATGTTCCGGGCGCCTGGCTCGACAGCGGCCCGTTCGGCTGCCTCGGCTCGGGTCCGGGTTATGCACTGGCGGCCAAGCTGGCCCGGCCCGACCGCCAGGTCGTGCTGCTGCAGGGCGATGGCGCGTTCGGGTTTTCCGGCATGGAGTGGGACACCCTGGTCCGGCACGGCGTGCAGGTGGTGTCAGTCGTCGGCAACAACGGGATCTGGGCTCTGGAGAAGCATCCGATGGAAGCGCTGTACGGCTATTCGGTGGTGGCCGAGTTGCGCCCGGAAACCCGCTACGACGAGGTCGTGCGTGCGCTGGGCGGCCACGGTGAGCTGGTGTCGGCGCCGGGCGAGCTGCAGCCCGCACTGGAGCGGGCGTTCGCCTGTGGGCTACCTGCCGTCGTCAACGTGCTCACCGACCCCGACGTCGCCTACCCCCGCCGATCGAACCTCGCCTGATCGACTGGCTGCTGCGCGAGCGTGCGTAGAAACGGAATTCGTCCGTATTTGAACTGGGACACGCACGCTCGCGCCGCAGGGGAGCGGTCCGCGTACCGTTGATCTGTGCCCAAGACGACCAGCGCCCAGCCGAGCCGCCTGAGCAGCCGATTCTGGCGGCTGCTGGGCGCCAGCACGGAAAAGAACCAGAGCCGATCGCTTGCCGAGGTCACCGCCTCCTCGGAGTACGACAAGAAGGCCGCTGATCTCAAGGACGAGCAGCTGCGCAAGGCCGCTGGCCTGCTCAAGCTTGACGACCTCGCCGCCTCCGCCGACATCCCGCAGTTTCTGGCGATCGCCCGGGAAGCCGCCGAACGGTCCACCGGGCTGCGGCCGTTCGACGTGCAGTTGCTGGGCGCGCTGCGCATGCTGGCCGGTGACGTGATCGAAATGGCCACCGGTGAGGGCAAAACGCTGGCCGGGGCGATCGCCGCAGCCGGATATGCGCTGGCCGGGCGGCACGTTCACGTCGTCACGATCAACGACTACCTGGCTCGCCGCGACGCCGAATGGATGAGTCCGCTGCTCGAGGCGCTGGGCCTGACCGTCGGCTGGGTCACCGCCGAATCGACGGCCGAACAACGCCGGGCGGCCTATACCTGCAACATCACCTACGCGTCGGTCAACGAGATCGGCTTCGACGTGCTGCGCGACCAGCTGGTCACCGACGTCGACGACCTGGTGTCGCCGAACCCCGACGTTGCGCTGATCGACGAGGCTGACTCGGTGCTGGTCGACGAGGCGCTGGTGCCGCTGGTGCTGGCCGGGACCACCCACCGGGAAACTCCGCGGGTGGAGATCATCCAACTGGTTGGCGAGCTGCGGGCGGGCAAGGATTTTGACACCGACTCCGACAGCCGCAACGTGCATTTGACCGATGCCGGGGCGCGCAAAGTCGAAAAGGCGCTCGGCGGTATCGACCTGTACTCCGAGGAACACGTCGGCACCACACTCACCGAGGTCAACGTCGCACTGCACGCGCACGTGCTGCTGCACCGCGACGTGCACTACATCGTCCGCGACAACGCGGTACACCTGATCAACGCCTCCCGGGGGCGCATCGCGCAGCTGCAGCGCTGGCCGGATGGCCTGCAGGCGGCGGTGGAAGCCAAGGAGGGCATCGAGACCACCGAAACCGGCGAGGTGCTCGACACCATCACGGTGCAGGCGCTGATCAACCGGTATCCGACGGTGTGCGGCATGACCGGCACCGCGCTGGCCGCCGGTGAGCAGCTGCGCCAGTTCTACAAGCTCGGGGTCTCGCCGATTCCGCCGAACACCCCGAACATCCGCGAAGATGAGGCTGATCGGGTCTACATCACCGCGGCGGCCAAGAACGACGCGGTCATCGCGCACATCACCGAGGTGCACGAGACCGGGCAGCCGGTGCTGGTCGGCACCCGCGATGTGGCCGAATCCGAGGAGCTGCACGAGCGGTTGCTGCGTCGCGGTGTGCCCGCGGTGGTGCTCAACGCGAAAAACGACGCGGAGGAAGCCCGGGTGATCGCCGAGGCCGGCAAGCTGGGCACGGTCACGGTGTCCACCCAGATGGCCGGGCGCGGCACCGACATCCGGTTGGGCGGCTCCGACGAGTCCGACCACGAAAAGGTCGTCGAGCTGGGCGGGCTGCACGTGATCGGCACCGGTCGGCACAACACCCAACGCCTGGACAATCAGCTGCGTGGTCGCGCCGGACGCCAGGGCGACCCGGGGTCGTCGGTGTTCTTCTCCAGCTGGGAGGACGATGTCGTCGCCGCCAACCTCGAGTCCAACAAGCTGCCGATGGATACCGACGACGACGGGCGCATCACCAGCTCCAAGGCGGCCGGCTTGCTCGACCACGCCCAACGGGTTGCCGAGGGCCGGATGCTGGATGTGCACGCCAATACCTGGCGCTACAACCAGTTGATCGCCCAGCAGCGCGCCATCATCGTCGAGCGCCGAAACACGTTGCTGTCCACCGCAACTGCGCGCGAGGAGCTGGCCGAGCTGACGCCCAAGCGCTACCAGGAGTTGTCCGAGACGCTCTCCGAGGAACGCTTGGAGAAGATCTGCCGGCTGATCATGCTCTATCACCTGGACCGCGGCTGGGCCGACCATCTGGCGTATCTGGCCGACATCCGCGAGAGCATCCACTTGCGGGCGCTGGGCCGGCAAAATCCGCTCGACGAATTTCACCGGATGGCCGTCGACGCGTTCGCGTCGCTGGCGGCCGATGCGATCGAAGCCGCCCAGCAGACCTTGGAGACCTCGCCGTCGATTGACGCGGAGCCCGGAATCGACCTGTCGAAGTTGGCGCGGCCCACCTCGACCTGGACCTACATGGTCCACGACAACCCGTTGGCCGACGAGACACTGTCCGCACTCAGCCTGCCCGGGATATTCCGCTGAGTCGGATGGCGGCGACCCGCGGCGTCCGGCTTCGCCGCCCTTGCGATCGCCGCTGAGCTAAGGTCAGCGCTCATGACCCCCGGGCCGGCGCATGACCGGGTGCTGACGGTGCCCAACGCACTGAGCGCGATCCGGCTGGCACTGCTGCCGGTCTTTGTCTATCTGCTGCTGGCTACTCATGCCGACGCCTGGGCGGTGGCCATCCTGATGTTCACCGGCGGGTCTGACTGGGCCGACGGCAAAATCGCCCGGCTGCTGGACCAGTCCTCCAAATTGGGGGAGCTGCTGGATCCGGCGGTCGATCGGCTCTACATGGTGACGGTTCCGATCGCGTTCGGGCTGCGTGGACTGGTGCCGTGGTGGATCATCGCCGCGCTATTGGCACGCGACGTACTGCTGGCCCTGGAACTGCCGTTGCTGCGCAGCCGGGGCTTTACCGCGCTCCCGGTGCTTTACGTCGGCAAGGCCGCGACATTTGCGCTGATGTCTGCCTTTCCGCTGATCCTGTTGGGCCAGTGGGACGCGCAGTGGAGCCGGATCGTGCTGGCCTGCGGGTGGGCCTTCTTGATCTGGGGCTTGTACATGTACCTGTGGTCGTTCGTGTTGTATGCGGCCCAGATTGTGGTGGTGATGCGCCGAGTGCCCCGGGTGGAGTCTCGAGGTGCCAGTGGCTGACCAGACGCTCGGCGGCTACGACCCCAATGCCGGCCGCAATGTCCACGAGGCGGGCCGACCGCGACTCATTCCGGTGCCGTCGCTGCTGCGTGCCCTGCTCTCGGAGCATCTGGACCCTGGTTATGCCGCGGCGGCCGCCGCGCGTGAACGCTCCGGCGGCCGGGCCCGCGCCGCCGACTGGCTGTGGCAAGCGTTGGCGGCGTTGCTGGTGGCGCTGGTGTTCGCCGCCGCGGTCGCCCAAGCCCGATCGGTCGCGCCCGGCGTCACGGCCGCCCAGCAGGTGCTGTTGCGCAACGTGCGTACCGAAGAAGCATCCACCAACGGGCTGGCCACGCGCCGCAATGCGCTGGCGGCACAAGTCGACGATGTTCAGCACCGCGCACTCGTCGACGACGCCGAAGGCCGGCGGCTGCTGGCCAGCCTCGACGCGCTCAGCCTGGCCGCCGCCACCACCGCGGTCACCGGCCCCGGCCTGAGCGTGACGGTGACCGACCCCGGCGTCGGCCCGAATCTCTCCGACGTGTCCAAGCAGCGGGTGGCTGGCAGCCGACAGATCATCCTCGACCGCGACTTACAGCTCGTGGTCAACTCGTTGTGGGCAAGCGGCGCCGAGGCGATTGCGGTCGGCGGTGTCCGGGTCGGGCCTAACGTGACCATCCGCCAGGCCGGCGGCGCGATCTTGGTTGACAACAATCCGATCGCCAGCCCGTACCCGATCCTCGCGGTCGGGCCGCCGCGCGCGATGCAGGATGTCTTCAGCCGCAGCCCCGGACTGCACCGCCTACGGTTGCTCGAGACCGCCTACCGCGTCGGCGTCGACGTGAGTTCTCGTGACGAGCTGAAGCTGCCCGCCGGGGCGGTCCGAGATGTCAAGTTCGCCAAACAGATTGGGTCTTAGTGGCAGAATTTCGCGTTACGAACGAGTCAGGGACCGAAGAGGGACTGCGATGATCGGCATCGCGGCGTTGATCGTCGGCATCGCGCTGGGTTTGGTATTTCATCCCAGCGTCCCCGACGTGATCCAGCCGTATCTGCCGATCGCCGTCGTCGCCGCGCTGGACGCCGTGTTCGGCGGGCTGCGCGCCTATCTGGAGCGAATCTTCGATCCGAAGGTGTTCGTGGTGTCGTTCGTGTTCAACGTCTTGGTGGCCGCGCTGATCGTCTACGTCGGCGACCAATTGGGCGTCGGGACACAGCTATCCACGGCGATCATCGTGGTGTTGGGCATCCGTATCTTCGGTAACGCCGCCGCGCTGCGACGCCGCTTGTTCGGAGCCTGACCGGTAAAGGACCGAGATGAGCGACCAACCAGCACCCCACGACAGCGACGCCGAATCCGGCGACGCGGCCCAGCACGGCCGACACGAACTGCCTCCGGATCGTCCCCGGCCCGAGATCGGCAACCTGCAGCCGCGCGGCCTGACGGGGATGCTGCGGCGCGGCCGTACGGTGTTCGGCGCGTTGGCAGTGTTGCTGTGCCTGCTGCTCGGTGTCGCCATCGTCACCCAGGTGCGCCAGAACGAATCCGGCGACGCGCTGGACACCGCCCGACCGGCCGATCTGCTCGTGCTCCTCGACTCGCTGCGGCAACGCGAAGCCACGCTGAACACCGAGGTGGCCGAACTCCAGCGCACCCTGAGCGCACTGCAAGCCTCGGGCAGCAGCGACCAGGCCGCCATCGAAAACGCGCAGGCCAGACTGGCCGCGTTGTCGATCCTGATCGGCACCGTCGGCGCCACCGGCCCCGGGGTGACAGTGACGATCGACGACCCCGGTCCGGGCGTCGCTCCGGAAGCGATGCTCGACGTGATCAACGAATTGCGCGCCGCCGGCGCTGAAGCCATCGAGATCCGCAACGCTGCGCAGGCTGTGCGGGTAGGCGTCGACACTTGGGTGATCGGCGCCCCGGGTGCGCTGACCGTCGACGGAAAAACTCTAACGCCGCCGTATTCCATTCTGGCCATTGGCGATCCGCCGACACTGGCCGCGGCGATGAATATCCCGGGCGGCGCCGTCGACAGCGTCAAGCGGGTCGGCGGCACCATGTCGGTGCAGCAGGCCGACCACCTGGACGTCACCGCCTTGCGGCAACCAAAACCGCGCCAATACGCTCAGCCTGTCAAGTGAGCACCCGAGGAAGAACAGGACAACCGTGAGCGAAATCCCGCCCGACCTGCACTACACCGCCGAGCACGAGTGGATTCGCCGCACCGGCGATAACACCGTGCGGGTGGGAATCACCGACTTCGCGCAGTCGGCCCTTGGCGACGTGGTGTTCGTGCAGTTGCCCGACGTCGATACGGATGTGGCCGCCGGCGAATCGTTCGGCGAGGTGGAATCGACTAAGTCGGTGTCGGATCTCTACGCGCCTGTTTCAGCGAAAGTCGTTGCGGTCAACGGCGATCTGGAGTCCAGTCCGCAACTGGTGAACTCCGACCCGTACGGCGCCGGCTGGCTGTTGGACCTCCAGCTCGACGGCACGGCCCTCGAGCAGGGTTTCGCCGAACTGCTGGACGCCGAGGCCTACCGCGGCTCATTGACCGAATGAGGCCTTGTTATCGTCCGACTCAGCCGCCGATCCGGCGGTGGTGGGCACATTGCGGACCCGTGCGCGGTACGGTCGACACATCGACCGTCATGCCGGCGGGAAACCGGTCGAACGGGCCCGATCAGACAACGCCACAGCGGCCAGTGAGGAGCAGCGGGTGACGGAAAAGGACAACGACCAGACTTCTGACGAAGTCACCGTGGAGACGACATCGGTCTTCCGCGCCGACTTCCTCAATGAACTGGACGCTCCCGCACAAGCGGGCGGCGAGAGCGCGGTTTCCGGCGTCGAAGGGCTGCCGGTCGGCTCGGCCTTGCTGGTCGTCAAACGCGGACCCAACGCCGGGTCCCGCTTCCTGCTCGACCAGGCAACGACTTCGGCGGGCCGGCATCCCGACAGCGACATCTTCCTCGACGACGTCACGGTGAGCCGGCGGCACGCCGAGTTCCGGTTGGAAAGCGACGAGTTCCACGTCGTCGACGTCGGCAGCCTCAACGGCACCTACGTCAACCGCGAACCAGTGGACTCGGCCGTGCTGGCAAACGGCGACGAAGTCCAGATCGGCAAGTTTCGCCTGGTGTTTTTGACCGGCCCCAAGGCCGGTGACGACGACGGGAGTCCGGGAAGCTAGTGACCGCACCCGATACCCCCGCCCTGGCCGGGATGTCGATCGGAGCGGTCCTGGATCTGCTCCGGCCGGACTTTCCGGATGTGACGATCTCCAAGATTCGCTTCCTGGAGGCCGAGGGCCTGGTCACGCCGCAGCGGGCCGCCTCGGGGTATCGCAGGTTCACCGCCTACGACTGCGCGCGGTTGCGCTTCATCCTGACCGCGCAGCGCGATCACTATCTACCGCTGAAGGTGATCAAGGCGCAGCTGGACGCTCAGCCGGACGGTGAGTTGCCGCTCTCCGGATCGCCTTATGGCGTACCGCGATTGGTGCCGGTGGCCGGCAACGGGGCGGCCGGTGCCGGAGCAGACCCGGCGGCGGTCGGGCCGACCAGTGTTCGGCTGAGCAGGGAAGACCTGCTGGAGCGCTCCGCCGTGGACGAGGAGCTGTTGACGGCGCTGCTCAAGGCGGGAGTGATCACGACCGGCCCCGGCGGGTTCTTCGACGAGCACGCCGTGGTGATTCTGCAATGCGCCCGGGCGCTTTCCGACTACGGTGTCGAACCTCGTCACCTGCGGGCGTTCCGCTCGGCGGCGGACCGCCAATCCGACCTGATCGCGCAGATCGCCGGCCCCCTCGTGAAAGCCGGCAAGGCCGGCGCCCGGGACCGTGCCGACGACCTGGCGCGCGAGGTAGCCGCCTTGGCGATCACCTTGCACACCTCGTTGATCAAGTCGGCCGTGCGCGACGTTCTGCACCGCTGAAGGACTAGACTTTCCACGACAGCTTGTGTTCGGCGGCTTGGTCTTCCACCGCGGCGTCGAGCCAGGTCTGAGTCGGACACGGCGGTAGGTTTGCGGAGGGCAGTCACAGATGGGTGAAGTTCGCGTCGTCGGCATTCGCGTCGAGCAGCCGCAGAACCAGCCAGTGCTGTTGCTGCGGGAGGCCAACGGTGACCGCTACCTGCCGATCTGGATAGGCCAGTCCGAAGCTGCCGCGATTGCCCTGGAGCAGCAGGGTGTCGAGCCGCCACGTCCACTGACTCACGATCTGATCCGGGATCTGATTGCTGCGCTTGGGCATTCACTCAAAGAGGTGCGGATCGTGGACCTGCAGGAGGGCACCTTTTACGCCGACCTGATTTTCGACCGCAACATCACCGTGTCGGCGCGGCCGTCCGACTCGGTGGCCATCGCGCTGCGGGTCGGGGTGCCGATCTACGTCGAGGAGGCGGTGCTCGCCGAGGCGGGTCTGCTGATACCCGACGAGAACGACGACGAGCCCGCCACTGCTGTCCGTGAGGACGAGGTGGAGAAGTTCAAGGAATTTTTGGATAGCGTGTCGCCCGACGATTTCAAGGCGACTTAGCCGCTGGGCGTTGCCGACCGCATCAACATCACGGATGCGTCTCATCTGGGAGTTCGACGTCGACACGCCCGGTGGATAGCGGGGAGCGACTGTCGTGGCGGCCATACTTTGATGTCGAGGGCGAAGACGACAGCGCGTCCAAACGCGTATGCTCACAAGCACTCGGCCTGAGCAAACGCGGCTGCCAGGCAGCCACCGAACGAGCGCGATCGGCGAGAGGAAGCATCGTGGGCGATCAACCGCGTCAGGACCAGTTGGACCTCGGGTCTGGCCTCACGATCGGAGACGACGCCACAACGCATCCCGACGCGCCGAGCGAACCGGTGCAAGGCGGCCTGTTTCCCGATGACTCGGTGCCCGACGAACTCGTGGGCTACCGCGGCCCGAGCGCCTGCCAGATCGCCGGCATCACCTACCGCCAACTGGACTACTGGGCCCGCACCTCGCTGGTGGTGCCGTCGATCCGCAGCGCGGCCGGATCCGGCAGCCAGCGGCTCTACTCGTTCAAGGACATCTTGGTCCTCAAGATCGTCAAACGACTGCTCGACACCGGAATCTCGCTGCACAACATCCGCGTCGCGGTGGACCATCTGCGCCAGCGTGGTGTCCAAGATCTGGCCAACATCACGCTGTTTTCCGACGGCACCACCGTCTACGAGTGCACCTCGGCCGAAGAGGTTGTCGACCTGCTGCAGGGCGGCCAGGGCGTGTTCGGCATCGCGGTGTCCGGCGCGATGCGTGAGCTGACCGGCGCTATCGCCGACTTCCCCGGCGAGCGCGCCGACGGCGGCGAGTCCATCGCCGCGCCGGAGGACGAGTTGGCGTCCCGTCGCAAACACCGCGACCGCAAGATCGGCTGACACCCTTTTCCCACCGCTTTCTCCGCGAGCGTGCGTGTCCCCGGTCGACACGCCGCGCCGAAAGCCGGGTTTACGCACCCTCGCGCCGAGCGTGACCGCCCCGGTAAACTGGGCCGCGCATCGCACCTCATGCGGGAGAGTTCCGTGACGGCCAGCCACGGACGCCGAAGGAGCAATACCTCTCCGTCAACCTCTCAGGCACCCGGACCGCGCGAGACAACGATGCCTCTGGAAAGCGGTGAAGGCCCATTGCGGGTGATCACCCGCCGATGGGGAAAGGCGCAAGCAGGCCAGCGCTGAATCTCTCAGGCGCCCGATGTGGGTAGCGACAGAGGGAGAGGAACACCGTCCTCTGCCCATGTCAGGAGTCCCGAGTGTCCGACTACACGAATCCGCGGTTCGCCGACCGGCACATCGGTCCCGACAGCGACGCGATCGCCACGATGCTCGCCGTCATCGGCGTCGGGTCACTCGACGAGCTGGCCATCAAAGCGGTGCCGACCGACATTCTCGACGCGCTCACCGACTCCGGCGCCGCCCCGGGGCTGCACCAGCTACCGCCACCGGCCACTGAAGCCGAGGCGCTGGCCGAGCTGCGCACAATGGCCGACGCCAACACCGTCGCGGTGTCGATGATCGGCCAGGGCTACTACGACACGCACACGCCGCCGGTGCTGCTGCGCAACATCATGGAGAACCCGGCCTGGTACACCGCCTACACGCCCTATCAGCCGGAGATCAGCCAGGGCCGGCTGGAGGCGCTGCTGAATTTCCAGACCATGGTCGCCGATCTGACCGGCCTGGAACTGGCCAACGCCTCGATGCTCGACGAAGGCACTGCGGCCGCCGAGGCAATGACGCTGATGCACCGAGCGGCAAAGGGCAACGTCAACCGGTTGGCCGTCGACATCGACCTGTTCGGTCAGACCGCCGCAGTGCTCGCCACCCGTGCCCAACCGTTGGGCATCGAGATCGTCACGGCCGACCTGCGCGACGGGTTGCCCGAAGGTGAGTTCTTCGGAGTGATCGCCCAGTTGCCGGGTGCCAGCGGGCGGATAACCGACTGGACCGCGCTGATCTCCGAGGCGCACGAGCGCGGCGCGCTGGTCGCCGTCGGCGCCGACCTACTGGCCTTGACCCTGATCACCCCGCCCGGCGAGATCGGCGCCGACGTCGCATTCGGCAGCAGTCAACGCTTCGGTGTGCCAATGGGTTTCGGCGGCCCACACGCCGGATATCTGGCCGTGCATGGCAAGCAGGCCCGGCAGCTGCCCGGCCGGCTGGTCGGCGTGTCGAAAGACGCCGACGGAGCGCCGGCCTACCGCTTGGCGCTGCAGACCCGCGAGCAACACATCCGCCGCGACAAGGCGACCAGCAACATCTGCACCGCCCAGGTGCTATTGGCGGTGATGGCCGCGATGTATGCCAGCTACCACGGCGCCGAAGGGCTGACCGGAATCGCCCGCCGCGTACACGGCCACGCCGAAAAGATCGCCGCCGCACTGGGCGATGCGTTGGTGCACGACAAGTACTTCGACACCGTGCTGGCGCGGGTTCCCGGCCGCGCCGACGATGTGATCACCGCGGCGAAGGCCAACGGCATCAACGTGTGGCGCGTCGACGACGACCACGTCTCGGTGTCCTGCGACGAAGTCACCACCGATGGCCACGTGGCCGCGGTGCTCGAGGCCTTCGGCGTCGAGGCCGCCGAGCCCGTCTGCGCCGGGATCGTGACCCGCACCTCGGAGTTTTTGACGCATCCGGCCTTCACCCGGTACCGCACCGAGACGTCGATGATGCGGTATCTGCGCGCACTGGCGGATAAAGATGTGGCCTTGGACCGCAGCATGATTCCGCTGGGCTCCTGCACGATGAAACTCAACGCCGCCGCCGAGATGGAGCCGATCACCTGGCCGGAATTCGCACGCCTGCATCCGTTCGCCCCGCCCGCCGACACCGCCGGAATCCGTCAACTCATCGACCAGTTGGAGACCTGGCTGGTGCAGCTCACCGGCTACGACGCGGCTTCGCTGCAACCCAACGCCGGTTCGCAGGGCGAATACGCGGGCCTGTTGGCGATCCACGCGTACCACGCCAGCCGCGGAGAACCGCACCGCGACATCTGCCTGATTCCATCCAGCGCGCACGGCACCAATGCCGCGTCGGCCGCGCTGGCCGGACTGCGGGTGGCGGTGGTAGCCTGCCGGCCCAACGGTGACGTCGACCTCGACGACCTGCGCGCCAAAGTCAGCGAGCACGCCGAGCGGCTCTCCACGCTGATGATCACCTACCCGTCCACCCACGGGGTGTACGAGCACGACATCGCCGACATCTGCGCGGTTGTGCACGACGCCGGCGGGCAGGTGTATGTCGACGGCGCCAACCTCAACGCCCTGGTGGGGTTGGCGCGGCCCGGCAAGTTCGGCGGCGACGTCAGTCACCTGAACCTGCACAAGACGTTCTGCATCCCGCACGGCGGCGGCGGCCCCGGCGTCGGACCGGTAGTGGCCCGCTCACACTTGGCGCCCTTCCTGCCGGGCCATCCGCTGGCGCCGGAACTACCGCCAGGCCCGCCGGTGTCGTCGGCGCCCTATGGGTCGGCGTCCATCCTGCCGATCACCTGGGCCTACATCCGGATGATGGGCGCGGCCGGGCTGCGGGCGGCGTCGCTCACCGCGACCGCCTCGGCCAACTACATCGCCCGCCGGCTCGACGAGTACTACCCGGTGCTCTACACCGGCGAGAACGGCATGGTCGCCCACGAGTGCATCCTGGATTTGCGACCGCTGACCAAGGCCACTGGCGTAACTGTCGACGATGTCGCAAAACGCTTGGCGGACTATGGATTTCATGCTCCCACCATGAGTTTTCCGGTGGCCGGCACGCTGATGGTCGAGCCCACCGAGAGCGAAAGCCTGGCCGAGGTGGATGCATTCTGCGAGGCGATGATCGCCATCCGCGCCGAGATCGACCGGGTCGGCGCAGGGGAGTGGCCGGTGGACGACAACCCGCTGCGCGGCGCACCGCACACCGCCGAATGCCTGCTGGTGGCCGACTGGGATCACCCCTACACCCGCGAAGAGGCCGCCTATCCGCTCGGCAAGGCGTTCCGGCCCAAGGTGTGGCCACCGGTACGCCGCATCGACGGCGCCTACGGCGATCGCAATCTGGTCTGCTCCTGCCCGCCGGTGGAGGCATTCGCCTGACCGGACAGCGATTTCAGCCCAGTAACGTGCTGACCGCGCTGGCTAATTCGGGCGATGCCGAGTTCGCCAGATTGCGATAGCTACCACCGGACAGTTGCGCGACGGCTTCCCACGTGGACCGATCCGGGTCGCCGCCGAAGTCGATGACGTTGACCGCAACCGGCTTGGCCGGATCGCTGCTTGCCCGGATGAAGTCCTGCAGACCCGCCCCGTCGAGCGTTTGGTCGGTGTGCGGTCCGGCCGTGATCACCAGGACCGAATTGGTATGCCCCTCCTGGAAATTCGCCTGCGCCGCCTGGTAGGCCAACCGCAGCGTGGTGAACGACACCGCACCACCGGCCGACGAATATTGCTTGTCGAGCGTCGCCGTCAGCGCTGCCGACCGGGGCTGACCATCCACCGAGTCGCCGAGTGGGCCCGGCGACACTTCGGCGCGGCCTTCCTTGCCGTCGAACGTCCACAAACCGACCACCGAGGCCGGTGGCAGCCCCCGAATCCGGTCGTTCAGCGCGGCAACCACATTGGCCAGCCGAGATTTGCCGCCCTCGTCGGTGACCATCGACTGGTCGAGCATGATGAGGGCCGCCGGTCCGTTCGACGGGGTGGTCAGGGCACCGGCCAGCGTGGCCCGCATCGCGTCGTCACCCACCGACAGCGTCGACGGCAGCGCCGCGAAGCTGGTGACGTCGCTGCTCGGCGATTTGGCGCCCTCGGCGCGAAAACCGGCCTTGGCCAACTCGGTCAGCTGGTCGGGTTTGTGCATGAACCGGGCGAACGCACTGGCTGCAGCCATCTGCTCCTGCGACAACCACGAACCGCTCAGCAACACCGTCGGATAGTCGGCGACGGCGGCCGGTCCGGGCGGCAGCCACGAACTCAGCACGCCGGCCGCGTCGGCAAGCGACTGCCCACGCTGAAACAGTTGCTGCTCGGTGGTGACCACCGCATGCACCGGCGCCGTCGCCGGATCGCCGGGCTTGAGCAGCGAGTTCATCGCCTCGGTCAGCGAGTTGTCGGCGAGTTTGGGCTGACCGCCGACCAGGGTGCGCACGGCGCCGACGCCTGCGGTGGGCGGCGCGCCGGCTGGCGCGGCTGCGGCCGCCACCGCCTCGGCTGCCAGATACGCCGCGTCGCTGTTGCCGCCGATCGGCAGCGCCAGTCGCAATGAGCCCCACGCCGGCAGTTTCACACCGGCCAGCGCGTCGGGTTTGGTCTGCAGGTCAGGCAGCGTCGCCCAGTTCTGGCTGCCCAGCGCACGTTGGAGTTCGGGGCGGACGGCCAGCAGCACCGGCGAGGTGACCAGCGAGCGGCTGTCGCTGATCGTTTGCTGCCCGGCGGTGGCCACCAGCCGCGCCGCTGACACCGAGCTGGCCGGAATCCACAGCGCCGGTCGCTCACCGAGGTCGGCCGGCCAGTCTCCGACGAAACCATTGACGACGGCATCCGACCCGGCCGGCTTCACGTCGACGGCCACGCAGCGGTCACCGACAGGCGTCGCCGACGCGTTGTACCGGTCGGCCAACTGCCGCACCGGCTCGGCGATCGAAGGATCGGCGACGACGGCGACGGTTTGTTTGCCGTCGACACAGCGCCCGGCGGCGGTGTGTGAGCGGTTGGAGAGCGCGTCACCGAAAAAACGCCACAGGATGACGGTGGCGACCACCACCACGACCGCGACCAGCGCCGCGATCACGCCGATGCTGACCCCGCGCGGTCCGCCGTCGCTGCGATGACGCCGGACCCATTCCCGGGCGCTGTGGCCGCCACCGGCCGGCGCCCGCTCTCCGGGTCGCCCGAAGTCGGGATAGTCCTCCGAGATCTGGTCCTCGGGGGAGTCCTCGCCGTAGTCGGCGAAGCCGGGGTCGTCCACGAAGTCGTCGGGATAGTCGTCGGCATCGGAATGCGCCCCGCCGCCGAAGTAGTCGTCCGATCGGTCCTCGGGCGGTTCACCCGCGGACTCGTCGGGATCCGGAATGCTGTGTCTACCCATCAGCCACTCGAGCGGGCCTTAAACTCGCGACGCCGGCGGTGCAGAATCGGCTCGGTGTAACCGTTGGGCTGCTGCCCACCGGACAGGATCAGCTCCTCGGCAGCCAGGAACGCGATGCTGTCGTTGAAGTTGGGTGCCATCGGCAGGTACGCCGAATCGTCGGCGTTCTGCTGGTCCACCATCGGCGCCATCCGCTCCAGGCTGGCCCGCACATCCTCAGCTGTGATCACGCCGTGCCGCAGCCAGTTGGCCAGCAATTGGCTGGAAATGCGAAGTGTGGCACGGTCTTCCATCAGCGCGACGTCGTGGATGTCGGGCACCTTCGAGGATCCGACACCTTGGTCGATCCAGCGCACCACATAGCCGAGGATGGACTGGCAGTTGTTGTCGACCTCTTCGCGGATCTCCTCGGGGGCCCAGGCCAGCTCCTTGGCCAGCGGGATTGTCAGCAACTGGTCGATGCTGGTGCGTTGCTCGCCGGCCAGTTCCTTCTGCACTGCCACCACGTCGACCTTGTGGTAGTGCATCGCGTGCAGGGTCGCCGCAGTCGGTGAGGGCACCCAGGCGGTGCTGGCGCCGGCGCGCGGTTGGGCGATTTTCTGCTCGACCATGTCGGCCATCAGTTCGGTCATCGTCCACATGCCCTTGCCGATCTGGGCGTGCCCGGCGAAGCCGGCGGCCAGGCCGGCGTCGACGTTGTTGTCCTCGTAGCCCAAGATCCACGGCTGGGACTTCATGGTGCCTTTGCGCACCATCGGTCCAGCCTCCATCGAGGTGTGGATCTCGTCACCGGTGCGGTCCAAAAAGCCGGTGTTAATAAAGACGACACGATCCCTTGCCGCCTTGATGCAGGCCTTCAAATTGAGCGTGGTGCGCCGTTCCTCATCCATCACGCCGACCTTGAGGGTTGCCTTCGGCAGTCCGAGCACGTCCTCGACCCGGCTGAACAACTCGGCGGTGAAGGCGACCTCGTCGGGGCCATGCATCTTCGGCTTGACGATGTAGGTCGAGCCGGTGCGGCTGTTGGCCAGCGGCCCGTTCGCGTCGCCGGACTTCATTCCGTGCACGGCGCACAGGCCGGTAAAGAGCGCGTCCTGAATCCCTTCGAAGATCTCGTTGCCATCGGCGTCAATGATCGCGTCGTTGGTCATCAAGTGGCCGACGTTGCGGACGAAGAGCAGGCTGCGGCCGGGCAGGGTGAACTCGCTGCCGTCCGGGGCGGTGTACGTGCGGTCGTGATGGAGAACGCGGCTGAAGGTCTTCCCGGACTTGTTCACCTCGGCGGACAAGTCGCCCCTGTTCAGGCCCAGCCAGTTGCGGTAGGCGGCGGTTTTGTCGTCGGCGTCGACCGCGGACACCGCGTCCTCGAAGTCGATGATCGTGGTGACGGCCGACTCCAGGACGACATCCTTGACGCCGGCGGCGTCGGTCTTGCCGATCGGCGACTCCGGGTCGATCAAGATCTCGATGTGCAGCCCGTGGTTGACCAGCAACACCGAGGTCGGCGACTCGGCGTCGCCGGTGTAGCCGGCGAACCGGCCGGGGTCGGCCAGTCCACGGTCATGCTCCTCGCCCTGCACGCTCACCAGCAGCCGGCCGTCGTCGACCTTGAACGCGGTGGCGTCGGCATACGAGCCGGATGACAGCGGCACCGCGTCGTCGAGGAACTTGCGGGCGAACGCGATCACCTTGTCACCGCGCACTTTGTTGTAACTGGTGCCCTGTTCGGCGCCATCGGACTCCGGGATGACGTCGGTGCCGTAGAGCGCGTCGTAGAGCGAACCCCACCGGGCGTTGGCGGCGTTCAGCGCAAAGCGCGCGTTGGTCACCGGCACCACCAACTGCGGCCCCGCTGTTGTGGTGATCTCCGGGTCGACATCCGCGGTCGTGATCGTGAAATCGTCCGCTTCGGGAAGCAGGTAGCCGATGTCGGTGAGGAACTGGCGATACGCCTCGGCGTCGTGCGGCTCGATAACACGATGGCGGTGCCATTTGTCGATCTGGGCCTGCAGGTCATCCCGGCGCGCCAGCAGCTCCCGGTTCTGCGGGGTCAGGTCCGCGACCACCTTGTCGACGCCGGTCCAGAAGCTGTCCGGGTCGATATCGGTGCCGGGCAAAGCCTCGGTGTTGATGAAGTCGTACAGCACCTGGGCGACGCGCAGGTTCCCCACCGGCACGCGATCTGTCATCATTCTCCTCCGCACTGGCTAAATTAAATTCGTGCTCAGCCTACCGGCCTGCACCCTGGTTACCGACACCCGGCGACTCGCAGCAGCAGGTCACACCGCTCCAGCAGCGCGGACCGCAGCGGCGCGGCGCGTTGCGCAATGGCGCTCTGGCAACGCACATACTCGGCACGGCCAGCGGGCTGCTCGACGGCGATAGGTGTGTACCCGTAACTGTGCAAGTCATACGGGCTGGCCCGCATATCGACTTCGCGGGCCGCAGCGGCCAGTTCCAGGCAGTCCAGCAGCAGCTCGGAGTCGATCAGCGGGCTCAGCTTGTAGCTCCATTTATACAAATCCATGTTGGTGTGGAGGCAACCGGGCTGTTCGGTGTCCTGCTGCGTCGCGCGGCTGGGCGTCCCGGCGTTTCGCGGCGCCGCGTCGCTGGTGAAGAAGCGGAACGCGTCGAAATGACTGCAGCGCAGCGGTCCGGCGATCTCGGAATCGACAACGGCGTCGGTGCCCTCGGCGCCCAGTCGCAGTGGCACCCGGTCATGGCGGACGGTGCCGCTGCGGTAGACCATCGCCCATTCGTGCAGCCCGAAGCAGTTCAGCCGGGCCGGCCGCTGCGCGGTCGCTCGCAACAGCCGCGCCACAAACCCAAGCGTGTCCAAACGGCTGCGCAGATGGGCGTGGCTGACGGTGACACCGTCAGTGCCGACGGTGTAGCCGCGCCGGCCGCGGTAGTGGCGAATCGCGTCTGCGCCGGCCAGCACCACGCCGTAGCCGGGATGCCAGCACCGCAGTTGCCGGGGCCGCAAGCTGTAGTAGCTGAACAAGAAGTCCCACACCGGGTGCGGCTCGCCGGCGCGGTGGGAGCCCAGGAAACCCTCGACGCGGTCGCGATAAGCATCCGCGCGTACCCGCCACTGCTGGGGATCGAGGACCTCAGACACGATGTGTCCCGTCGCGCACGGTGCCGACCAGATCTTCGACCAGATCCTCCAGCGCCACCATCGCCGCCACGGCGCCGTCCTCGGCGGTGGCCAGCGCGAGGTGGCTGTTGCTGCGGCGCATCCGCGACAGCGCCTCGGGCAGCGGCATCGACGCGGGAAACTTCGGCAGCGGGCGCACCATCGCCAGGTCGATCACCGCCCGCGGATCGTCGCCGAGCGACAGCAGGTCTTTGATGTGCAGGTAGCCGATGAACCCGCCGTCCACATCGGCTACCGGAAACCGGGAGTAACCGGTGTCGGCCAGGGCTTGCTCGACCGCCTGAATTGTTGGCCCGCAACCCTTCTCGGCTACCGGCACCGCGCGGATGGCGGCGACGGGCACCGCGACGTCGGCGACGATCCGGGTGCGAATCTGCAACGCCCGGGTCAGCCGGGTGTGCTCTTCGCGGTCCAGCAGACCTTCCGACACCGATTCGGCGATCATCTCGCTCAGCTCAACGGTGGAGACTGTGACGTCGAGTTCGTCGCGCAGCGGCACTCGCAGCATTCGCAGTATCACGCCGGCGCACCAGTTGTACAACGCGATGAATGGCCGCGCCGCCCGCACGTACACCAGATACGGCGGGACCAGCAGCATTGCTGCCCGTTCCGGCCCTGCGATCGCGATGTTTTTCGGCACCATCTCGCCGAGCAGCACGTGCAGCGTCACCACGATGGCCAGCGCGGCCACGAACGACACGGTGTGCAACACGGCATGGGAGATGCCCAGCAGGTCCAACGGCGCCCGCAGCAGGTCGGCGACGGCCGGCTCGCCGATTCGGCCGAGCAGGATCGACGACACGGTGATGCCCAGCTGGGCGCCGGCGAACATCAGCGGCAGCCGCTCGCCGGCTCGGATCACGGTGACCGCACTGGACCTGCCCTGCTCGGCCAACGCTTCGAGCCGGTCGCGGCGCGCTGAGATGAGCGAGAACTCGGCGCCCACGAAGAACGCGTTGGCACCGATCAGAAACAGGGTCGTCAGTACCCACAGGAGATCAACCATCGCTGCCCTCGCCGGGGGTCGAGTCGCTGCGACCGGCCAACTCGGTCAACTCGAGCACGTCGATGCGGCGGCCGTCCATGCCCACCACTCGGGCCTGCCAGCGGGTCGACCCTCGCGACAGGCCCTCGGGCTCGAACGCGACCAGTTCGACCGCTTCACCGGCAACCGGTATGTGGCCAAGCTCCTGGAGCACCAGGCCGCCGATCGTCTCGTATTCGCCCTCCGGAGCACGGTATCCCGTCGCGCTGGCCACCTCGTCGATGCGCAGCAGCCCGGACACTCGCCACCCGTTACCGGCGGCCACCACGTGCGGGGTGGCGTCGTCATGTTCATCGCGCACGTCACCGACGATCTCCTCGATCAGGTCTTCAACGGTGACCATGCCCGCGGTGCCGCCGTATTCGTCGACGACCAGCGCGGTCTGCAGCCCGTTGGCGCGGATCTGGGCCATCACCGCGTCGCCGTCCAGCGTCGACGGCACCACGGCAACCGGCTGGGTGACAGCGGTCAGCCGGGTGTTCGCCCGTTCGGCGGAGGGCACCTCGAAGACCTGCTTGACGTGCACGATGCCGACGGTCTCATCGAGGTCGCCGTCGACGATCGGGAACCGGGAGAATCCTGTTTCGGTGGCGGTGGCGACCAGGTCGGCCACGGTGTCATCCTTCTGCAGCGCAACGATTTTCGAGCGCGGGGTCATCAACTCCTCGGCGGTCAGCGTGCCGAACTGCAGCGATCGATGCACCAGCGCAGCGGTGGCCGGGTCCAGGGAGCCGCTGCGCGCCGAGGTGCGGACCAGCGACACCAGTTCGGCCGGTGAGCGTGCCGAGCGCAGTTCCTGGGCCGGCTCGATGCCCAGCTGGCGCAGGATCCAGTTCGCCGTGCCGTTGGTCAGCCGGATGGCCAGGGTGAACACCAGTGAGAACAACAGCTGCGGGCCGGCGACTGCGCGCGCGGTGGCCAGCGGGCGCGCTATCGCGAGGTACTTGGGCACCAACTCGCCGAACACCATCGACACCGACGTCACGATCACCAGCGAAACGAACACCGTGATTCCGTGGGCGATCCGATCCGGCACTCCGAGGGCGTCCAACGCGGGGTGCGGCAAATCCGCCACCAGCGGTTCGGTCAGGTAACCGGTGCCCAGCGTGGTGATCGAAATGCCCAGCTGAGCTCCGGACAGCTGGAATGACAACGTGTGGTGGGCGCGCTGCACGTAGCGATCGCGGCGGGTCCCCTTGCGCGCGTGGGCCTCCACGGTGCTGCGCTCGAGTGTGGTCAGCGAGAACTCCGCGGCCACGAACAGCGCGGTGCCTACGGTGAGGACCACGATGGCCAGCAGGCTGAGCAGCGTGACGACGAGATGGTTCATCGGCGGTGCTGCCGTCGCGGGGCGCCGGGCGCAGTGCCCGGCCGGCTAGAAACGGGTTCCTCGGAGTCGGCACACGACGGCTCGGCCCGGAAGCCAACGGCCTCGACGGGTGCCTGCGGCACGTCGTACCTTTCCCTCGATGTAGCTGCGTGTTTGAAGTTCACATGGTAGCGAAAGTGGTAATCACTTTCGGTCACCAGCCGAACGGCAGCGGATGGCCCTCGGCAAATCCTGCCGCTGACTGCACGCCGACGACCGCACGTTCGTGCAACTCCGCCAGCGTCGCCGCGCCGACGTAGGTGCACGTGCTGCGCACCCCGGAGGTGATGTGGTCGATGAGATCCTCGACGCCGCCACGATGCGGGTCCAAGCCCATGCGCGACGTCGATATCCCTTCCTCGAACAGCGCCTTGCGGGCCCGGTCGAACGCGGTGTCGGCGGCGCTGCGGGCGACGACCGCCCGCTTGGAGGCCATTCCGTAGCTCTCTTTGTAGGCCTGGTCGTCGCGGTCACGCATCAGGTCGCCGGGGGATTCGTAAGTGCCGGCGAACCAGGATCCGATCATCACGTTCGACGCACCGGCCGCCAGCGCCAACGCCACGTCCCGCGGGTGTCGCACCCCGCCGTCGGCCCACACATGACCGCCGAGTTGTCGTGCTGCCGAAGAACATTCGAGCACAGCGGAGAATTGGGGACGGCCGACGCCGGTCATCATCCGCGTCGTGCACATGGCGCCCGGCCCCACCCCGACCTTGACGATGGCCGCGCCCGCGCTGAGCAGGTCCCTTGTGCCCTCGGCCGACACCACGTTGCCGGCAACCAGCGGCACGCCCAGTTCCAGCGACGACACCGCCTTGATGGCGTCCACCGCCTTGAGCTGGTGGCCGTGCGCGGTGTCGATGACCAACAGGTCCACACCGGCCTCGGCGAGGGCCTGCGCCTTGCTGGCCACGTCGCCGGTGATGCCCACCGCTGCGCCGATGCGCAGCCGGTTCGCAGCATCGGTGGCCGGCGTGTAGATACCGGCCCTGATCGCGCCGGTGCGGGTCAAGACACCGGCCAGCGTGCCGTCCGCGGCGGTCAGCACCGCGACGTCGACCGGCGCGTGCTCGAGCAGATCGAAGACATTACGGGGGTCGGTGTCTACCGGGGCGCTGACAAAGTCGGTGGTGACGACGTCGCGCACCCGGGTGAAACGATCCACGCCCTCGCAAGAGGATTCGGTGACCAGGCCGATCGGGCGGCCCTCGAAGACGACCACCGCCGCGCCGTGAGCCCGCTTGTGGATCAGTGCGGTCGCGTCGGACACCGAATCGTCGGGCGCCAGCATCACCGGGGTGTCGACAATCAAGTCGCGGCTTTTGACGAACGCGACCGTCTGTTGCACGGCGGTGATCGGAAGGTCCTGCGGCAGCACCACAATTCCGCCGCGGCGGGCCACCGTTTCGGCCATCCGCCGCCCGGCCACCGCTGTCATGTTGGCCACCACGACCGGGATCGTGGTACCCGAGCCGTCGTCGGTGGACAGATCGACGTCGAACCGCGACGCCACGTCCGAACGGTTCGGCACGATGAAGACGTCGTCGTAGGTCAGGTCATATGCGGGCCGGTGCCCGTCCAGAAACCTCATTGCTGCTTTCGCTTAATTTAGGCGGTTACTTCGCTGCGGTCGCCGCTCCACAACGTGTGGAACTTGCCCGGCTCATCGATCCGTCCGTAGGTGTGCGCGCCGAAAAAGTCCCGCTGGGCCTGGGTGAGAGCGGCCGGCAGCCGTTCGGTGCGCAGCGCGTCGTAATACGACAGTGCCGACGAAAAGCCCGGAATCGGAATACCCAACTGAGTTGCCGTGGACACCACCCGACGCCAGCTGTCGATCGCCGACTCGACGGCACTGCGAAAGTACGGCGCGACAACCAGACTGGCCAGATCAGGCTCGGCATCGAAGGCTTCCTTGATGCGGTTGAGGAACTTCGCCCGGATGATGCAGCCGCCGCGCCAGATGGTCGCCAGATCGCCGGGGGTGATATTCCAGTCGTATTCGGCGCTGCCGGCCTGAATCTGGTTGAAGCCCTGCGAATACGCGATGATCTTGGACGCGTACAGCGCTTGACGGACGTCTTCGGTGAAGGTGTCCGGGTCGGCGGGTCGCTCGCCGAGCCGGCCCGACGCCAGGCCGACGGCGGCCTTTCGCTGAGCCACCGAACCCGAGAGGGCGCGGGCGAACACCGCCTCGGCAATACCGGTTACCGGAACACCGAGATCCAGAGCGGATTTGACGGTCCAGCGGCCGGTGCCCTTCTGCTCGGCCTCGTCGAGGATGACGTCCACCAGCGCTTTGCCGCTCTTGGCGTCCTTTTGTCGCAGCACCTCGGCGGTGATCTCCACCAGGTAGCTGTCCAGGTCGCCGCCGTTCCAGTCGGTGAAAATGTCAGCGATCTGCGGTGCCGTCAGGTCCAGCCCGTCGCGCAGCAGCTGGTAGGCCTCGCCGATGAGCTGCATATCGGAGTACTCGATGCCGTTGTGCACCATCTTGACGAAATGCCCGGACCCGTCGGGACCGATGTGGGTGCAGCACGGCACGCCGTCGACATGGGCGGAGATCTCTTCGAGCAGCGGACCCAGCGATGTGTAGGACTCGGCCGGCCCACCCGGCATGATCGACGGCCCGTTGAGCGCACCTTCTTCGCCGCCGGAGATGCCGGCCCCGACGAAGTGCAGCCCGCGCTCGGCCATCGCGTGCTCGCGACGGATGGTGTCGGTGTAGAGCGCGTTACCGCCGTCGATGATGATGTCGCCTTGCTCCATGGCGTCGGCGAGCTCGTTGATGACGGCGTCGGTAGCCTCACCGGCCTTGACCATGATCAGCACCCGACGCGGTCTTTCCAGCGCGGCCAGGAACTCCGGAATCGATTCGCTGCGCACGAAGTTACCGTCGGCGCCGTGCTCGGCCAGCAGCGCGTCGGTCTTGGCGATCGAGCGGTTGTGCAGCGCCACGGTGTAGCCGTGCCGGGCGAAGTTGCGGGCGATGTTCGAACCCATCACCGCCAAGCCGGTGACTCCGATCTGCGCAGTGCCGGCAGCAGCGTTCGATGGTGACGAGCTCATGTGTTCGCCTCTCAAGTCGGGACCCTGTCCAAGTGTTTCATCACACACTGTGGCACAGCAGGATTCGGGTAGCCGCAGCGTATTCGCCGACGGCGGGGGTTCGGGCTAGGCGAACAGCCGGTGCAGTTCGGTGAGCCACGGTACGGCCAGGGCGACGGTGGGCACCACCAGCAGCGCGCCTGCGGCCAGATAGGCGCTCGTCGCCAGCAACAGGCTGTTGCCTCGCCCGCACAGCCGGCGTACCCGCAGCACGGTGTGCGGGCCTCCGGCGGCCAATGCACCCAGTGGTGTGCGGCCCGCCGCGCAGGTCACCAAGGCACGGGCCAGGGGAGTGCGACCTGCTGCGCGTACCGCGGCGTCGTCTGCCAGCAGCTCCACCAGCAGCTGCACCGCGTCCAGCGCGCTGGCACTGCGGACAAAGCGCGGAAAGGCGGCGTGCACAGCGGTGAACGCCTCCAGTACGAGGTCGTGGCGGGCGCGCAGATGCGCCCGCTCGTGGCTGATGATGGCGGCCACTTCGGTCTCGGTCAGCGAATCCAGCGCTCCCTCGCTGACCACCACGCGACTGCGGACGCCGGGCAGGCAATAGGCCAACGGTTGGGCGACCTCCAGGATGCGCAGCCCGTGGGCCCGGGTGCAGGCCAGCGCGGAAACCGTGTCGGGCGCGACGCCGAGCAGGTCGACGAGCATGCGGTGATGGGACCTTCGACGACGGGTGGTCACCGCCACTCGGATTACGGCGACCACCAATCGGGCCCCGATCAACAGTGTGAGGGCGAGAACGGCAACGTCCAGCACCCACAGCGGCCAGCCGAATCGCCCGATGTCACCGGCCAAGGTAGCCGTCGGCCACCCGTCGGGTCCGGGCACCAGCAGCCGGCTGGCAATCGCGATACCCGCGCTGAACGCCGAGAGCACTCCGGCCACGGCGATGGCTTGCCAGAGCACGACGGCGGCCCGGGGCGCGCGCAATGGCCAGGTCGCTCGCGCCAGCAGGGCCGGTATGGGGCCGACCAGCAGCAGCGCGAGGAGAGTGAAGGCCAGCGCGGACACGCTGCCAGTGTCCCTCAGTTCTCGGGTGGAATGCCAGCCGATCGGCCAGATGGGGACGCTGAACGGTGACTGGACTCCAACTCGTCGAGCGCCCGCCGCAGCGCGTCTGCCTCGTCGGCACCGACACGTTCAACGAAATGCACCAACGCGGCTTGACGACTGCCGGAGTCCGCGGCTTGGTCGAGCGCATCGACCATGAGTCCGGCGACAAGTTCGTCGCGACTGTGCACCGGCGCATAGCGGTGCGCGCGGTCGTCGCGGATTTGGGACACCAAGTTCTTCTTGGCCAACCGTTGCAACACCGTCATGACCGTGGTGTAGGCCAGGTCGCGTCGGGCAGACAACGCTTCATGTACCTGGCGAACGGTTTGAGGTTCGGGCGCGGACCACAGATGGTCCATCACCGCACGTTCGAGGTCACCTAAACGCGTTTGCTTAGCCATAAAGGTTCATCTCCTGAGCAATGACGTAAGCGTACCCCCGCTTACTACCGGCTGTCGTACCGAACCGCTGAGAGAAAGCCCGGCGCCAGCCGGATTTATCGTGACCCGACCTATCGACCGGCGGGAACGGCGGCGGAATCGCCGGTATTTCAGGCATGTGAGTGTCATCACAGGGTCTCACCTCGGCTGGTCGCGGATTAGTATGGTTAGCCTAACCAAACTAGCAGGAGGCGCGGGTGGCCATTGCGGTAGACGACCCACTGATCGCGGGGATGGCCATCCGCCGGACGCTGCCGCTGCATGAGTCCAGCCGGCGGCTTCGGGAACTGTATCCGCACTCGCCACGGGTGTACGGCGTCGCAGTGCTTGCCGACATCTCGCTGCGGCGGTGGTGGCCATTGGAGTCGGCCGTCACCACCGATCGGCTGCAGATGATGTTCGACGGCGCCGCGTCCGAGATGGACGGCCACTCCGCCGCTCGCGACCTGGCCGCTGCGCTGGTTCATACCGTGATCGGGCGGGTAGTCGCACTGCTGGTGCTCGAGGGGCGGGCGTGGGACATCGGCCTGGAGAACTTGTGGGTCCACAGCGACGCCGAGGGCGCCATCGACTGGGTGGCCGTGGTCGACCCGACGGTGCGCGCGCTGTCCGACGACGCCTGCTTCACCCGGGCTGACCAATGTCGGCAACGAGACACGGTGGTGCAGTTTCCCAGCGAGGCCGCGTTGGCCACCTGGGTCGCACATCGCTGCCACCGCACACTGGCGCCGCTGTTCGCCAAGCTGCACACGGTCAGCGACGGGGTGCTGTCGGTGGCGGCAATGTGGCACATCGTCGGAACGACCGTGGTGACGGCAGCGACACAGGTGCCCCGACTGGCCGCGGGCAGCGAGCTGACCGCGACGCGGCGCGGCCAAGCGGTGCTCGACGCACTCCTTGGTTTCGGCCTGCCGGTGCGTGGCCATTCCAACCGGCGGCGTGGAGCTCTTGCGAAATTAGGGCAGCCTTGCCTATGCTGACTGGCATCGAGCGATGATGACCGCGGCAGAGTCCTGAGGGCTGCAGTGACCCCCGGTCTACTCGATCGGCGAGCCCCGTGCCTGGTGCGCGGGGCTCGCCCGTTTCGGGGAGTCGAACATCGAATGGTGTAGACACAAGGACGTGGAAGCTGTGCCGGGCCTCACCGACGCCGACGCACCGTTCGACAAGGAAATCGGGCTGGTGTTCACCGAGCTGAGCCCCGATGGCGCTCGCGCGCAGCTCGAAGTTCAGCCAAAGCTGTTGCAGCCGTTCGGAATCGTGCACGGTGGCGTGTACTGCTCGATGGTCGAGAGCATGGCCAGTGTGGCCGCCTACACCTGGCTGGCCGCCCATGGCGGCGGTGCCGTCGTCGGCGTCAACAACAACACCGACTTCCTGCGGGCCATCGGCAGCGGCACGGTCTACGGGGTCGCCGAGCCGCTGCACCGCGGCCGGCTTCAGCAACTATGGGTGGTCACCGTGACCGGCGACGACGGGCGGATGGTCGCCCGGGGTCAGGTGCGGCTGCAGAACCTGGCGGCACCGCCGAGTTGAGTCCGAGCGGCTCTCAGGCCCAGCTGGAGCCGACGGCGGAGTCGGTGGAGGCCATGTTGTTGCCGGCCGTTTGGACTTTTTGGCCGTGGGCGTTGGCCTGTTCGTAGATGACTTGGAAGTTGCGGCCCAGTTGGGTGATGAACTCTTGGCAGGCCACCGAGCCCGCGCCGCCCCAAAAGTCGCCGGCGGCAAGCACATCGCGGACGATGGCCTGGTGTTCGGCTTCTAGGGAGGCGGCCTGGGCGCGGATCAGCGCGCCGTGGGCATCGACGTCACCGAATTGGTAGTTGATGGTCATGGCGGGTTCTCCTAGCTGCTCAGGATCTGCTGGGACGCTTGTTCTTGGGATTCGTAGTTGTTGGCGTCGCGGATCAGCCCGTCGCGCACGCCGTGGAGCATGTTGACGATGTTGCGAAACGCGGTGTTCATCTGGCCCATGGTGTCGTGAGAGGTCAGCTGGGCGGTTCCGCCCCAGCCGGCTCCGGCGATGTTTTGGCTCGACGCCCACATTTTGCGGGCCTCGTCCTCGACGGTCTGGGCGTGCACATCAAAACGGCCGGCCATGTCGCGCATGGCGTGCGGATCGGTCATAAACCGGGTAGTCATTGAAGTCTCCTTCAGAAATCAGCGAATGAGATTGTTGCGGTGATCGAGTCACCGCATGGTTGATCGTCGTCCCTTGGCCTTGCGCTTAGCCTCCTCCGGGTCCCGGCGACGGGAGTCAGCCATGCCACGCCCGGACATCGTCATCAGCGGCGCCCCGCCCAACAACGGCATCCCGCCGAGCATGCCGCCTTCTGTCGCAACCACATTGGCGATCGGTAACTCGGCGGCGGCCAGACGCATCTCCGGGGCCGCGGTGGCCCAGCCCTGCGGCACCGACATGCCGCTCAGGGAGGTCGCCCGGCCGATACCGGCGGACACCGATGCCCCCGCCAGGCCGGGGGCTCCCTCCACCGGCGTGAGGCCCAATGGCACAGCTGCCGCCGCGGCGGCGGGCGCCGTCGCTCCCAGACCTAAGGGAGACGGGAGCGCGGCACCGGCAATGGCATATTCGGGAAAGAACGCGGCAATGATCGCGGTATCGAAGAGGGCGTCCTGAGGCAGGGCCCAGATGTCCGAAAGCGACCCCAAAGTATCGAGACCCGGAATCGACCCCGTTGGCGCTGCTGCCTGCAGCGCCTGCGAGACCGAGGCGTGCCCGGCCGACGTACCGGTAGCCTGGGCGACCGCCGCGTTCTGCGCAGCCGTCCCACCGGGATTGGTGGTTTGCTGCGGTGCCGTGAACGGTGTCACCTGGGAAGCGGTCTGCGAGGCCGCGGCGTAGCCATACATCGCGGCGGCGTCCTGGGCCCACATCTCGGCGTAATCGGCCTCGTTGGCCGCGATGGCCGGGGCGTTCTGCCCGAGGATGTTGGTGGCTACCAGCGTCACCAGCTCAGTCCGGTTGGTGGCAATCACCGGCGGGGGCACCGTCATCGCATAAGCGGCCGCATGGGCGGCCGCCGCGGCCTTGGCCTGAACGCCGGTTTGTTGAGCCTGTGCGGCGGTAGCGCTCAACCACGCCGTGTGCGGTGCGGCCGCCGCGGCCATCGACACCGATGAGGCACCCACCCACGGTCCGCTGGCCAGCCCCGAGACCACCGCCTCGTAGTTGGCCGCGGTGGCGTAAAGGTCGTTGGCCAGTTCGTCCCAGGCGACCGCGGCGGCCAACATCGGCGCCGAGCCGGGACCGGCATACATGCGGCCGGAGTTGATCTCCGGCGGCAACGCTGCGAAATCCATACCTGCCCGTCTCTACGTCAGCCCGCAGCGATCGCGTTGGCTGCCTCAGTGGCCGCGTAGGTGGCCGCGCTGCCAGTGAGGTTTTCCGCGAACATCTGCTGGATGGCCGCAGCGTGAGCACCGACGGACTGGTACATCTGGGCTTGCGCAGCGAACCGTGCGGCGGTCAGCACAGATACTTCGTCGGCGGCTGCCGGAACCACCCCGGTCGTCGGCGCAGCTGCCGCCGCATTTCGGGCCGCCAGCCCAGACGCGATACCGCTTAAGTTACCGGCTGCCGCCATCAGCGCCTCGGGCTGTGTGGTTACGAAAGACAATGACTTCTCCTTTACTAAAGACAACGGCTCCAATAACTACCTAGCCGGACGGCAGTTGTGAAAGTGCGTTAACCGTTTCTTAACCTGGTTAACGGCGTTTTAACGTCGCTGCGTGCGCGGGTCGTTACCGCCGAAGCGGACCGCGGCCCCTGCCGCCATGGCGATGCCGGCCGCAGCACTGAGGAGTCTCTGACGAGCCAAGACACGCAATGTGACGCGCGAAATTCCCTGGGTGGTCGCCATTGCGGCCCGAGCGCACAACGTGCACTCACGCACCTTGCGTCACAGCGGCATGGGCGGCGGGGCACGATGTGGCGACCAGATTTAACCTTCCGCCCTCGCCGAGCGGTGAAAGATATGTAACGTGAATTTAACGCCAATACGGCCGATCTGATTTCGCAAAATCCCATCCGCTTTGCTAATGGAGCGCGCAGTCATTAGCGGACTCCCGGCATCTCCTGTTATGCGGAATACGCGCTAGCTGGCGGCCTTGGCGGCCTCGCCTTGGTGCGCCTCGGCAGCCAATACGGCCAGCTGCTCGAGGCGGGTGCGGGCGAAGGCCTGCTGCTCGGTGATGGTGAGCTGGCCGCGCTTACCGCTCAGGAAGGTCACCGTCCAGGACAGCACCGTGGTGATCTTGTTCTTGAAGCCGATCAGGTACACCAGGTGCAGCATCAACCACGCCAGCCAGGCGAACAGCCCGCCGAACTCCAGCGGACCGATCTTGGCGACCGCCGAAAACCGCGACACCGTGGCCATCGAGCCCTTGTCGAAGTATTGGAACGGCTCCCGCTCGGCCGCATCGGCGCCTTCGAGTTCGGCCTTGATGGTGCCTGCGGCGTACTTCGCCCCCTGGATGGCGCCCTGCGCCACCCCGGGAACGCCGTCGACGGCCGCCATGTCGCCGACCACAAAAACGTTGGGGTGACCCGGAATCGAGAGATCGGGCAACACCTTCACCCGTCCCGCTCGGTCGAGTTCGACGCTGGATTGCCGGGCCAGGTCCCTGCCCAATGGGCTGGCGGACACCCCGGCCGACCACACCTTGCAGGCCGATTCGATGCGCCGGGTGGTGCCGTCGGAGTCTTTGACCGTGATGCCGTTGCGGTCGACGTCTGTGACCATTGCGCCGAGTTGGATCTCGACGCCCATTTTCTCCAAGCGCGCCGCCGCCTTCTGACCGAGTTTGTCGCCCATCGGTGGCAGCACCGCGGGAGCGGCATCGAGCAGGATTACCCGCGCCTTGGTCGAATCGATGTGGCGGAACGCTCCCTTGAACGTGTACTCGGCCAGCTCGGCGATCTGCCCGGCCATTTCCACGCCGGTGGGACCGGCGCCGACGACGGTGAAGGTCAGCAGCTTCTCACGCCGCTCAGGATCGCTGGACCGCTCGGCCTGCTCGAACGCGCTCAGGATCCGGCCCCGCAACTCCAGCGCGTCGTCGACGGACTTCATGCCTGGGGCGAACTCGGCAAAATGGTCATTGCCGAAGTAGGACTGACCGGCGCCGGCGGCGATGATCAGGCTGTCGTACGGGGTCTCGTAGGTGTGACCGAGCAGCTCCGACACGACGTACTTGCCGGACAGGTCGAGATGCGTGACGTCGCCGAGCAGGACCTGGACATTGCGTTGTTTGCGCAGGATGACACGGGTCGGGGGAGCGATCGCTCCTTCGGCGACGATGCCCGTCGCCACCTGGTACAGCATCGGCTGAAACAGATGATGGGTGGTGCGGGCGATCAGCTTGATGTCGACGTCGGCCCTTTTCAGTTTCTTGACCGCGTTGAGTCCGCCGAATCCGGATCCGATGACGACGACCTGGTGCCGACGACCTGATGCAGCAGTGTCTTCGGGTTGGGCACTCATGTTTGCGGGTTGCTCCTCGACGGCGACTGCGTTCATTAACACGGTAGTCGCCCGCCCGGGCACTGATCGACGCCGACGCTGTGTGATCAGCCACACCGCAACGACCGGGTGTGACGCGCCGCTTCTGCGGCCGCACTTGCTGGTGTGTCCGAGTCCGCAATCGGGTAATCGCAGCAAAGGAAGTCAGAGGAGGACACAGTGGCGAAGGATCACGGTTCCAGCGTCAAGAACGACAAGCAATACGAGGGCTTGCGCGAAAAAGGGATGAGCAAGTCACGGGCCGCGGCGATTTCGAATTCCCCGGGGTCGTCCAGCCGCGGCGGCAAGAGTTCGGGCAGCAGTCAAAGCAATCGCAGCAGCGGTAGCGGCAGCGGCGGAAATCAGTCTCAGAAAAAGGCCGCCGGCCGAAAAGGCGGCAAGAAGTCGAGCTGATCGACGAACAAAATTGGGGCCGGCGAATCGCCTACCCGAAGTGAGCCAGCGCGCCGTGGCTGACGTGCAGCAGTTGACCGGTGATGTGCCGAGCCGCCGGCGTGGTCAAGAACAACGCCATCCGAGCGACCTCAGCGGCAACCGTCGGCGGCATGCTGGTCAGGCCCTCATACCCCGCTTGGGCGCTGCGGCCGGCCGCGACAGCGTTGACGGTGATTCCGCGCGTGCCGAAAACGGTCGCCTGGCCGGCGGCCCAGTTGGCCAGTGCTGCCTTGATTGCGGCGTCGGCGCTGCCGGCCGGCGGGTTCTCCGGCACCACGCTGACAATCGAGCCACCGGAGCGCAGATGATCGCCCACCGACTGCACGGTCAGCACCGCCGAGAGCACGGTGGCGTCCAGCGCGTTGCGCCAGGCTGCGGCCAGATCGGCAATTGAGTAGGTACGGGGGTCACCGGCGTCCCAGCTCGGCGCCGGCACGTTGACAATCGTGTCGAGATGATGGGGAAACAACCCGCGAACCTCGGCCAGACTGGCCGGATCGGTGGTGTCGCAGACGATCGCGTCGACATCGAGCTCCTTGGCGGCCACCTCGAGGTCGTCGCGCCGTGCACCTGCGATCGTGACCTGGTGGCCAGCATCCCGGAAGCCCTCGGCAACGACTCGACCCAGTTCGGTGTCGCCTCCGGTGACTAGCACCTCCACTGCCATGACCTCCTCGTGTTCAACGCTGAGCCCGGCTCGCGGGCACTCCGCCTCGATTTCAGTCGATGTTACTGGACGGTAGCTAGCGGTGGAACTCCAGACGCGGAACAACTCGCACACCATTTGGGTAACGGTTGCGCGTCGCCCCGTCGCACCCCCGTTCTTCCCGGCAGGCCGGGTTAGGGTTTGACGCATGCGTCGGATATGGCTGATGGCCTGTTGTGTTGTGCTGACCCTGGTAGCGAGCCTGACCGGCTGTGGCTCGAGAACCCCATCGCCGGCGCCGTCGGAGTCGAAGTCGCCGGCTCCGGCAACTCAGTCGATCGTGGTGTTCGCCGCAGCCTCGCTGAAGCCGACGTTCACTGAGATCGGCGAGCGCTTCAAGACCGACAATCCCGGCGCGAACGTCGATTTCAATTTCGCCGGGTCCTCGGATCTGGCCACCCAATTGACGCAGGGGGCCAGCGCCGACGTTTTCGCGTCGGCGGACACCGCGCAAATGGATACTGTCGCCGGAGCCGGATTGACCGCCGGCACACCGGTCAATTTCGCATCCAACACCCTGGTGATCGTCACGGCTCCGGGCAATCCGAAGGGTGTGATGTCGTTCGCCGACCTCACCAAGCCGGGATTGAACGTGGTGGTGTGCCAGCAGCCGGTGCCCTGCGGAGCTGCGGCCCGGCGCATCGAAGACAAAACGGGCGTGCGGCTCAACCCGGTCAGCGAGGAACCGAATGTGACCGACGTGCTGAACAAGGTCACCACCGGCCAGGCCGACGCCGGCCTGGTGTACCTCACTGACGCGGCCAATGCCGCCGACAAGGTCACCACCGTCGACTTTCCTGAGGCTGCCGACGCCGTGAACGTGTATCCCATCGCGGTGCTCAAGAAGTCGCCGCAGCCTTCGTGGGCGCAGAAGTTCGTGGATCTGGTAACCGGTGAGCCCGGCCAGAAGATCTTGGATCAGGCGGGCTTCAAGAAGCCCTGACGAGCAGCGTTGAAAACGCCATCCGGGCTGCCGCGCTGGGTTTACGTGCCCGCTGCGGTTGGCACGATTTTCGTGCTGACGCCGCTGGTGGCGGTTGCGGTCAAAGTCGATTGGCCGCACTTCTGGTCACTGATCACCAGCACGTCGTCGCGCACTGCGCTGCTGCTGAGCGTGAAGACCGCGGCCGCCAGCACCGCCTTGTGCGTAGTGCTCGGTGTGCCGATGGCGTTGGTGCTCGCGCGCAGCCGCATGCGCCTGGTGCGATGGCTGCGACCGGTCATCCTGCTGCCGCTGGTGCTGCCACCGGTGGTCGGTGGTATCGCGCTGCTGTATGCGTTCGGCCGGCTCGGACTGATCGGACGGTATCTGGACGCCGCGGGTCTCAACATCGCATTCACTACCGCCGCAGTGGTTTTGGCGCAGACCTTCGTGTCGTTGCCGTTTCTGGTCATCGCGCTTGAGGGCGCGGCTCGCACCGCGGGCGCCGACTACGAAATTGTGGCAGCGACGTTGGGGGCACGGCCGAGCACGGTGTGGTGGCGGGTGAGCTTGCCGCTGTTGGTGCCCGGCTTGGTTTCCGGTGCTGTACTGGCGTTTGCGCGTTCGCTGGGGGAGTTCGGGGCGACGCTGACATTCGCCGGTTCGCGCCAGGGCATCACCCGCACGCTGCCGTTGGAGATTTATTTACAACGAGTCGCCGACGCCGACGCGGCGGTGGCGCTGTCGATCCTGTTGGTGGCGGTCGCGGCTGTCGTCGTGCTCGGCGTGGGTACGCGCAGGTTGTCCGGAGTGGGCGCCGGGTAGTCGAGCATGAGCGAACTGCAGCTTCGCGCCGTCGTCGCCGACCGCCAGTTGGACGTGCAGTTCTCGGTGGCCGCAGGCGAGGTGCTGGCGGTGTTGGGGCCCAACGGAGCGGGCAAGTCGACTGCGTTGCACGTGATCGCGGGACTGGTGCGGCCCGATCGGGGTGCAGTACGCCTGGGTGACCGTGTGCTTACCGACACCGCGACCGGTGCGCATGTGGCGACCCACCAACGCCGCGTCGGATTGCTGCTTCAGGATCCACTGCTGTTCCCACACATGAGCGTGGCCGCCAATGTGGCCTTCGGACCGCGCAGCCGTCATCGCACCTTGTGGGCCGGCCGCCGCAGTGGACGCGCGGCGGCGCTGCGCTGGCTGGGCGAGGTGGATGCCGAGCACCTGGCTGATCGTCGGCCGAGCCAGCTTTCCGGCGGTCAGGGTCAGCGGGTGGCGATCGCGCGGGCGCTGGCCGCCGAACCCGATGTGCTGCTTCTCGACGAGCCGCTGTCCGGGCTCGACGTCGCGGCGGCCGCCGGGATCCGCGTGCTGCTTCGCAAAGTGGTCGCTCGAAATCAGCGTGCCACCATCGTGGTGACTCACGACCTGCTCGATGTGGTCACGCTGGCCGATCGGGTATTGGTGCTCGAATCGGGCCATGTTGCCGAAATCGGCCCGGTGGCCGAGGTGCTGGCCGCGCCACGCAGCCACTTCGGCGCCCGCATCGCCGGCGTGAACTTGGTCAACGGAACGATCAGCGCCGAAGGAACGCTGCTGGACCATTCGGGCTCGCAGTGGCACGGCAACGCAGTCGACGTTCTGGCCACCGGACAGCACGCGGTTGCGGTGTTCAATCCGGCTGCGGTCGCGGTGTTTAGCGAGCCGCCGCACGGTAGCCCGCGCAACAGCGTTGCAGTGACGGTTGCCGAGCTGGATAGCCGCGGTCCGGTGGTCCGGGTGCGCGGCGAGGAGCAATCAGACGGCGCGCCAGGATTGGCCGCCGACATCACGGTCGACGCTGCCGCTGAGCTTCGGTTGACCCCCGGGCAGCGCGTGTGGTTCACCGTCAAGGCCCAGGAGTTGGCGCTGTACACCGCCCCGCATCGCCCGCTGCGTTCATAACGGCTGGCAAACAAATCACAATGTCAGCAATCCACACTTGCGTCACGGCTGTAACACGGTAGGTTCGTCGCCATGAGGCAGGTGGATTCAACTCCGACTCGGCCTAGGGGGTTCTGGGCAAAGCTGGCGATCGCTGCGGTGACCGGCGCCAGCGCGGTGGCCCTCGCGATGCCGACGTTCACAGCAAGCGCCGATCCAGTGCAGCCGCCGCCGGGGCCCGGGCAGCCGGTGCCGCCCCCGGCCGGGGCTAACCCGCCGGCGGATGCAGCACCGGGCCCGGCTGGGCCGGTAGCGGCGCCGCCGGCCGCCGACCCGGTAGCGGCGCCGCCCGGAACCGATCCGAACGCGCCACCGCCGGTGGCCGACCCGAACGCGCCCCAACCGGGGCGGGTCGACAACCCGGCCGGCGGATTCAGCTACGTCATTCCGGCCGGCTGGGTGGAGTCGGATGCCACCCACCTCGACTACGGGTCGGCGCTGCTCAGCAAGGAGACCGCCCCGCCCCCCGCACCGGACCAGCCGCCCGCAGTGGCCAATGACACCCGCATCGTTTTGGGCCGGTTGGACCAAAAGCTTTATGCCAGTTCCGAAGCCGACAACACCAAGGCCGCGACACGCCTGGCATCCGATATGGGCGAGTTCTTCATGCCATATCCCGGCACCCGGATCAACCAGGCAACCACGCCGCTGAACGCCAACGGTGTGGCCGGCAGCGCGTCCTACTACGAGGTCAAGTTCAGCGACGCGGCCAAGCCCAACGGCCAGATCTGGACCGGCGTGGTCGGTGCGTCCGCGAACGCAGCCCAGGGCACCCCGAACCAGCGGTGGTTTGTGGTGTGGCTGGGGACTGCCAACAACCCGGTGGACCAGAACGCGGCGAAGATCCTGGCCGAATCGATCCGCCCGCTGGCGCCGCCTCCGGCAGCTCCGGCTCCAGCACCCGCCCCGGGAGCCCCGGCGCCCGCGCCCGCTCCAGGAGCACCCGCACCCGCACCCGCACCAGCTCCCGCGCCGGCACCGGCTCCGGGAGCACCAGCACCAGCACCAGCGCCCGCGCCTGCGCCCGCTCCGGCGCAACCGGCTCCTGCGCCCGCCGCCGGACCGGGTCCCGTCACCGCCGCGTCGACGGGGGGCACGGTCTCGACCTGAGCAGCAGTTCACCAGGTGGTGTCCTGAGTTAAACGACCGTGTCCGTTAGGGCGTCCGAATCGTTACGCTGGCGCGGTATACCGAATTGACAGTCCAGCAGAGGGCTTGACCGAGCTGAGGCAAGGAGATCCGGATGGACGTCACGGCAGCTACCGAAATTCTGGCTCGCTCATCGACGCTGACCAGTGTCGGTTGGATCGGCTACATCATCATCGGCGCCATCGCCGGCTGGATCGCCGGCAAGATCATGCGGGGCGGCGGGGCAGGCATCCTGATGAACATCGTGATCGGCGTCGTCGGCGCGTTGATCGGCGGCTTTGTTTTGAGCTTCTTCGTCGACACCGCGTCGGGCGGCTGGTGGTTCACCTTATTCACCGCCATCCTGGGTTCAGTGATCCTGCTGTGGATCGTCGGGCTGGTCCGCCGGAGGAGCTAGCGCGGTAAACCGTTGCAGCCGTGGGGAACCGAAGCGCTGACACCGCGATGATCGCATGGCGGGTGCGCCAACCCGGCCCGATGAACACCGGGCCGCTGGAACGGGTTACCGCCGAGGTACCGCGTCCGGGCCCATCCGAGCTGCTGGTCGCGGTGCAGGCGTGCGGGGTGTGCCGTACCGATCTGCACGTCGCTGAGGGCGACCTGCCCGTGCACCGCGAGCGGGTGACGCCGGGGCATGAGGTGGTGGGCGAGGTCGTCGAAGTCGGTCCCGATGCCGGCGACGAGTTCGCCGTCGGCGACCGGGTCGGGATCGCGTGGCTGCGGCACACCTGCGGCGTGTGTCAGTACTGTCGCCGCGGCGATGAGAACCTGTGCCCGCAGTCGCGCTACACCGGTTGGGACGCCGACGGCGGCTACGCGGAATTCGCCACAGTCCCTGCGGCGTTCGCGCATCACCTGCCCAGCGGTTACCGCGACAGCGAGCTGGCTCCATTGTTGTGCGCCGGCATCATCGGCTACCGCTCTCTGCTGTGCGCCGAGCTGCCGCCCGGGGGCCGACTGGGGCTCTACGGCTTCGGCGGCAGCGCCCACATCACCGCCCAGGTCGCGCTGGCGCAAGGGGCCGAGCTGCATGTGATGACCCGCGGCGAACGCGCCCAAAAGCTGGCCCTGGATCTGGGCGCCGCCTCAGCTCAAGGCGCCGCCGAGCCGCCACCGGTGCCATTGCACGCGGCGATTCTGTTCGCACCGGTCGGCGAGCTGGTGTTGCCGGCGGCCGAAGCGCTGGATCGTGGCGGCACGCTGGCGATCGCCGGCATCCACCTGAGCGATATCCCCAGCCTGAACTATCAACGGCACCTGTTTCAGGAACGTCAGATCCGGTCGGTGACGTCGAACACCCGCGCCGACGCGCGGGCCTTCCTCGACTTCGCCGGGCAGCACCACATTCAGGTGACGACCCCTGAATACCCGCTGGCGCAAGCCGATCGGGCCCTCACTGACCTCGCCGAGGGCCGCATCGCCGGCGCCGCCGTGCTGTTGGTGTAGCCATGCCGACATCGGAGCGGCTCGTCGCTTCATCGAAATTGCGTCCAGGGTCGTGCTGCGAGCGTGGATCACAGCCCTGGGCGCAATCTCAACGCAACGCTGCGGCCCGTCAGGTGGACAGCTGCCACACCAACGCGGCGGCCAGCGCGCCCAACCCGTTCAGCGACCAGTGCAGGGCGATCGGGGCGATCAGGCTGCCGCTGCGCCGGCGCAACCAGCTGAACACGAACCCGGCCATCCCGGTGGCGAACACGGCCAGGGTGACACCGGCCAGCATGCCCACCACGCCGCCACCGAACAATCGGGTGAAGCCGACATTGCTGCTGGTTAGCCCTAACGATGTCGCGATGTGCCAGAGGCCGAACAGCAGCGAGCCCGCCACCGCGACACCGCGGAAACCCCAGGCCCGGTTCAGCGCACCGTGCAGCACGCCACGAAACGCCAGTTCCTCGGGGATGACGGTTTGCAGCGGAATGATGATCATCGAGGCCACCAGCGCACCCGAGATGGTCGCGTAGTGGTTGTTCAAAAACATCGGCCGCGTCACCGGCAGCAGCGCTCCGACCGCGACCACCGACACCACCAGCAGCACGGCACCCAGCGCATACCCGATGCCGGATTTCCAGTGCTCACGGCCGAGGCCGAGCTCAGCCCAACCAAGGCCGTTGCAGCGCAACAGGATCAGCAGACCGACAGCTGCCGCGGGAACGGTGGCAATACCTGCCCACGGCGTCGTGAAATGCGCGATCAGGTTGGTCAACGTCAACACCACGACGACGACGGCGACGTCGACGTAGACCCGGAACCGGTGCAGCGCCGAAAGCTGCGACGCCAACGGGTGCAGTTGAATCACCGCCTCTTGACCGGCCATTTCCCTAGGTTACCCACTCGGCTCCCAGGTCCAGCCGGAGATCTGCGGGTCATCCTCCCCGTGCTCGCGCGTATAGCGGCGGGCAGCCAAGCGGGCATCGGCCATCCGTTGGCGCAGCTCGGCGGCGCGGCTACCCAGCCCGTCGACCCGGTCGATGACATCCATCACCAGATGGAAGCGGTCGAGGTCGTTGAGCATCACCATGTCGAACGGCGTGGTCGTGGTGCCACGCTCGTTGTAGCCGCGCACGTGCATGTGGTCGTGGTTGGCGCGCCGATACGTCAGCCGGTGAATCAGCCAGGGATAGCCGTGGTAGGCGAAGATCACCGGGGTGTCGGTGCCGAACAACGCGTCGAACTCGCGGTCGTGCATGCCGTGCGGATGCTCGGATTCGGGCTGCAGCCGCATGATGTCGACGACGTTGATCACCCGCACCTGCAGGTCGGGCAGCTCTTTGCGCAAGATGTCGGCGGCGGCCAGCGTCTCCAGTGTCGGAATGTCGCCGGCGCAGGCCAGCACCACATCGGGATCGGCCGTGGCGGTGCTCGCCCATTGCCAGATGCCCAGCCCGCGGGTGCAGTGCGCGATCGCCTGCTCCATGTCGAGGTAGGCCAGCGCGGGCTGCTTGCCGGCGACGATCACGTTGACGTAGTCGCGGCTGCGCAGGCAGTGATCGGCCACCGACAGCAGAGTATTGCCGTCCGGCGGCAGGTACACCCGCACGATTTCGGCACGCTTGTTCGCCACCAGGTCGATGAACCCCGGGTCCTGGTGCGACGCGCCGTTGTGGTCCTGACGCCACACATGCGAGGTCAACAGGTAGTTCAGCGACGCGATCGGCCGCCGCCACGGCAGCTCACGGCTGGTAGCCAGCCACTTGGCGTGCTGGTTGAACATCGAGTCGACGATGTGCACGAACGCCTCGTAGCAGTTGAACAGCCCGTGCCGGCCGGTCAGCAGATAACCCTCCAGCCAGCCCTGGCACAGGTGCTCGGAGAGCACTTCCATCACCCGGCCGTCGGGTGCCAGGTTCTCGTCGTCGGGCGTCGTTTCCGACAGCCACACCTTGTCGGTGGATTCGTAGACCGCAGACAACCGGTTGGAGGCGGTCTCGTCGGGACCCATCAACCGGAACCGGTCGGAGTTGCGGGCGATCACGTCACGCAGGAAGGTGCCCAGCACTCGGGTGGCCTCATGGACGACGGCGCCGGGCTGCGCGACCTCTACGGCATAGTCGCGAAAGTCCGGCACGTCCAAGTCGTGGAGCAGCAGGCCGCCGTTGGCGTGCGGGTTGGCGCTCATCCGACGGTCACCGTCGGGCGCCTCTGCGCGTAGCTCGGGCCGTAACCTGCCGTCGTCGTCGAACAATTCCTCGGGACGGTAGCTGCGCAGCCACTCCTCCAATTGGGTCCGGTGCGACGGGTTGTCGTGAGTCTCGGCCAGTGGAACCTGATGCGAGCGCCAGGTGCCCTCCACGCGTTTGCCTTCCACCATCTTGGGTCCGGTCCAGCCCTTCGGGGTGCGCAGCACGATCATCGGCCACACCGGCCGTTCGACCGTGTCGCTGCTGCGGGCGGCGCGCTGAATGGCCGCAATGTCGTCGAAGGCGTCGTCGAGCGCGGCGGCCAGCTGCTGGTGCACATTGGCCGGGTCGTCGCCGGCCACGGTGATCGGCCGATACCCGTAGCCGCGCAGCAGCGACTCGAGTTCGGTGTGCGGAATACGGGCCAGCACAGTCGGATTGGCGATCTTGTAGCCGTTGAGGTGCAGGATCGGCAGCACCGCGCCGTCGCTGGCCGGGTTGAGGAACTTGTTGGAGTGCCAGCTGGCGGCCAGCGGCCCGGTTTCGGCTTCGCCGTCGCCGACCACACAGGCCACCACCAGGTCGGGGTTGTCGAACGCCGCGCCGTAGGCGTGTACCAGGGCGTAGCCCAGCTCGCCGCCCTCGTGGATGGAGCCCGGCGTCTGGGCGGCGACGTGGCTGGGGATACCGCCGGGAAACGAGAACTGGCGGAATAGTTTTCGCAGCCCGTCGGTGTCTTCTTCGATCCCGGTGTACACCTCGCTGTAGGTGCCTTCCAGGTACGCGTTGGCGACCAGTCCGGGACCGCCGTGACCCGGCCCGGTGACGAAGATGACGTTGGCGTCGCGGTTGCGGATGATCCGGTTCAGGTGTGCATAGACGAGGTTGAGCCCCGGGGTGGTGCCCCAGTGCCCCAACAGCCGGGGCTTGACGTGTTCGGGTGTCAGCGGCTCGCGCAGCAGCGGGTTGTCCAGCAGGTAGATCTGGCCGACCGATAAATAGTTGGCGGCGCGCCAGTAGGCGTGGATGCGGTCACGTTCGTCGTCGGAGAGGGCTGCTGGGGTTACGGTTTGCGCGCTCATCCGTCCGATTGTTCCCCGCCCGAGCGGCTAGCGGGCGAACTGCTCGACAAGGACCACCTGCAGCTCGCCTACCAGGAAGCCGAGTACGGCGCCGACCATAACCATGAGCATCTCGTCGTCTTTGAAGACGGGGCGGAGGATGGCTTCGTACTGATCCGGGGATAGCTTGTTCATCTTGTCGACGATGAGATTTTCGATGTCGAGCGTCTTGGCGGTGTAGTCCTTGGCCTCCTGCATCGTCTCGGGTAGACGCTCAAGGAGCATCGTGATGATGGCGTCTTTGGCCTGGCGATACCGCTTGGTCCCGATCGCAAGCGTGATGAGTGGTTGTGCCATCCCGACCTGGGTGTCGACAGCTGCCGAGACTTCTTTTTCGATGGCCGCGAACAGCCGTTCGGCAGTGGGCCCGTGCAGGATCGCTTCGAGGAGTACATCGGGGGAGAAGAGGTCGTTCGCCAAAATGCGGGCGTAGTCGCGGGTCACGCTGTCCCGTTCCGCGTGCAGCACGCCCTGCGCGGGGATGAAGCCGAGCAGCTTCTTCGGCTCGCGGGGGATGAAGATGAAGTTCAGCGCCAGCCAGTCGCTGGCGAAACCGGTCACGAACCCGAACCCGGGCATGATCCAGGGATTGTGAAGCAGACCCCAGGCGACCATCTGCACCACCCCGATCGCGAAGCCGAAGTAGATGCCGCTGCGGCGAATGAACTTCATTGCGGCCCTACCCATGCCCTGCATCAGCTCGTTGAGTTGGGTCTTGTTTTTCACCAGGATGGTGACGGCGAGGTATTGCAGATCGACGAACCGCGGCAAGTCGGTCTTCATTTCCGTAAGCAGATTGTCGACAACTTCCGGGGCGGCGGCCTGCACTCGCGACAGCACGGCTTTGCGGCCGGCGGCCGGTATCGAGTCCCACAGGCCGGGGCGCATCTGCTCGGCGAGGTCGCGAGCCATCGTGTCGATGATCCGGGTAAGCGGCTCGCGGAGATCGTCGACCGCTTGCCTGGCGTCGATCTTGTCGAGGATCTCCTCCGGTCGTAGCAGCTTGTCGGTGAGCATCTGGATGGTCAGCGCCGCAGTTTTGCCGGCGCGGCGCGGAACCACGCCCTGCCATCCGATCGGCCCGAGGCCCACGAATTCGATTGGGCGATAGAGCATCTGCAGCGCGACAAGCTTGGTGGTATAGCCGACGAAGGCCGCGACCAATGGCATCGACAGGTAGATGAACCAGTTGAGTTTGATGTCGGCGGTGATCTCGCCCCAGGTTTGAAACGAGGCTATGGCCGACGTCGTCACTCCCGCTCCCGCGGGTTGCTCGCCGCAGCCCACAGTTCCAGCCCGAGCCCCGACAATCGCAGGACGTACTTTTCGACGCGTGCCGGGATCGGTCCGCGGGTCGCGCGCTTGACTGCTTCGAGCACGGCGGTGTCGGCGGCGAGGATCTCGTACTCGTCTTTCAAAGCGGAGTCCTCGGGGCCGGACTCGACGAGCCCGAGCGACAAAAGGTGACTGACGTACATCGGCGTCAACTGCGGCAGTGCGAGGTTAGCGCTCTTGCCAATCAGCGACATGTTTTCCAGCACCACGTCACTCGCCAGTCCGGCACGGGTGCGGGCGTGCACGTTGAGCAACGGGGACGTGGAGCCGTCGGAGAGTGCGCTGATGATGCGTGCCTCGTCCGGCACGATCTGGTCGAGGATCTTGTGGAACAGCTCGTGGCGGCTCGACGCCGTGTTCTGCTCGATTGCGCGGTCGAGCAGACCGTGCATCTTGGCGTCCAGAGTTTCGGAGTCGGCATCGCAGCCCTTCTCGCTCTCGCCGTTGGAGAGGGGCGGTGCCGTTGGCGCCGCAGCAGGCGCGCGTATTCCCGACCGAATCAGCCCGAAGAGGCGCCTTTCGCCCCAGCTTGCGACCTTGATGGAGGTCCGCACCGTCTGCTCCGCCAAGTCGACGAGGCCGGTAGGGCCGAAAAGGGAAGACATGCGCTAAACCGTAATTAACCGCTGCCGTCATTATTGCGGATTGACCTGGGTATCCGACCACCACGCAGCCGCCAACTACGCTCAACGCCATGGTCGGTGTCGACGGCGGTCAGTTGCTGGCGTCGCTGCGGGTGCTTGACCTGTCCGACGATGACGGCGACGCGGTCGGCCGGCTGCTCGCCGATCTCGGCGCCGACGTGCTCAAGGTGGAACCACCGGGTGGCAGTCCCGCCCGGCGCCGGCTGCCGGCGCTGGGCGGGGCCAGCCTGCCGTTTGCGCTGCACAACGCCAATAAGCGCAGCACAGTGCTCGACCCGGCCGACGAGCAGGATCGGGTTCGGTTCGCCGAGCTCGCCGCCAGCGCTGACATCGTCGTGGACAGCGGGGTACCGGGGCGCGCCGCCGCATACGGAACGTCGTGCGCCGAGCTCGCCGATCGGTATCCGCAGCTGGTCGCAGTATCGATCACCGATTTCGGAACGACGGGACCGCGGTCGTCCTGGCGCGCCACCGATCCGGTGCTCTACGCCTTGTCCGGTTCGCTGTCACGTTCCGGCCCCACCACCGGAACGCCGGTGTTGCCACCGGACGGCATTGCCTCGGCCACCGCCGCGGTCCAAGCCGCCTGGTCTGCGCTTGTCGCCTATTACCATCGGTTACGTTGTGGCACTGGCGATTACATTGACTTCTCCCGGTTCGATGCTGTGGTCATGGCACTGGATCCCGCTTTCGGCGCACACGGGCAGGCCGCGGCCGGCGTCCGCAAGCCCAACCGGTGGCGCGGGCGTCCGAAGAACCAGGACGCTTACCCGATCTACCGCTGCCGAGACGGTCATGTCCGGATCTGCGTGATGTCGCCCCGGCAGTGGCGCGGGCTGCGTCGCTGGTTGGGGGAGCCCGAGGAACTCCAGGATCCGCGCTACGACGTGATCGCGGCCCGGTTCGCGGCCTGGCCGCAGATCAGCGTGCTGATCGCGGAGCTGTTCGCCGGGCAGACCATGACAGACCTGGTGTCTGCCGGACAAGCCAACGGTGTTCCGATCGCCGCGGTGCTGTCGCCGTCGCAGATCCTGGGCTCGGAGCATTTCAGTGCAGCGGGCGCCGTTGCGGACGCCGAGCTGGTCGCCGGTGTGCATGCCACCGTCCCGGTCGGCTATTTCTCCGTCGACGGGCAGCACACCGGTTTTCGCACACCGGCGCCGGCGGCGGGACACCACGAGGCTTCCTGGCTTGCCGATCCCGCGAGCGCGCCAGCCGCTAATGCCGTCGGGCAACGCCCGTTCGACGGACTGCGGATCGTCGACCTGGGCATCATCGTCGCCGGTGGCGAATGCAGCCGGCTGTTCGCCGACCTGGGTGCCGAGGTCATCAAGGTCGAAAGTGCTGCCTACCCCGACGGATTGCGTCAGGCCCGCGCCGGCGACGCGATGAGCGAGTCATTCGCCTGGACACATCGCAACAATCTCGCATTCGGCGTCGACCTGCGCAACTCGGAAGGCAAACGCGTCTTCAGCCGCCTGGTCGCCGACGCCGACGCGGTTTTCGCCAACTTCAAACCGGGAACGCTTGCCGCGCTGGGCTTTCCATTCGAAGCATTGCATGCCCTCAATCCGCGAATCGTGCTCGCCGAGAGCAGCGCATTCGGCGACACCGGTCCCTGGAGCACCCGGATGGGGTATGGCCCGTTGGTCCGCGCCACCACCGGGGTCACCAAACTGTGGACCTCCGAGGACGCCGCCGCCGACAGCTCGCGGCACCCGTTCTACGACGCGACGACAGTCTTCCCCGACCATGTGGTCGGGCGGATCACCGCCATCGGGGCGCTGGCCGCACTGATCCACCGTGACCGGACCGGCGCCGGCGTCCGAGTCCACGTCTCCCAGGCGGAGGCCGTCGTCAACCAACTCGACACCCTCTACGTTGCCGAGGCCGCGCGGGACGCGGGGAGCGCAGACCTGAGCGACGACACCAGCGTGCACGCCGTCTACCCATGCTCCGGCGACGACGAATGGTGTGCCATCTCGATCCGCGACGATGCGGATTGGCGCGCCGCCACAACAGTTTTCGGACGCCCCGAAATGAGGATGCCCCATACCGACGAGTTGGTGGCGATCGTATCGGCGTGGACGGGCACCCGCTCACCGGTGCGGGTCGCCGAGGCGCTGCAATCGGCCGGAGTTCCCGCCGGCCAGATGAACCGCCCGCCCGACATCCTCGAAGACCCGCAGCTGCTGCACCGAAAGTTGTTCAGCGACATGAACCATCCACTGTTCGACCACCCGCTGCCGGCCGAAACCGGCCCGGCGCCGTTTCGCAATATCCCGCCGGCGCCGCAGCGGCCCGCGCCGCTGCCTGGCCAGCACACCAGCGAGATCTGCCGCAAGGTCCTTGGAATGAGCAGTGAGGAAGTCGAGCGACTGATCAGCGACGGCGTGCTGTTCACTGACAACGTCTAAGCCACCGTCGATCGCGAAAGGTTTCCTGCATGCCCGTCGACCCACGGACACCGGTGCTGATCGGCTACGGCCAGGTCAACCACCGCGAAGACACCCCCGGTATCGAGCCGGTCGACCTGATGGCGGCGGCCGCCCGCGAGGCCGCCGACGCGCAGGTGCTCGCGGCGGTCGACTCCATCCGGGTGGTGAACCTGCTCTCGGCGCGTTACCGCGATCCCGGTCTACTGCTCGGCCAGCGGCTGGGTATCGACAATCCGGCCACCCGCTACAGCGGTGTGGGCGGCAACGTACCGCAGACGCTGGTGAACCAGGCGTGTCTGGACATCCAGCGCGGCCGCGCCGATGTGGTACTGGTGGCCGGCGCGGAGACGTGGCGGACACGCATGCAGTTAAAGGCCCAAGGCAACCGGCTCACCTGGACTGAACAGGACGAATCGGTTCCGATAGCGCCGGGCGGCGAAGACAACGTCCCAATGGCCGGGCCGGCCGAGGAACGCATCGAGCTCGCACGGCCGGCCCATGTCTACCCGATGTTCGAGCAGGCGCTGCGCATCAGCACCGACGAGTCGATCGACGACCACCGCAAGCGCATCGGCGAACTGTGGGCGCGGTTCAACGCCGTCGCGGTGACCAATCCGCACGCCTGGATTCGCAAACCGATTGAGGCTGAGGAGATCTGGCGCCCTGGACCGACTAACCGGATGGTCAGCTGGCCCTACACCAAGTTGATGAACTCCAACAACATGGTCGACCAGGGCGCCGCACTGGTGTTGACATCGGTGCAGACCGCGACGCGCCTGCAGATCCCGGTCGACCGCTGGGTTTACCCGTATGCGGGCACCGATGCACACGACACTTATGCGATCAGCGAGCGTGCCGAACTGCATCGCTCACCGGCCATCCGCATCGCCGGCGCGCGCGTGCTGGAGCTGGCCGGCCTAGGTATCGATGATGTCGACCACGTCGACCTGTACTCCTGCTTTCCGTCGGCGGTTCAGATCGCCGCCACCGAACTGGGGCTGCCGGTCGACGACCCCAGTCGGCCGCTCACCGTCACCGGCGGGCTGACCTTCGCCGGCGGACCGTGGAGCAACTACGTGACCCACTCGATCGCGACGATGGCCGAGCTGCTGACCGCCAATCCGGGTCGGCGCGGGCTGATCAGCGCCAATGGCGGGTACCTGACCAAACACAGTTTCGGTGTGTACGGCACCGAGCCGCCGATATCGCAATTCCGTTGGGAGGACGTGCAATCGGCCGTCGACCGGGAGCCGACCCGACCGGCGGTGGTCGAATGGGAGGGCGTCGGCACTGTCGAGTCCTGGACAACGCCGTTCGACCGGGACGGCGAGCCTGAGAAGGCGTTCCTGGCGGTGCGCACACCTGACGACTCGCGCACTCTGGCCGTAATCCCCAACGCCTCGTCGGCTGCAATCACCGTGCAAGAGGACATCGCCGGGGCCAAGGTCGAGATCCGCCCGGACGGCACCGCCACCCTGCGCTAACTGCCCAATTCTTACGTTCGGGTCAAAAGCCTCTTGAGGACTGCCTCGGCGCGCCTATTGTCGGGGAAGGCACCGGGGGAGGTGAGCACCGCATGCGGATCCTGGTAACCGGCGTCACCGGAGTCGTGGGACGTGCAGTGGCCCGCCAATTGGTGGCCGCCGGCCACACGGTCAGCGGCATCGCCCGGTACCCGCACGCCTGTCTGGATCCCGAGGTCGACTTCGTGTGCGGGCCGCTGAGCGGGCACGTTCTCCAGCAACTGGCCGACGAATCGCACGTGGTGCTACATCTGGCGCCCATCGAGCCGGCTCCTGGCAATGCCGGCATCAACGGCGTGGTGCACGTCGCCCACGCTGCAGCATGCGCCGGCGCACGGCTTATTTTCGTGTCCCAGGCGGCCGGAGCACCCAAGCTGTATGGCCAGGCCGAGACGCTGGTTGCCACGGGGTGGGCGCCCAGCCTGATCATCCGGACCGCACCGCCGGCGGGCCGTCAGCTCGACTGGGCGATATGCCGCACGGTGGCCACCCTGCTGCATGCCACGTCGACACAGCTGCCGGTGCGCTTGGTGCATCTCGAGGATTTGGTCCGCTTCCTGACTTTGGCCGCCGCAACCGACACCACCGGCTCGGTGGATCTGGCGACGCCCGACGTCACTGATGCGGCTACCGCACGGCAGCTGCTGCGCTCCGCGGGCCAGCGGCCGCGACCCTACCGACTCGGCACGTGGGCAGAGCTGTCACCGGCTCTGGATACCTCTGCACTGCAAGAGGATTGGCACTTCGAGTTCGGTTGGTCCGCGACGGGCGCGGTGGCCGACACCGCGCGTGGGGTCGCCGGTCGCAAGCTCGGCGCCGGTGGCGCTATCGACCTGCCCGGGCGTCTGCCGTTGCCGCGGGAGACCAGGCCGCGCTCTGGACCGCTGGGAGGCCCTGGGCTGCGCTGTGCGGCCCCGGACGGATTGGAGGGCGAGTTCGACGACCGGATCGATCCGCGATTTCCGGTCTTCGGCACGGGCACCCTCTCCGCGACGCTGCCGGGTCCGTTGACTCCGATGACCCTCGACGTTCAGCTGGCTGGCTTACGCGGCGCTAGCCGAATCATGGGCCAAGCGATGGGGTTGGGGGGCGCGGCGGCCGACGAGTGGGAAGAGCGGGCCATCGCGGTGTTCGGTCATCGCCCCTATGTCGGGGTGTCGGCCGGCGTGATCGCCGCCAGTCGCCTGCCCGGCTGGGACGAGCAAGCCGTCGTCGAGCAGGCAGTGGGCAACTCGCCGGTCGGTGAGCTGTTGCCGCTGGGCCGTCCGCCGCTGGGCGCCAAGGCGGGAAAAGCTGTTGTGGTGACGCGGGCACTGGCCATGCTGCGCCATCTGAAAACCGACACGCAGTCCTACCGCGCTGCCGCGATGGCTGAGCACCTTGACGCGGCGCAGTTGGGCTCGCTGTCGGAGGCCGGTCTGCAGGTGCGGATCCGACTGTTACGCGACCGGGTGCACCAGGGGTGGAGCTTGACGGCGCTCTGGGTGATCGACACCGGCGTCACCGCCGCGACACTGGAGCGCACCGGCGCGTGTGCGCCGATCTCGGGAATCGGCACGCTGCTGGACAGTGGTCACGTCGCGGCTGAGATCGCTGCGCTGGCGGCGTTGCTGCGACGTGATCCGCGGGCTGGCGTGCTAGCCGCCGACGGTGATCTGCATGGCATCCGCGACGGGTGCCCGGATGTCGCCGCGGAGCTCGACGCGACGGTGGCCCGGATCGGCCACCGCGGCGTCGGTGAGGCCGAACTGGCCCACTGCGTGTTCGGCGACGATCCGGCAGCGTTGCTGGTGGCCGCCGCGTCGGCGACGTCGACTGTCCCCGCATCACCACCGGAGACCGCTTTCGAGCGGATCGCGGCCAATGCCCAGATGTCTCGCGAACTGGCGCACGACTCCACCATGCGGTTCACCCATGAATTGCGAATGGCCTTGCGCGAGTGTGGCGGTCGGCGTGTTGCCGCGGAGCTGGTCGACGTTGTCGACGACGTGTATTACCTGACCTGCGAGGAACTGCTCAGCTGGCCCAGCGACGCTCGGCTGCGGATCAAACGTCGCCGCGCCGAGCGGGAACGGCTGCAGGCTGTGCGGCTACCCGATGTCATCGAGCACTGCTGGCGCCCGCTCGAGTCGATCGGCGGATAGCGCGGTCAGGTCAGCAGTTCACCCAACGGCACCTGCGGATCGGCCAACCGGTCGGGGTCCACCGGGCTCTGGGACTTGATCAGGCTCTTCACGTCGTCGAGCACGTCCCAGATGTTGACGTTCATTCCGGCCAGTACGCGTTTTTCGGCGTCGAGCCAGAACGCGACGAACTCGCGGCCGTCGACGTCGCCGCGGAACACCACGCGGTCGTATCTGGGCGCGTGGCCGGCGTACTCCATGCCCAGGTCGTACTGGTCGGTGAAGAAATACGGCAACTCGGCGTATTGGGTGGGTTCGCCGAGCATGCCGGCCACCGCCACTGCGGGCTGCTTGAGCGCATTGGCCCAGTGTTCGGTGCGGATGCGGGTGCTGTAGAGCGGATGGTCAGCGGCGGCGATATCGCCGACCGCGTAGATGTCGGCATCGTTGGTGCGCAGTGACGCGTCGACCAGGACCCCGCCGTCGCCCATCGACAGTCCGGCTTGCTCGGCGAGTTCGATGTTGGGTTGCGCCCCGACTGCCACCAATACTGCGTCCGCGGTGACCGTGGACCCATCGTGCAGCTTGAGGCCGGTGGCCTTCCCGCCATCGGTGGTGATCTCTTCGACCTGGGACTGCAGGCGCAGGTTGACGCCATGCTCGCGGTGCAGGTCGGCGAACACGATGCCGACCTCTTCGCCCAGCGCGGCCATCAGCGGCAGTTTGGCGGTCTCGACGACGGTGACCTCGACCCCGCGTTGGCGGGCGCTGGCCGCCACCTCCAGGCCGATCCAGCCGGCGCCCACTACAGCCAGCGAGGAGCCTTCGGCCAGCACCGAATTGAGCGCCGACGCATCCTCAAAGGTCCGCAGATAATGAACGCCGGCGGCATCGGATCCCGGTATCGGCAGATGGCGGGACCGGGATCCGGTGGCCAGCAGTAGCTTGTCGTAATCGATGGTGGCGCCGTCGGCCAGAGCGACGTGGCGGCCGGCCGGGTCCACAGCTGCCGCCCGGACTCCCAGTCGCAGGTCGACGTCGTGGTCGCTGTACCAAGCCGAGTCGTGCACAGTGAAATCGGTCAGGGTTTTCTTGCCGGCCAAAAACTCCTTGGACAGCGGCGGACGCTCGTAGGGGAGGTGCTCCTCCTCGGCGACGAGCACGATCTGCCCGCCGAAGTTCTTGTCGCGCAATGCTTCTGCCGCTTTGGCGCCGGCGAGTCCACCGCCGGCGATGACGAATGTATTTGAGCTGCCCATAAGTCCAGCCTACTGCGCTGGGCTCAGCTCAAAAGTCCCTTCAGAAAACGCGCATTGCGCACCGCGTGACCGTGTGGGTCGTTGTTGAAGTACATCCAGATGTCGCGGCCTTCGCCGTCCCACTCTGCGATCTGCTCCGCCCACCGCTGCAGTTCCTTGGGTGGGTAGGAGCCGGCGTACATCGCCTCCGGATCCGGGCCGTGCATCCGGATGTACACCAAATCGGTGGTGGCGCGGGGGATACACGGCAGGCCGGCCCCACTCATCACCACGTAGGCGGCGTGGCGGCGTTCCAGCAGCGCATACACCACCGGATCGTTCCAGGACGGATGCCGCAATTCGACGGCTATCCGGATCCAATCCGGCATGGCGGAAAGGAAACTGTCCAGCCGGTCGTCGTCGCGGCGCTGTTCGGGATGCAGTTGAACCAGTAGCACGCCGTGGCGGTCGCCCAACGTGTGCCAGCACTGTTCGAACCGCTCAATCCAGGGCTGCGGTGTGCCCAGTCGACGGTAATGCGTCAAGCCGCGATGCGCCTTCACCGACATCGTGAAGCCGTCCGGCAACTGCGCGCGCCACCCCGCGAACGTTGAATCCTTGGGCCAGCGATAGAAGCTGGCGTTGAGTTCGACGGTGTCGAATTCCTCGACGTAGCGGGCCAGTCGACGTGCGGACGGCAGGCCCGGCCGGTACAGCACATCAGTCCAGTGATCGTAGGACCATCCGGACGTGCCGATTCGCGTGGTCACGCCGGCTCAACCAGCCGCCTGCGCATGCACATCGCGGTCCAGTGATGAACGCATGAGCGCGGCGGCCAGGCGTGCGTTGGTGCGCGGCGCCAGGGAACCGAGTTTCGTCGGGTCGGTGGGCAGTCCTAACCGTTTTGCTTCAGCAGTGATCCGTTTGTCGAAATAGGGCCGCACCCACGTCCACACGTCTTGCACCTCCCGCAAGAAGATGTCGGCGCCGGTGTCGCCGATACCCTTGAACTGCTTGAGCATTCGTGCGGCCGCGCGGACATCGTGTCCGCTTCGCGAAGCGATTCCGCGCAGATCGCCCGAGTAGTCGTCGTTCGCCCGCCGCGCCATGTCGGTGAGCCGAGTGGCCGAGCTTTCGTCATAGCGCACGTAGTGGGCGCGACCGAATGCCTCGATCATGGTCCGACGGTCGGAGGCCAGCACGGCTTTGGGGGTGCGCAAGCCCGCTCTGAAAAGTTCGCGCCCGGCCTGCATGGCGATCGACGCGTCGATCGGCTTGCTGGCCAGCATGCACAGCACCAGTAGTTGAAACAGCGGCATGGGTTTGTCGCTGATGCGAACTCCCGCCTCGGCGGCGTATGTGGTGCCGGCAACCTTCAGCAGTCGCTTCACCCGTTCCTTGGACTCGTCCATAGCGCACCGATTACCCGCGCTTCTTGGTCGGCAACCGTCGTTCATTTCTTCGGCGCTAGCAGGCGCGAATTCGGACCCGTCCGAACTGCCATTGTGCAATTACTCCCACCAACGTCCGCTAATTGTGCTAATTTGCGCCATCAGTTCTTCGGCACGACCACGGGTAATGGGGGACGGGGATGATTACCCATCGCAGCCGCTTGGCCAGATTGGCGATCACGGCGCTGCTCAGCGGCAGTGGCCTGCAGCCCGTGGTGTTCGCAGCGCCCGCGCACGCGGATCCGACCGCCGTTGTCATGGCGAAAACCCAGCGCATGTCTGAGCCCAGCCGAAATTCGCAACAGGATGGTTGGTACCACAAGCACGACACGTTGACACTCGAGTGCTTTCAGCGCGGGGAAGCCGTGAAAGGGTACTTCAGTTCCAACATCCCGAATGGCGGCTGGGACAATCTTTGGTACCGGGTATCCGACAATCATTTCGTCGCCGATGTCGATATCCAGACCGGCGCCCGGAACACAGTCACCGGAGCATGCAGCGATCAGCCCCCGCCACCTTCATCGGTTGATGGTCGCGCGACGGGCAAAACGCAGCCTTCCAACGCCGCTACGCCGGGCCAATGCACCGACGGTGCCATGCAGAAATGGCACGATGCCACCGGCGGGTACCCCGATGTGCATGGCGACGCCAAAGACTGGGCGAACTCTGCAAGCGCCGCAGGGTGGACAGTCGTCGGTGAGGCGCAGCCGCGGTCGATCGTTGTGTTTCAGCCGGGCGTGGAAGGTGCCGATCCCGTAACTGGCCATGTGGCCTGGGTCAATTCAACGTCGCGACGGCCCGACGGCCTCTACATCAACCTCACCGAGATGAACAATGCGCAACACGGCGGTCCATTTCACTGGTGGACCCGTGATGCCAAGGACGTGCCCGGGATGTCGTACATCCTGGCGCCGTGACAGGGTGCCGTTAGGCCACGTCAGTCCAGGTCCACCCGGATGGTCAGCAGGTCGCTACCCATCAGCCGGACGACAGCGCTGTTGAGGCCGGGCAGGCCACGCAGCCGCTCGATCGGGTCGTCATCGGGCAGCAGGTGTGCAGTTCCGCTGCGCCAGCGGCCGTGCACGCGCACCCGCACCGCGGGGTCGGCCTTGATGTTCAGCACGTAATGGGAACGGTCGCCGTGTTCGGACACCATCCAGAACTGGTTGTCGATCACCCGGCCGCCGACGGCGGTGCGTCGCGGCTGACCGGTCTTTCGGCCAGTGGTTTCCAGCATCGTCACCGGCAGTTGCCGGCCAACCGGGTTGACCACGAGGCGCTGGGCAGTGTGGACGATGCGCCGCTTGAGGTTGCTCACGTCCGCGAACGTTACGCCGCGGCAGTCACCTTCTCGGCCGGTTCCAGCGCGTGCGCGACGATTTCGGCGACGCCGGTCATCGGCTTGACGTCCAGGGCGTCGAGCACCTCGGCGGGCACGTCGTCGAGGTCCGGCTCGTTGCGCTGCGGGATGAACACTGTCGACAGACCCGCGCGCTGGGCAGCGAGCAGCTTTTGCTTGACACCGCCGATCGGCAGCACCCGGCCGTTCAGCGTCACCTCGCCAGTCATCCCGACATCGGCGCGCACCTGCCGGCCGGTGGCCATCGACACCAGCGCGGTCACCATCGTCACGCCGGCCGACGGGCCGTCCTTGGGCACCGCCCCGGCGGGCACGTGCACGTGAATGCGCCGGTCCAACGCCGCAGGATCGACACCCAGCTCCGTGGCGTGTGAGCGCACGTACGACAGCGCGATTTGCGCCGACTCCTTCATCACGTCACCGAGTTGACCGGTCAGCTGCAGGCCCGGCTCACCCTCGTTGGCGCCGGCCTCGATGTAGAGCACATCGCCGCCCAACCCGGTGACCGCCAATCCGGTTGCCACGCCCGGCACCGCGGTGCGTTCGGCCGACTCCGGGGTGAACCGCGGCCGGCCCAGGTATCCAACCAGGTCCGGCTCGTCGATGGTCACAGGGTCCTGCTCGATCTTGGTGGTGACCTTGCGCAGCGCCTTAGCCAGCAGCCGTTCGAACTGCCGCACACCGGGCTCCCGGGTGTAGTCGGCGGCGATCTTGCGCAGCGCCGCCTCGGTGACGCTGACCTCGTCGGTGGTCAGCCCGGCACGGTCACGCTGGCGGGGGAGCAGGAAGTCGCGGGCGATGGCCACCTTGTCGTCCTCGGTGTAGCCATCGATCTGCACCAATTCCATGCGGTCGAGCAGCGCCGACGGGATGTTCTCGATGACGTTGGCCGTCGCCAGGAACACCACGTCGGACAGGTCCAGATCCAAATCCAGGTAGTGGTCGCGGAAGGTGTGGTTCTGAGCCGGGTCAAGCACCTCAAGTAACGCGGCCGACGGGTCACCGCGGTAATCCGAGCCGACCTTGTCGATCTCGTCGAGCAGCACGACGGGGTTCATCGAGCCGGCTTCGCCGATGGCGCGCACGATGCGGCCGGGCAGCGCGCCGACGTAGGTGCGCCGGTGGCCGCGGATCTCGGCCTCGTCGCGCACCCCGCCCAGCGCGACCCGGACGAACTTGCGGCCCAGAGCACGGGCGACGCTCTCGCCCAGCGAGGTTTTGCCGACGCCGGGCGGCCCGGCCAGCACCATTACCGCACCGGAGCCGCGGCCACCGACAACGTGCAACCCACGTTGGGCGCGACGGGCCCGCACCGCCAGATATTCGACGATGCGGTCCTTGACGTCGTCCAGGCCGTGGTGGTCGTTATCCAGGATCTGGCGGGCGGCCTTGAGGTCGGTGGAGTCTTCGGTCGTGGTGTTCCACGGGAGCTCGAGCACGGTGTCCAGCCAGGTCCGGATCCAGCCGCCCTCGGGGCTTTGCTCGCTGGCGCGTTCCAGCTTGCCGACCTCACGGAGCGCGGCTTCGCGCACTCTGTCGGGCAGCTCGGCGGCCTCGACACGAGCCCGATAGTCATCGGAACCGTCGGGTTCGCCTTCACCGAGCTCCTTGCGAATCGCGGCCAGCTGCTGGCGCAACAGAAACTCCTTCTGCTGCTTTTCCATGCCGGACCGCACGTCCTCGGCGATCTTGTCGTTGACCTCGACCTCGGCGAGGTGATCGCCGGTCCAATCGATCAGCAGTCGCAACCGCTCGGCGACGTCTTCGGTCTCCAGCAGCTGACGCTTCTGCACCTCGGTCAGATACGACGCGTAACCAGCCGTGTCCGCCAGCGCCGACGCGTCGGTCAGCCGGTTGACCATGTCCACGATTTCCCAAGCCTCGCGACGCTGCAGCATCGCCAGCAGCAGCTTCTTGTACTCGGCGGCCAGAGCACGCGTCTCGTCATCGGGTTCGGGCTCGGCAACCTCGGTCACCTCGACCCACAGCGCCGCACCCGGTCCGGCGGCCCCGGCGCCGATGTGGGCCCGTTGCTCGCCGCGCACCACTGCGGCGGTGCCGCCCCCGGCGATGCGCCCGACCTGCAGGATCGACGCCAGTACCCCGTAGGAGGGGTAGCGGTCGTCGAGCCGCGGCGCGATCAGCAGCTCGCCCGATTCGCTGGCCCGGGCCGCGTCGACGGCCGTCCGAGCGGCCTCGTCGAGCGCGACGGGCACCACCATCCCCGGCAGCACGATCGGGTCGCTGACGAATAAGACCGGCACTGTTTTGGCTTCAGCCATCAATCCTCCAAAGTTAAGCCTGATGCGCTCAACCCAGGTGAGACGGGGTTTGTTCCCGGACGCGTCAAAACGGTGGCGGTTCGTCGTCGCCGTCGGGCGTGTGTGCATCCCTCGAGCTGTTGTTGGCCCGCTGCGATTTCCCTGCAAGTTCACAGACCTGACGCCGGTAAGCTGCTATCCAGGTTTGCGACGAGAGGGAAACGGTCCATGGCCGGGCGGAGTATGGAAGTCGATACGGCGCATCTACATGCCGGTGCGGACCGGTGTAACGATGCCGCCCAGACAGCATTGGCTGCGGCGGGCAAGCTTGCCGGGAAGGAACCGGCGGTGGGGATGTTCGGCGACTTCGCCGAAGCCCACGAATTTCATGAGGCGGTCTCGACGGCACACCGGGGCCACGTCGTGCAGTTGCACGGCCATCACCGCGCGCTGACCGACATTAGCGGCGAAAGCCATTCCGCAGCACATGAATTCACCGCACGGGATGCTTCGACCGCCGACACCTTCCGAACCGCCGAAGCCGGTTTCGACACGCTCTAATGCCTCCACCCTTGGGTCTGATCAACCTATCGGTCGGTGATTTGATTGCTGGGGCCGGCGGGGATCCGTGGAAGATGAACGACGAACTGCAGGCGGGCGACCCCGGCGCGATCAATGGCCATGCGGACGCGTTCCATGCTGCGGCGGGTTCTGCCACCGAGGTCGAAAGCGACTTCCAGTCGGCCAAGCAGCGTTTCGAGAAGGGCTGGAAGCACAATGGGACTGAGCACCCGATCAACGAGTCGGCCGAAGTCACCCGCGCCACCACGGCATTGCAACTGCAGCAGCCCCAACTCGCCAAGATCGCACTGGATTTGGAGACAGTGGCTGCAGGACTCGCCACGGCCCAACGGACCAGCGACGCTGACATCGCCGCTCTGGATGTCAAGTTGCACGAAATCGACGATGCGATTACCGCCGCCAAGGCAGCTGAGCAGGACAGTCAGGCTCTTCACAACGCGGCCGTCGAGGCAGTGCAGAGCACTCTGGGCGAGGTCCAGGGTGTTCGTAATGGCTATGTGGCCACCATGACGTCGGCCCAGCCGACGATGGCGATCGTGAAAGCCTATGAGGATGGGGCGAACGAGGCCGGCGAGACACCCGGGCTGACCCCGACGAAGAGCGACGTGCTGATCGCGGCTGCCGGCGGGGTGTCAGGTGGTACCGCAGACGGGGTACGTTCAGCGGCGCTCAAGCTGATCGCGGAGTCCCCCGGCACTGGGCCCGGCAAGGTCGACCCAGGGTTGTTGAGGTGGCTCGAGGATCCCAAGATCGGCGGCTTCGAGCTGAAGGGATTGTCCCGCATGGGCGGGGTGGTTGCTGCGGCCAGCGCGGTACCCGCTGTCATGTCCGACATCCATGACGGCAACTCGGTCGCAGAGGCTGTTACCCGCGAAGGTGCGGGAACCGGTCTCGGGCTCGTGGCCGGCGCTATTGCTGGGGACATGGCAGCTGGTGCGTTGGCGGGTTCGGTAGTTCCGGGGGCGGGTACGGCGGTTGGTCTGGTGGTTGGCGCGGGTGTCGGGGCGTTCGTCGCTTTGGGTGGATCCAAGGTGGTCGAAGCGGCTTGGGAGCCAGCCACGCATGCCGTGAGCAGCGCCGCGCACAGCGTGGCAAAGGTATTTGGATTCGGGTAGGGCGTGGACGATGCGACTCGAGGAGTTCCTGGAGCAACACAGCCTCGCGGCGTTCCCGGTCGATAGGTTTGCCGGGTATGTGGTGGAGGTGGGGGTGCCCCCGGACTGGGACCTTTTCAATTCCGTCCTCGGTATGCGGGTATGGGTCTGTAGCGACGACCCCCGCAGGGATGAGTTCTGCGCTAATGCAGTGTTGACGATGCATCGCGTCGAGCGGGCGCTGGAAGCGGGCGACGTGTTCACGATGCTGACAGAACAGCAGCTTCACTCCGTCCCGGGATGCCGCGAACTGCACCGTGAACTAGCTGCAGCCACTGACGGTCCCGGTGTCGCAGGGGCACTTTTTACCCAGATCGCTGATGAGTTGGGCACCATCGATAGTGTGTCGCGATCCCGGATTATCTCAGCGGAACAGGAGACGCTGATCGCGCAATTGACGGTGACCGCGCTGCAGGATTCACCGGTTGACCGGGCGCATATCTGGCTATCTGTCCAGATGGGTGCGGCGACAGGTCCAACATCCGCGGACCAGCACCGCAGCGCCCCGGTAACCAAAGCGCAAGACGGTCGCTGATGCCAGGTAGCGGGGCCAAAGGCCGTTGGGGGCGGGCGCTGCGGTACAGCTTCGCCGTCGTGCTCTGCTTGTTGACGTTGGTGGCCATACGGGCGGGGCTGCAATGGTACTGGTCTGTGGCGGTGCTATGCGGAGCGCTCGTCATCATTCTCGGCAGGCGCCGGATCTTTCGGCCGGCCGTCACCCGGACGCCGAACGAGATCATCTGCCGCTACATTCCCTGGTACGAGGGAAATGCTTACGTCTTGAATGTTCTGCTTCCTCTGTTGGGAGTCGCATCCATTGCGGCGGGGTCCGCGCCCGGAAATCCAGTGTGGCTTCGGATTACCGGCATCGTCCTGCTGATTCTGACGCCGCTATTCACGTATTCGGCCGTCCGTATGTGGCTGCGATGCGTCCTGCGCATTACGCCGTCGGCATTAGCCGTGCGTTTGGCCGGGCCCAAGGATGAGCTGACCGAAATCCCGCGTGCGCGTGTCGATTCGATCACGGCCAAGATGGTCCCGAATGCGGTGAGCGGCGCCCAGTCGTTGCAAGTCGAGATTGCCTACCTGCCCGCGGAATTGAGCAGCGACACGCCCAGAACTTTGGTGTTGGGCCTGCAGCTGAGCGTTCAGCCGAATAACCTCCTCGACGCACTCGTGGCCTGGAAAGATGCCACCCACGACGATCCGAGCAAATTGTTGGACCGGATTGAGCAGATCCTTCGAGGCCGTTCAACGGCTGGCGTTTGACCGCCTCGAATGGTTCGAATCGGCAGGCGCAGTCAGTGCCGGGGTGCCGTGGACTTCCCTCAGAACGGTGGCGGTTCGTCGTCTGGATCGGGTGGGGGCAGTCCGAAGTAGCTCATGCGCTCGCCCCGCCGTGCTGTGCGTGCGTCGTGGTTCGCTCGGCGTTCGGCGGCGATGCGGTGGGCGCGGTTTTGGGCGCGGGTGCGGCGGCGTTTGGGCATCATCGCCGTCCGCTCGCCGCAATAGTCATCCGGAAGATCGGCCTCGATGGCCGGGACGCCGCCGGTGGAGTGGCACAAGCTGGGAAACAGCAGCGCACTGCCCGGAGTGGTGACATAGGTGTGGCCAGCGGGCGACGTCAAAATCAGCGTGCCGTCGGGCAACTGCTGCTCGCGCCAGCCCCAGAAAGTCTTCACCAAATGATGAGTGCGGCAATAACATTTGAGGTTCGACGCATGCGTCGGCCCGCCATCGGCGTGCGGGATCGTATGGTCCAGGTCGCAGTCGACTGCCGGCCGGTCACAGCCCGGCCAGCGACACGTCAAATCCCGGCAGCGCACAAAATCCGCCAGCGCCTTCGAGGGCACATATCCCGGTTCGGGCGGAGCATCGCCCGGGTGAACCAGCGACACCAGCGTGGCCGTTTTGGCCAGCTCAGCCACCAGTTCAGCCGGGATGAGCCCATCGGCACCGACCTGCGAAGCCACCGCTGAGCCGCTGCCGTCGAGCGTGGCCTGCTCGGCGATCACGTGGATCACGACAGGCGTTGCAGCAGACTGCTTTCCGGCGACACAATCGGGGCGCCCGCAGCGGCAGCCGAGTCGATCAGCGTGCGCGGCGAGTGCACCCAACGCGTCAGCGCGGCGCTGATCGCGGGTACGCGGATCGTGCTCACAGACCGTGGCAGCAAGTGCATCCAGTTGTTTGTCGAGAGCCCGCGCGTCCGGGGTCAGTAGCTTGCCATAGATCTCCGAGATACCTCCGTCGCCGTCGCCGATCGAAATCTCTCGACCACCCTGGCGTTCTTTGCGCCGCCGGACAGCATCCGCGTCGGCACGGCCCACAATCTTGTCGATCTGCCCGGCGAGTCGCCCCTGCGTCATCGACGGCCAGCGCGGCACGTTGACGGCAAGTTGCCCATCCACCGTCGCCAACACGTCGCGATCGGTGATCAAATCGGTGCGAAACACGATCGTCTGAAACGCCCGATAGTCGATATCACCGGCCTTAAAGACCGCTGCCAGCTTCGGCAGCCGCTCGCGCATGGCCCGCGCATACCGCAACCGGCTTCCCGCCAACCCCTGACTGATGCGCAGCGCCGCGGCCACCTCGGCGGTCACCGCCTCTTCGGTATCGATGGCCCATTCTTCGGTGTTGGAACACCGCGATAACCGATAGCCGAACAGCTCCCCAATTGCGGCCAGCTGCGCAGCGGCCGCCTGATTCTCCGCCCGCGCCGACGCGCAGATCCGGTCCACCAGGGCCGTCGACTCCGGTGTGGTCGAGGGATGGCGCCGCTCAAACAGCTCATCAAACCGCGCGATCACCTCCAACCGCGCCGCCTC
>NZ_JCALCV010000013.1:0-150249 GCF_059812525.1 Mycobacterium sp. NGS51
CGGAGCCCGGCTTCGGGGAATCTCAAGGACCAGAGCGGTTGAGATACAAAAGAGCTGATGAGCATCATCAACAGTAATCCCGCGTGGACCAGGGGCGAGCTTAGACGACTTGGTGAGGCCCTGGTTTCCGATCAGCGAACGCCGGAAGTGGACACTAGATACGACGAGGTGATGCTCTGGCATAACGAGCTTGCAGCTGAGGTTGCCGCAATATTGTTCACGACTACCTGGCAGACCTGCTCTACTAACCTGTTCGATGTCACCGCACGACCGAAGACTATCGACACCCTGGTGCAGAAGTTGCGGCGTGAACAAAGTATGACGCTCGACGAGGTCCAAGACATGGCCGGTGTGCGTATCGACGCTGATATCACACTTGACGAGCAAACCCAGCTCGCCCAAGAGATTGCAGCATACTTCGGCGAAAGGTCGCGCGTACGAGACCTTCGAGACAGGCCGCACAGCGGATATCGAGCTGTCCATGTGTGGCTGCGACTTCCCGCAGGGCGGGTAGAGGTTCAGATCCGGACGGTTGCGCAGAGCGCCTGGGCCAACACCTACGAACGGCTTGGCGACCGCTTCGGCCGTGGCATTCGGTACGACGAGATGCCTGAAGACGGAGTGGCCCGTGACTTGGTGGAGAGCATGCACAAGCTATCCGCTTCTTTGGGCCGTGGTGAACGCGCGCAGCAGAAGGCAGTAACGACACGAGAAAGCCTACGGGAGCTCCGCGCGACGCTGCCAGCACCGACCATGTTGTTATTTCCCATACGGCGGTTGAGGATGAGCATCCAAATCAAGCGGCTCACACGGCGCCTTGAGAAGGCAGCTGCCGAGCGTGATGCGTTGCAAGCTGAGTACCTGGACATGATCGAGGATCTGCGACGTATGCTCGATCAAGATGGGAGTTGATTGATATGCCCGGCTTTGTCATCGAGTACAACCGGCGTACCCGCGAACGGCGGGTACGCGAGTTTGTCGACCCTCAGGACGCCATGCGGTATCGACTCCAGCTTGAAGCTGAACGCATCGATGAGGACGTAGAAATTGCGGCTCTCACCAGTCGTTCTCTGGAGTCGTTGCAACGCACTCACTCGCGCTATTTCACAGGCAAGGAACTTGCGGCGACCTAAACGCCACGCGTCGTGACGGTGATCCGATCTGCGAGCGCCACAGGGGTAATAGGAGGCACAGTTCACCTTCGAGTTCGCGTGGAGGCGGCGGCAGATGCTCGCCTGGCCAACGCTCTTCACACCATGCGACCAGTTTGCGCACGTAGCGGACCGCGGCCCGTACAGACCCCGGCGGCTGCGGCGCGGGATCTCGGCGGCTTCCAACCGGACTTCGGTGGTCCCGGATCGGCTTTCGACCGCGGCGAGACGCTTCTGCAGCGCTTCGGAGAATGCTTTCCAGTCGGCGGTGAAGGCCTGGCGGGCTGAGGCTTTTCGCGGCGGTCACCGCGGCCTCGGCCTGGCGTAGCCCTGCGTGGCGCCCGATCCATGCGCCGGCACCGACGGTGTGGCGAGTGTGGCCACCAGCGAGTTGGCTTCAGCGAGCATCGGCGACCTCGGCGCTCTTCTTGGCCTGCACGACGCCGACGATCTTGCCCACCGCAGTCGATGCAAGAAACACGCTCAAACTGGTGAGGACGCGGGTAGCGGCGGCCAGCGCGACGGTGCCCTGCTCAGGCAGGTCCGGGAACGCCAACTGAGACGCGGCGATGATCGCGAAGATGTGTGCCACGGCCACGATGAGGTTGCGGCGCACGTTGGCGCGGCCATCCCATGTTCGGACCGCCCACGCCCTGATAGCGGGCAAGGCAGTGGATACGCTCGTGGCAGCAGCTTTCAGTAGAAAATTTTGCGAATATGTAATGCATACTCGTTATTATGGACGAGTATGCATTACATATTGGCTATGTGCAGCGGATCAGGATCACCCAGAGCGGACGCAAACACCGTGTCGGCAAGCACCGCATCGTCGCGGCTATGCGCCACTGCAGCGTTCCCGAGATTCGCGACGACGAGTCGCTGATCTACGAAGGCCGAGACACCAGCGGCCGCCTCCTTGAGGTAGGAGCTGTCGAAGCCGACAACGGTGACCTGATCTTTTCCACGCACTACCGAAGGAGTGGACCCGATGAGCAAGAAGCGCAACCCTGCGGACTATGTAATCGGAGATGATGTGGACGTTTCCGACATCGACCTCGACAAGGAAGTGGTCTACGTCAACGGCGAACGACTCACTGAAGCCCGCGCCGCCGAGATGGCCGAGGAACTCGAACGCACATCACGAGAACGCGGCCTGATCCCGGGAGGCAAGTCGCTGTCTGGTGGAGCCAAGCATTCGCCAGTCGTTCAGGTACGCGTCTCGGAGTCCACGCGAGACAAGCTCCAAGCGATCGCTGCCGAACGCAAGATGAGCGTGTCCAAGCTGTCGCGCCAGGTGCTCGACGAGTTTGTGCGTCATGAAGTCGGGTAGATCTTGGCTTTAGCCGGCCCGCATCTCGGGACGCTCGGTGCGCGGCAGTCGTGCGCCGGCGGCTGGGTCGGAAGCAATGTGGCCGGCGCGCACCGCAGCATTGAATGCGGCTGAGAGCAATCCGTGCTTGTTGGCGATCGTTTTGCCGGAAAGCCACCTGCGGCGCGCATGGTTTCCAGCCAGCGAGCGATATCGTCACGCGACAGTGCGCCCAGCGGGATCGACCCCGCATGTCTTCTTAGTGGAGCTGCCGGGAATCGAACCCGGGTCCTACGGCATTCCCTCAAGGCTTCTCCGTGCGCAGTTCGCTATGCCTCTACTCGGATCTCCCGGTCACGCGAACCAGCCGAGATGACGATCCCAGTCGCTGTGTATGTCCCGATAAGTCCCGCGACCGAACTCATCGGTTGATCCCTCTAGCTGATGCCAGGGTCCGGGCCGAGGGCGTTCCCGGTCTGACAGACTAGCCGTCGCTTAGGCAGCGAGAGCGTAGTCGCGCTGATGTGAATCGGCGCTTAATTGGTTGCAACGACGCTTACGGTGGTCTCTTGCCTGCACCGGCACGCTTCCCTTGATTCGATGCGCGAAGTCGAAACCGTTCAGCCCCTCGCATCCCCGCCGAATTTCGGCAGGACATTCAATGGTACGCGGTTTAAAACAACAGGCCAGTCAATATTCATCCCGGCCGCGTCGGCCCGCGGCAGCAAGGCGTCCCGACTGTGCCAATCGATACGCCTGCCGCGGCGTGTCGCGGATGAAACCGCACGGTCGCGCGGCTCCGAACCCAGCCAGTGGCTCAGATCACGTAGTTCAGGTGCTCGACGATGCGCCCGCCGACGTCTTTGTCCCCGCCGAGTTCGACGGGTGCCGCGGCCACTCGCCCACCGGCCAACCGAGTGAACAGCAGGGCATCCAACCGGATCGTCGCCGTCGGCTCCGCGCCACCGAAGTCGTCGACCACCCGGCCACGGCCGTCCACAGAAACCCGGATCACCCGCGCCAATGGACCGGTCAGCTCTATGGCGATTCGTGACCTGTCGGGTGCCTTGCCGAGCTTGCTCACCACATACCCCATGACCGCGGCCATCTCGTCGAGCGCCAGCCGCGCCGCCGGACCGTCGAGGTCCGCATCCGAAGCCGCCAACCCCAGTCCGTCGCGGATGTCGTGCTCATGCATCCAGCAGTCGAAGACCCGCACCCGCATGAACCGCCCGTAGCTGTCCGGGCCGGCCGGCGTTTGCGTCACGGCCGCCCACTCGTCGTCGGACATGTCGGTCAACTGCTTGCGCCGATCGCCCGTCACCGCCAGGAACCGCTGATGTAGGTCGGCGCCGGACTCGGCGCTGAGGTGACGCACCCAGCACTCGTTCATCGCACCGAACTCGTTGCGCACGTGCTCAAGTGCGGGCACGTTGACGTCGGGCGTCGGCACTCCCATCAGTGCCGATTCGGTACCGATGATGTGTGCGATCACCGCGTGCACATTCCAGCCGGGCAGCGGCGTCGGCGTCCGCCACTGCTGCTCGGACAGACCGGTCAGCAATCGATCCAATGCATCCCAGGAAGCGAACAACCCCGAAAGCACGTCGGACTTGTCAAGCTGAGTCACCGCGTTCATGCGGCCTGATGCTAGCCGCGCGTCAGGTGGCGGTGATCAACCCCACCGCCACCATCGCCAGCGCCATGCCGGCCGCCTGCCATCGGGTCACCCGCTCACGCAGCACCACCATCGCAAGCACGACCGTGGCCGCGGGATAGAGCGAGATCAGCATGCTGGCCAACGACAGCAGCCAGGCATGCAACGCCATCAGCATCGCGACATTGGCGCAGGTGTCCAGCAGCGCCGCAGCGACCGCCAGCCGCAGCGGCGTCTTCGTCGGGGCCTGAAAATTGCCGGTCGCCGCCGCCAACACGAAGACCAACACGGTGGCTGACGCCCGCGCAAAAAACAGCGGCCACAGCCGGCATTCCACCGGAGCCTGATGCAGCAGCACGAAGTCCAGACCGAATGCCACCCCGGCGCCGATGGTCAGCCAGGCCACTTTGCGGGTGAACCGATGGGTACGGACGTCCTCGTCGTCCGGCGACTCCCGCCCGACCAGGAACACCGCGATCATCGCCACCACGACACCGACGGTGGCCATCTGGCCCGGCCGCTCCCCCAGTGCCACACCGGCGGCTACCGGAACGGCCGCGTTGAGCACCGCCGCCAGCGGCGAGACCACCGAGATCGGCCCCAGGCCCAGCGCGGTGAAGAACCAAAAAACACCAACCGCCTGGCTGATCCCGTACAGCGAGCCCCACACGACGGCGCCGGCGTGGACCGGGCCGCCGGTGCTGAGTGCCAGCACACCTAACAGCACCGCCGCGATCGGGTAGGACACCAGCATGACGCGCAGCGCGGCCACCCGCCGGGAAGCCACTCCCCCGACGAAGTCGCTGACGCCGTAGCTGACCGCGGACAGCTGGGCGTACGCGGCGCCGATCAGTTCATGCCCCTAGCACGCCGACCGAGGGCACGCTCCACCTCGCGCTGGGCGTCGCGGCGGGCCAGATCCTGACGCTTGTCATGGGCCCGTTTACCGCGCGCAAGCGCCAGCTCTACTTTGACGTTTCCGTCGGAGAAATACAGGGACAACGGCACCAGGGCGAGGTTACCATCTCGAATCTTGCCGATCAGTGTGTCGATTTGGCGCCTGTGCAGCAGTAATTTGCGGGTTCGACGTGGCTCGTGGTTGGTCCAGGTCCCGTGGTGATACTCGGGAATGTGCAGGTTGCGAAGCCAAACCTCGCCGTCGTCGACGGTGGCGTAGGCGTCCGCCAAAGATGCCTTGCCCTCCCGCAGGCTTTTAACTTCAGTGCCGAGCAAAACCACCCCGGCCTCGAACACTTCCAGGATCGAATAGTCGTGCCGAGCCTTGCGGTTGGTGGCTACGACATTCCTACCCGGCTTGGACGCGCCTGGCTTTTTCGCCACCGCTACCGCCGTACGTATACGCGCAACGTCGCATAGGCCGTCAGCCCGGCCATCGCCGCGCCGACAACCAGCAGAATCGGCGAGATGTAGAGGATGTCGGCGTAGTCGATCCGGGCGATCAGATTGGCTTGATAGAACTGGTTGAGCGCATTCTCCAAAAACAGCGCGCGCACCAGAATCAGCCCGATGACCGCGATGACCACGCCGACGGTGGCGGCCAGCATCGCCTCCAACAGGAATGGCAGCTGGGTGTACCAGCGGGTGGCGCCGACCAGGCGCATGATTCCGACTTCGGTGCGCCGCGTATATGCCGCCACCTGAACCATGTTGGCGATCAACAGAATCGCCCCAATGGCCTGCACCAACGCCACGGCGAACGCGGCGTTGCTCAGACCGTCCAGCACGGCGAACAGCCGGTCGATCAGGTCCTTCTGGTTGAGCACGTTGAGCACGCCGGGCTGCCCCTGCATGGCGGCGTCGAAACCCTTGTGCTGCTCCGGGTTTTCCAGCTTGACGATGAACGACGCCGGAAACGAGTCCTTGCCGGCCACGTCTTTGTATTGCGGGAACTTGTGGATCGCATCGTCGTAGGCCTCGTCGCGGTTGAGGAACCGCACCGATTTGACGTCGTCACGCGTCTCGATCTTCTCGCGCAGCGCCTTGCACGCGGCGCTGTCGCAGGTCGGGTCGTTGGCCGAGATGTCCTCGGTCAAGAACACCTGCGTCTCCACCCGGTCGAGGTAGATGCTGCGGGAGTGCTCCGCCAACCGCACCACCAGCAGCCCGCCGCCGAACAGCCCGATCGAGATGGCGGTGGTCAGGACCATCGCAATGGTCATGGTGACGTTGCGGCGAAGACCGGTCAGGACCTCGTTGAACAGGAAGCCGAATCGCACTTAGCGGTCCATCCCGTAGACGCCACGCTGCTCGTCACGCACCAGCCTGCCCAACGACAGCTCCACCACGCGCTGCCGCATCGAGTCGACGATGTGGTGGTCGTGGGTGGCCATCAGCACGGTGGTCCCGGTGCGGTTGATGCGCTCCAACAAATCCATGATGTCGTTACTGGTCTCCGGGTCGAGGTTGCCGGTGGGCTCGTCGGCCAACAGCACCAGCGGCCGGTTGACGAATGCGCGCGCAATCGCGACCCGCTGCTGCTCACCGCCGGACAGTTCGTGCGGCAGGCGGTTGGCCTTGCCGGACAAGCCGACCATTTCCAGCACGTCGGGCACCACCCGGACGATCACCTCACGCTTCTTGCCGATGACCTCCAGCGCGAACGCGACGTTCTCGAACACCGTTTTTTGCTGCAGCAGCCGGAAGTCCTGGAAAACACAGCCGATCACCTGCCGCAACTTCGGGATGTGACGTCCCGGCAGCGTGTTGACATGAAATTTCGACACCCGCACGTCGCCGGTGCTGGGATTTTCGGCGCCCAGCAGCAGCCGCATGAACGTTGACTTGCCGGAGCCCGACGGGCCGATCAGAAAGACGAATTCACCCTTGTCGATCTTGACGTTGACGTTGTCGAGCGCTGGGCGCGCCGACGATTTGTACTGCTTGCTGACATGGTCGAGGGTGATCATCACGGCACGCCAGTGTAACCGGGAGTTTTGATAAGTCGCGCGACGCTACCTGGGCGGTGGCGCCGGAGGCGGTTCGGGCGGTGGCGGTTCCGATGTGGTCGTCGTGCCCGGACCGAAGGGCGGCGGCAGAACCGGCAGTTGGAAAGGTGGCGGGGGCGGCGCGGTGGTGGCCGTGGTCGGAGGTGTCGTCGTTGTCGGCGGCGACGGGGTCACCGTGACGGTGGACGGTCGCTGCTGTAGCCGGGTGCGGGGCACCCAGGTGTAGTTGGGGTCGGGTACAAACCCTGGTGGTACCACCTGTGGGGCCCGCGCGGGCGGTTGCGGAGCGGGTTTGTAGGTGTCGTAGGTCCACCACACTGCGCAGAAGGCGACGACCAGGACGACGGTGGAAGTGCGGACACGACCGCCGAACAAATACCCCGGCCAACCGCGCTTGCCATCGTCGTCCTTCGCCGGCTTGAACTTCAACGTGTCGGTGAGCCAAAGCTTCACAATGTCTTTGAGGTCTCGGGGCTTGAACTTCACCGTGTCTGCACCGGCCCCTGCGTTTCTCCCCCGGCCTCGTCGGCGGTCGCCGGATCGGCCAAAGCCCCGATGCTCGGGGCTGCGTCGCCCGTGGTGACGATTCCCGCCCGCGCCAGGGCCCGGACCACCTGGGCCCGCAGCCGCCGCCCCACTTCGAACTGTTTACCGGGCAGGGTGCGTGCCACCATCCGCAGGTTGACCGTGTCGACTTCGATACTTTCCACTCCCATCAGAGATGGCTCGTCCAAGAGCAAATCCCGCAGCGGGGCGTCGTCCTCGATCGCCTTCTCGCAAACTTCGTGCAACACGTCGTTGACCAGGCTGAGGTCAGCGGTGGTCGCCACAGGGATGTCGACGACCGCGCGTGCCCAGTCCTTGGACAGATTCAAAGACCTGACGATATTGCCGTTCGGGACGGTGAACACCTCACCGTCGGCGGTGCGCAGTTTGGTCACCCGCAAGGTGACCTCTTCCACCGTCCCGAGCGCTTCGGTGGGCGCACCGATCATGCTCAATTGCACCAAGTCACCGAAACCATATTGCTTTTCGGTGATGATGAAGAACCCGCTGAGCAGGTCCTGTACCAGTTTTTGGGCACCGAAGCCCAGTGCGGCACCCAGCACCGCGGCGGGCGCCACCAAAGAACCGACCGGGATGTTCAGGATGTTGGTGATCTTGATCGTCACCAGCACACCGAGCAGCACGAGCAGTCCCCACGAGATCACCGATGCGGCCGCTTGGCGATGCTTGGAGACCTCCGAGCGCACCAGCGCGTCTCCAGTCTGGAAGCCCACCTCGAGGCGTCGAGTGATTTTTCCTACCGCCCACGTGATGAAACGGGCCGCCAACAGCCAGCCGATTACCAGCAGAGTGATCGGCAGACCCTTCGTGATGATCCACCCGCCGATATCGCCACGCCAGAAGTTGTGCCAGTGGTCGGCCATCGAAAACGCCAGGTAGCTATCAGTCGTCATCTCGCCTGTTACGCCACCGGATTCCCGCTTCCAGGAACCCGTCGATGTCGCCGTCCAGCACGGCCGCCGGATTGCCCACCTCGTGCTCGGTACGCAGATCCTTCACCATCTGATACGGGTGCAGCACGTACGACCGCATCTGGTTACCCCAAGAGCTGCCGCCGTCGCCCTTCAACGCGTCAAGCTCAGCGCGTTCTTCTAAGCGCTTGCGCTCCAACAACTTTGCCTGAAGCACCCGCATCGCCGCAACCTTGTTCTGCAGCTGCGACTTCTCGTTCTGACAGGTGACGACGATGCCGGTCGGAACGTGGGTGAGCCGCACCGCGGAGTCAGTGGTGTTCACCGACTGGCCGCCCGGGCCGCTGGAGCGATAGACGTCGACACGGACATCGCCTTCGGGGATGTCGATGTGATCGGTGGTCTCCACCACCGGAAGCACCTCCACCTCCGCGAACGACGTCTGGCGTCGGCTCTGGTTGTCGAAGGGGCTGATCCGCACCAGCCGGTGGGTGCCCTGTTCGACCGACAGCGTGCCGTAGGCGAACGGAGCGTGCACGGCGAAGGTCGCGCTTTTGATGCCGGCCTCTTCGGCGTAGGACGTGTCGAACACCTCGACGGGATACTTGTGCTGCTCGGCCCAGCGGATATACATCCGCATCAGCATCTCGGCCCAATCGGCGGCGTCCACGCCGCCCGCACCCGAGCGGATGGTGACCAGCGCCTCACGCTCGTCATAGTCGCCGGACAGCAGAGTGCGGACCTCCATGGCCTCGACGTCGACACGCAGCGCCTTGAGCTCGGCATCGGCCTCGGCGAGCTCGTCTGCGCTGCCTTCCTCAGCGGCCAGCTCATAGAGCACCGGCAGGTCGTCGAGTCGGCCGCGCAACTCCTCGACACGCCGAAGCTCGCCTTGGGCGTGCGACAACTCGCTGGTCACCCGCTGCGCGCGGGATTGGTCGTCCCACAGGTTCGGGTCGGACGCCTCGTGCTCGAGTTTCTCGATGCGAGAGCGCAGACCTTCGACGTCCAGCACCCGCTCCACCGTGGTCAGGGTGGAGTCAAGGGCGGCGAGGTCGGCCTGGCGGTCGGGTTCCACAGCTGATCACGTTACCGGCGTCGAGATAGACGGTGCGACCAGCGGCGGCCGAACCGGGCAGACGTTTAGCATCGAGGATTATGCGCCCATATCACGTCGCGATTGTCGGCTCCGGTCCCTCCGGGTTCTTTGCGGCGGCGTCGCTGCTGAAGGCCGCTGACTCCTCGGATGACGTGGACGTGGCGGTAGACATGCTGGAGATGCTGCCCACGCCGTGGGGCCTGGTGCGTTCGGGCGTCGCGCCTGACCATCCCAAGATCAAGTCGATCAGCAAGCAGTTCGAAAAGACGGCCGACGACCCGCGCTTCCGCTTCTTCGGCAACGTCGTGATCGGCGAACACATCGAGGCCGCCGAGCTGGCCGAGCGCTACGACGCGGTGATTTATGCGACCGGCGCGCAATCCGACCGCTCGCTGGGCATTCCCGGTGAAGAGCTGCCGGGCAGCATCGCCGCCGTCGACTTCGTGGGCTGGTACAACGCTCATCCGCACTTCGAGCAGATGTCGCCCGATCTGTCCGGCGCGCGCGCGGTGGTCATCGGCAACGGCAACGTCGCACTCGACGTCGCCCGCATTCTGGTCAGCGACCCCGACGAGCTTGCCCACACCGACATCGCCGATCACGCGTTGGATTCGTTGCGCCCGTGCGGTGTCCAGGAAGTGGTGGTCATCGGCCGTCGCGGTCCGCTGCAGACCGCGTTCACGACGCTGGAGTTGCGTGAGTTGGGCACGCTCGCGGCTCTGCAAGGAGTCGACGTGGTGGTCGATCCCGCGGATCTCGAAGGCATCAGCGACGAGGACGCCGCCGCGGTCGGCAAGACGTGTAAGCAGAACATCACCGTGCTGCGGGATTATGCGAGCCGTGAGCCCCGCCCGAGTAACCGCCGACTCGTCTTCCGGTTTTTTACCTCCCCCATCGAAATCAAGGGCGACGGGAAAGTCGAACATATCGTGCTGGGGCGCAACGAGCTGGTCAGCGACGAGAGCGGGCGCGTGGTGGCCAAGGACACCGGCGCGCGCGACGAGCTACCTGTGCAGCTGGTGGTGCGCTCGGTGGGCTATCGCGGCGTGCCCACCTCCGGACTGCCGTTTGACGACAAAAGCGGAATCATCCCGAACAGCGGCGGCCGGGTGGCGGACAGCCGCAACGAGTACGTCGTCGGCTGGATCAAGCGCGGTCCGACCGGGGTGATCGGCACCAACAAGAAGGATTCGCAAGACACCGTCGACGCGCTGCTCGATGATCTGTCGAAAGCCAGCCCCGCCGATTTCGGCGCAGACCACGCCGACAAACTCGCCGAGTGGCTCGCCTCGCGTCAACCGAAGCTAGTCACCGACGCGCACTGGAAGCTGATCGACGAGTACGAACGCTCGGCCGGCGAGCCGCACGGGCGACCGCGCGTCAAGCTGTCCAGCCTGGCCAAGATGCTGCACATCAGCCACGGCTAACTTCGCGAACGCCAATTCTGCGTTATTACAACGCTTCTGGCGTCGTCATCGACACGCCCAGAACTGCCCGATTCGGCGGCGGGTATCAAACGGCCGCGATAAGAACTAACGTGGCTGATAGGGGCGGGTTCGACGGAAGGAAACGGCATGTACCACCCCACCACACCCGAAATCTCCGCGCGCCGTATGGAATTGGCGCTCGAGCAACTCGGTTAGACCGCGAACACCGAAAGGAGAGCCCATATGTCACACCAACGTCTCGATGTCCACGGCGTCGACGGCACGGCCTATCAGGCTGTCCTGGCGATGGAGCGCTACGTCCGCAACAGTGGACTGGACCCGCGGCTGTACGAACTGGTCAAAATCCGTGCCTCGCAGCTCAACGGGTGCGCCTTCTGCCTGGACATGCACAACCGGGACGCCCGCAAAGCCGGTGAGGACCAGCGACGCCTCGACGTCCTGTCCGCCTGGCGCGAAGCACCGGAATTGTTCACCGATACCGAGCGCGCGGCATTGGCCTTGACCGAAGCAGTCACCCGCATCGGCGATGCGGGCGTGCCCGACGCGGTCTGGAACGACGTCGCCGCGCAGTTCGCCGAAGCCGAAATCGTTCACCTGCTGATGGCCATCGCGACGATCAACGTGTGGAACCGGCTTGCGGTCGCGACGCATCAGCGACTTCCCGACATGCCCGTCGGTTCCTGAATTTTCACATGCACAACCTGTAGAAATGATCAGCAACCTCCCTATTTTTCGCGGCGACCAGTGGTATACCGAGAGGTGCTGGTGTTATCAGCGGAATCGAAGCGACACCTAACGGTTTGAACGCTCGGGATCTGTTGCTCGACCGGAGGTGTCGCCGGCGTCGATCCCCCCGGATCGGCGTAGGGCGATGCGCGAGAGAGCCGGGGTGAGCGGATTGACGGCAATCGATCCTCGACCGACAGTAAGTGACGAGCACGGCGACGGCAGGCCTCCGCGCGGCGTGCTGGCACCGCTGCTGCCCGGCGGCGAACCCGTCGAATCGTTGTTGCGCAAGGCGCAGTTCTTCACCGCGGGCACGCCCACAGCCGACCACCGCGAGGTGCATCGTCGCGGCGGTCGTGGCGCCGAGGAGTTCTACCGCGAGCGGTGGCGACACGGTAAGGAGGTCCGCTCGACCCACGGGGTCAACTGCACCGGCTCCTGCTCGTGGACGGTGTTCGTCAAGGAAGGCATCATCGCCTGGGAGACCCAGGCCACCGACTACCCGTCGGTGGGCCCGGACAGCCCCGAATACGAGCCGCGCGGTTGCCCGCGGGGCGCGTCGTTTTCCTGGTACACCTACTCGCCGGCGCGGGTGCGCTACCCGTACATCCGCCAGCCGCTGCTGGAGATGTGGCGCGAAGCTCGCGCGCGACTAGCGGATCCGGTCGAGGCGTGGGCGGAGATCACCGGCGACCCCGACCGCGCGGCGCGATACAAGGAGAATCGCGGCAAGGGCGGGTTTTTGCGTACGACGTGGGACGAGGTCAGTGAGCTGATCGCGGCCGCGCACGTGCACACGATCAAGACCTTCGGCCCGGACCGGGTGGTCGGGTTCTCGCCGATTCCGGCGATGTCGCAGGTGTCCTATGCGGCCGGCACCCGGTTTTTGTCGATGATCGGCGGAACGATCCTGTCGTTCTACGACTGGTATGCCGATATGCCGCTGGCCTCCCCGCAGGTCTACGGCGACCAGACCGACGTGCCGGAATCCGGTGACTGGTGGAATTCCGCCTACCTCATCATTTGGGGCACTAACCTGCCGATCACCCGTACACCCGACGCCCACTTCATGGTCGAGGCCCGCTACCGCGGCCAGAAGGTCGTCGTCGTCAGCCCCGATTACTCCGACCACACCAAGTTCGCCGACGACTGGCTGGCCTGCGCGCCCGGTACCGATGGCGCGCTGGCGATGGCGATGGGGCATGTGGTGCTTTCCGAGTTCTTCCGGGACCGCCAGGTGTCCTACTTCCAGCAGTACGTGAAGACCTACACCGATTTGCCGTTTTTGGTGACATTGCGCAAACGTGAGGATGCTTACGTCCCGGACCGGTTCCTCACTGCCGCCGATCTCGGCCATGACGACGAGCGCGCGGTGCACCAGACCGTGTTGTTGGACTCGGGGACAGGGGAACCCGTCGTCCCCAACGGCACCCTTGCCGATCACTTCACCGACGCCGGCATGGGCAAGTGGAATCTTGACCTCGGTGACGTCGACCCGGTGCTGACGCTGCACGGCCGCTATGACGAGGCGGTCGCCGTGGACTTGCCCCGCTTCGATATCGGCGAGACCGAGGGCGGCGGCGCGATCCGCCGCGGCGTTCCGGTAATGCGGATCGGGGACCGGCTGGTGACGACGGTGTTCGACTTGCTGATGGCGCATTATGCGGTGCCCCGCGACGGGCTGCCCGGCGAGTGGCCGACCGGCTACGACGACGCCTCCCAGCCCTACACGCCGGCGTGGCAGCAGGCGATCACCTCGGTACCGGCTGCGGCCGCCGCACGGGTGGCGCGCGAATTCGCCCGCAGCGCAGAGCTTTCCGAGGGCCGGTCGATGATCGCGATGGGCGCGGGCACCAACCACTGGTTTCACTCCGATCAGACCTACCGCACCTTCTTCACGCTGACCATGCTGTGCGGTTGTCAGGGCGTCAACGGCGGCGGCTGGGCGCACTATGTCGGGCAGGAAAAGGTGCGCCCGCTAACAGGATGGCAGCAGGTCGCGTTCGGGCTGGACTGGCAACGCCCGACCCGGCACATGACCGGCACGTCGTTCTTCTACCTGCACACCGACCAGTGGCGCTACGAGCAGTTCGGCGCCGACGAACTGTCAACTCCGCTGGGCCGCGGGCTGTTTCGGGGCAAGGCGAATGCTGATGCGCTGGCCCAAGCGTCCCGGCTGGGCTGGACACCCACGTTCCCTACCTTCGACCGCAACTCCTTGGACCTGGCCGACGCGGCCGCGGCAGCCGGCAAAAGCGTCGCCGACTATGTGGTCGGCGAATTAACAAGCGATCGTTTACATTTCGCCGGCGAGGATCCGGACAACCCGGTGAACTTCCCGCGGGTGCTGACGGTATGGCGGGCGAACCTACTGGGGTCATCGGGCAAGGGCATGGAGTACTTCATGCGCCATCTGCTGGGCACCCACAACGCCGTACGCGCCGACGAGTCTCCCGAGCAGCTGCGTCCGACCGAAGTGCGCTGGCGCGACGAGGCGCCGCGCGGCAAGCTCGATTTGGCGGTGACCGTCGACTTCCGGATGACCAGCACCTGCACCTATTCCGACATCGTGTTGCCAGCCGCTACTTGGTATGAGAAATACGACATCTCCACCACCGACATGCACCCGTTCGTGCACTCGTTCAATCCTGCCATCGCTCCGCCCTGGGACGCTCGCACCGACTTCGACACGTTCGCCACCATCGCCCGCGACTTCTCTCGGCTGGCCGCCACGCATCTGGGCACCCGCACCGATGTGATCGCGGCGCCGCTGACCCACGACAGTCCCGACGAGCTGGCCCAGCCCGGCGGCGTGGTGCGTGACTGGCGCTACGGCGAATGCGAGCCGCTGCCCGGCAAGACCATGCCGAAATTGGTGACGATCGAACGCGACTACACCGCGGTCGCCGCCAAGATGGCCGCGCTGGGCCCGTTGGTCGAAACCGCGGGCACCGCGACCAAAGGGGTGGCGTGGAAACCGTTGGGAGCGGTCAACTGGCTTGGCCGGCAGAACGGCATCGTGCATGGGGGTGTGGCCGACGGGCGGCCGTCGTTGGCCCGCGATGTTCATATGGCCGAGGCGATCCTGGCGCTATCTGGCACCACCAACGGCCGGGTCGCCGTGCAGGGTTGGCAGGCGCTGGAGGAACGCACCGGGGTGGTGTTGGCTGACTTGGCCGAGGAGCGCTCCGGGGAGCGGATCACCTTCCACGACACCCAGGTCCAACCGCGCTCGGTGATCACGTCACCGGAGTGGTCGGGCAGCGAGACCGGGGGACGACGCTACTCGCCGTTCGTCGTCAACGTCGAACGCAAAAAGCCCTGGCACACGCTGACCGGGCGGATGCACTTCTTCCTCGACCACGACTGGATGGCCGAATACGGTGAATGGCTTCCGGTGTACCGGCCGCCGCTGAACTACGCGCGGCATTTCGGCGACGAGGCGCTCGGTGAGGAGGGCCGGCCCGAGATCACCGTGCGCTACCTGACCCCGCACTCCAAGTGGTCGATCCACTCGGAGTACCAAGACAATTTGCATATGCTGCGGCTGTTCCGTGGCGGGCCGGTGATCTGGATGAGCCCCCAGGACGCTGCCGTCATCGGGGTCGCCGACAACGACTGGATCGAGGCCTACAACCGCAACGGCGTGGTGGCCTGCCGGGCCGTCGTCACCCATCGGATGCCCAAGGGCACCGTGTTCATGTACCACGCGATGGACCGCCATCTGATGACGCCGAAATCCGAGGTGTCGGGCTGGCACGGCGGCGGCGACAACTCGCTGACCCGGCTGACCATGAAGCCGACTCACATGATCGGCGGATACGCTCAATTGTCCTTTGGCTTCAACTATTTCGGTCCCACCGGCAACCAACGCGACGAGATCACCGTCATCCGACGCCGCTCGCAGGAGGTGCAGTACTGATGCGGGTGATGGCCCAGCTGGCGATGGTGATGAACCTGGACAAGTGCATCGGCTGCCATACCTGCACGGTCACCTGCAAGCAGGTCTGGACCAATCGGCCGGGCACCGAATACGTCTACTTCAACAATGTCGAAACCAAGCCGGGCATTGGCTATCCCAAGCGTTACGAGGACCAGGAACAGTGGCACGGCGGCTGGACGCTAGACCGCAAAGGCCGACTACAGCTCAAGGCGGGCGGGCGGCTGCGTAAGTTGCTCTCGATCTTTTACAACCCCGACCTGCCCAGCATCGACGACTACGGTGACCCGTTCACCTACGACTACCAGACCGTGATCGACGCGCCGCTGGGCACCGCGAACCCGAGCGCACATTCGATCTCGGCGCTGACCGGTCGCGACATGAACGTGAAGTGGGGCAGCAACTTTGATGACGATCTGGCTGGCGCGCCGGAACTTGCCGTCGATGATCCCAACCTGGCCGGCCTGCAGGAGCAGGTCAAGATGGAGTTCGAGCAGGTGTTCATGTTCTACCTGCCCCGCATCTGCGAACACTGCCTCAACCCGTCGTGCGTCGCGTCCTGCCCGTCCGGGGCGATGTACAAACGCGCCGACGACGGGATCGTGCTGGTAGACCAGGATCGTTGCCGCGGTTGGCGATTCTGCGTGTCCGGATGTCCGTACAAAAAGGTGTATTTCAACCACCGCACCGGCAAAGCCGAGAAGTGCACGTTCTGCTATCCGCGCACCGAACAGGGGCTCCCGACGATCTGCTCGGAAACCTGTGTCGGCCGGCTGCGCTATCTGGGCCTGTTCCTCTACGACGCCGATAAGGTGCTCGACGCCGCCGCCACACCCGATGCGCAGGATCTCTACGAAGCACAGCTCGACGTCTTTTTGGACCCGCACGATCCGACCGTGCAAGCCGAGGCGGCGCGCGCGGGCATCCCACACGACTGGATTCAGGCCGCGCAGCGCTCCCCGGTCTACGAGCTGGCGGTGCGGCACAAGGTCGCATTGCCCCTCCATCCGGAATATCGCACGCTGCCGATGGTTTGGTACATCCCGCCGCTGTCGCCCGTGGCCGACGTCGTCAACGCGGCCGGCTATGACGAGAACAATCCCGACAATGTGTTCGCGACGATCGACGCGCTGCGTATCCCGGTGGAATACCTGGCCAACCTGTTCACCGCCGGCGACGCCGAGGTGGTGCGCACGGTGCTGCGCAAGCTGGCCGCCGTGCGGGCCATTCAGCGCGCCGGGCAACTCGGCCTGGACGTCGACGAAGATCTGCCCGCTTCCGTCGGTGCTACCACCGACGACCTCGAGGACCTCTACCGACTGTTAGCCATCGCGAAATACGAAGAGCGCTACGTGATTCCGCCCGCTCATACCGAGGAGGCAGGACGGTTGATGGGCCAGCACGAGCAGCTGTTCTGCAGCCTCGACACCGACGGCGGCCCCGGCATGGGCGGGATGGGTCCGCCCGGCCCGCATGGCGTCGGCTCCTATCGTCCAATGCCCACTCCCACCGAAACCAGCAGCGGGACAACCAGTCTCAATTTGCTGAACTGGAACGGCGCGGACCGCGATCCCCGGATGTTCCCGCAGGCGGGCCCGGCATGAACACCCAGACCGCCAAACTGGCGTCGGTGTTACTGCAGTACCCGACGACGGCGCTCTTCGACGGACTCGACACCCTTGACGCGTTCGCGGCCGGCGCCAATCCTAAACCGGCGCGCGAGGCGTTCGGCCGGTTTCTCGGCTGGCTGCGCGCCACACCGGCGAACCAGGTCGCGCAGCATTACGTGCGCACCTTCGATCTGCACCGGAAGTGCACGCTGTATCTGACCTACTACCGCTACGGCGACACCCGCAAACGCGGCATGGCGATGGTCATCTTCAAGGCCGCCTACCGCGATGCCGGTTTCATCCCGTCCGACGACGAGTTGCCCGACTACCTGCCGATGGTGCTGGACTTCGCCGCGCTGTGTCCCAGAGGACAGCGGCTACTGTCTGGACATCGCGGCGACCTGGAGTTGCTGCGGCGCAACCTATCCAAAGCCGAGTCGCCGTACGCCGATCTGGTTGGCGCCGTGATCGCCGACCTGCCCGGCCTCGGCAAGCGCGAACTGGACCAGGTGCGGGCCGCCTGGGAGTCTGGCCCGCCCCGCGAGGACGTCGGGTTGGAGCCGTTCGCACCGCCGGAATACCTGTCCGGCTACGGAGCCGGGAGCGGAGACGGTCGATGCTACGACAGATAACCACGTGGAACCTGTGGTGGTGGGTCATCCTGCCGTACATCGCGATCGTCGTCTTTGTAGTCGGTCACATCTGGCGGTGGCGATACGACCAGTTCGGCTGGACCAGCCGCTCGACCCAACTGCAGGAGCGTCGACTGCTCAAATGGGGTTCGCCGCTGTTTCACTACGCCACGTTCGCCGCTATCGGAGGGCATATCCTCGGCATCCTCGTGCCGAAATCGGTCACCGACTGGCTCGGCATACCCGAAACCTGGTATCAGGACTTTTCCGCCGTCGCCGGATCGGCCGCCGCGATCGGCATCCTTATCGGCACTGCGGTGCTGACCTTCCGCCGCACCGCTGTCCCGCGGGTACGCGCCACCACTAGCGCCGTCGATTACCTGGCGCTAATCCTGCTCGGCATCATTGTGCTCCTCGGTATCTTCCTGACCCTGGGCATCGAGGACACCTCGCACTACGAGTACCGCAACACCGTCGGGGTCTGGTTCCGCAGCCTGTTCGCCCTCCACCCGAACGTCAAGGCGATCACCAGCGCGCCGGTGCTCTACCAGGTGCACGCCGTCGCGTCCTGGGCGATCTTCATCGTCTGGCCGTTCAGCCGCCTCGTGCATGCATGGAGTTACCCGCTGTGGTACCTGTGGCGGCCCTATATTGTCATCCGCAGTCGTGTCGCCGGGCCACCGGAAGAGCCGGGCACCGGCGGGCGGAGGTGGCGGAAGATTGGTGTCCATTACTGAGGCAGGCGGCACGACCGGCATCTGCGAAGCGGTACGAACGCTTAACCCGGGCTATTTCGCGCTGGTGATGGCCACCGGCATCGTGTCGATCGCGCTGCACAATCACCGTGTTGACATTCTCTCGGTGGCGTTGCTGTGGCTGGCCGGCGTCGCCTTTGTCGTCCTTATTGCCCTGACCGCGGCACGGATCATCGCTTACCGAACGGAGTTCACCGCCGACCTTCGGGACCCGCGCCGCGCATTCGGGTTGTTCACGTTCGTCGCCGCCGCCGACGTGCTGGGCACCCGACTGGCCATCGACACGCACTACCGGCTCGCGTCCGCGCTGCTGATTGTCGGGTGGCTGGCCTGGCTGGTCCTGGGCTACGTCGTGCCGTGGGCCGCGGTGGTGCGCACCACCCACCGGCCGGTGTTGCAGCACGCCAACGGCAGCTGGTTCATCTGGGTGGTCGCCAGCGAGTCGGTCGCTGTGCTGGCCGCAGCGTTGGAGCCCGAACTGGAAACGGGCCGACGGGAATTGGCGTTGCTCGCGGTGTTCTCCTGGTCGGTAGGCGTCTTTCTCTACGCTGCCGCCGGCATCTTCGTCGGCGCTCGCATCCTGCTCTATGGGCTGCGCCCCGAAGACCTCACCCCACCGTACTGGGTGTCGATGGGCGCCACTGCCATCACCGTCGTCGCTGGCGCCCGGATCGCGGAAATGGCGTCCGCGCCGATGGTCGACGCCACCCGCGCGCTTATCGCCGGAACGTCGGTGGTGTTCTGGGCTTTCGGCACCTGGCTGATACCACCGCTGATCGCCGCCGGCGTGTGGAAGCACGTGGTGCATCGCATTCCGCTGCGCTACGAGGGACCGCTGTGGAGCGTAGTGTTCCCGCTGGGCATGTACGGGGTGGCCGGCGACTACCTGGGCAAGGCCGATCAGCTGCCGATCGTGGAGTACATCGGCGCCGACGAAAGCTGGATTGGCCTGGCCGCCTGGGCAATCACATTTGCCGCGATGGTGCACCATCTGATCACCACCGTCGGCTTCAGGTGGCGGAAATCGCCGCAACTCGATCTCAGCGACCAGGCAACCACCCGGGCCAGCAGCACCACGTGACGATCACAACGCGCGAAGCAAGGCAGCGCGCCCGCTCACCCGAAGCTTTTCGAGCGTGGAACCCCGTAATTGCTCGATGCGCTTGAGCATTTCATCGCCCAACCCATCGAGCACCTCCTCATCCACCGCCACCGGCGGCGGACACAAATCGCGTTTCTCTTCGCTAGCGTGCGCTTCCAAAACTGTGACAAACGAACACCATTCGTCGTCGTACCGAGGTGCTGTCCGAGGCGTGCGCAAAAGGGTGGCAAGCTGATCCCACACCTGGCGATGCTCAGCATGGGCAATCGCAACGAGATCGCTCGCCGCCGAGACGGCCGGATAAAACAAGTCATCCTCGATGCGCATATGAATGTCCAACTCCATCAGCAGGTCATCGAGCGCCTGCCGACGCTCTGAAGATTCGCGCGGAATGGCCGTGATCTTCCTGCACAACCCGCGGAGGATTATGTGGTGCTCACAGAGGACCTCATAGGCGTTCATCGCCGTACTCCTTCGACAGTGCCGGAGCGACGCCGCACACCTCGACCAGGCCACCGCGGACCCGAGTCGCATAGCAGTGCAGCGCCGTCGTCGCGGGTCCCCGCAGCACTTCGCCTGATCCACGCGCGAACCGTGAACCATGCCAGGGACACACGATGCGGCCCCGGTCGATCCAGCCATCAGCCATTGGCGCACCCAGATGTGGGCAACGCTCGCTAACCGCCAGCACCTGACCATCGTTCCGGTACAGGACCACGCCCACGCCGGCCACCTCCACCCGTTGTGGCTGCTCGTCCAGCGCCGTCACTGGCAGAACCGGCGTCCAGTTTTTGATGCTCAGCCCCGCGCCGGAGTGGTCGACGCCGACGCCGGATCCATACACCAACGTCGCCCCCAGGTAGCCGCTGCCAAGCGTGAGGCCGTAGCCGACCGCAGTACCGGCGATTGCCCGAAAGTGCCTGCGGTGGCCGCGATCCCACCAGGAGGCCAGATACAGCGCGGTGGCGAGGACGTTGAATGCGCCATGTACCACACCGATGCGGCGCGGGCGTTCGTGGGTGTGCTGCCAATCGGTGAGGCCGGTAGCCGCCGCGCCCAGGCTTCCCACAATCCCGACACCTAAGGTCAACCGTGACGCGGCACGTAATCCTGCGGCACGACCCGGCAGCACACTTGCCGCGTCTAATGCCACCGTCGTTGCCACCGCTCCGATTGGCAGCGACGTCAACGCCGGGTGCAGCGGATGGCCCAGCCACGTTCCGTGCAATGCGTTGCTCACCCGTTCTCGGTGGCGACCACAGGCGGCGAACACAAACGCCAAAGCGTGCTCGAGCCGATAGCTCGGCCGATCCAACCACTCCTGACGTCCCAGCGCGGCGGTGACGTACGCCCCGGTTTGACGCACGCGACGTGTCGCAGACGGACGACTCCCTACTTCGCCGAGTCCCACATGCTGTGCACGAAATCTGGACGCGATTCGTTCAATCCGCGGATGTGCTCGGAGGGCTCGGCGGCTCGGACGGCGCGAGGCTCCAGTTGTCCGGATTCTTCGGCGAGTACACCACCGGCAGCAGTTGACCCATCGTCGGCCAGTCATCGACATTGACGGCCATGCGCTGATAGACAGCATGTTCGTTGACGGTCGGCCCGTTGATCACGCCGGCGATGGTGACGAACTGCTCACCAGTGGCGTCGGGTCGTGGACTGACACCGGTGACCAGCAGTGTGCCGTTCACCGCGTGCCCGCGTGGCCCGCGCCGGATGAACCGCGGGGCTAAAAACACGGCCAGAATCGCAATCAGCAGTAACAGCACACCGAATTCCCACACCCCGCCCATGGTAGGACTGCAGGAATGACGCCCCTAGCCCATGCCGACGACGATCTCGCGGTGGCGTTGGCCCTGGCCGACCGCGCGGACGCGGTGACGCTGACCCGGTTCGGCGCGCTGGATCTGCAGGTCGACACCAAACCTGATCTCACTCCGGTGACCGACGCAGACCGGGCGGTCGAAACCGAATTGCGCGAAGCGCTCGGACGGGACCGGCCCACCGACAGCATCGTGGGCGAAGAATTCGGCGGATCCACCACGATGACCGGGCGGCAATGGATTGTCGATCCGATCGACGGCACCAAGAACTTTGTCCGCGGGGTGCCGGTATGGGCCAGCCTGATCGCGTTGCTCGACGATGGCGTCCCCACCGTCGGCGTCATCAGCGCGCCGGCGCTGCAGCGGCGGTGGTGGGCGGCGAGCGGTGCGGGTGCATTTGCGACGGTCGGCGGCTCGGCACCGCGGCGGCTCACGGTGTCCTCGGTAGCAGAGTTGAGCGCGGCGAGCCTGTCCTTCTCCAGCTTGTCCGGGTGGGCGCAGCGCGGTCTGCGGGAGCGCTTCGTCGCGCTGACCGACGCGGTGTGGCGGGTGCGGGCTTATGGCGACTTCTGGTCGTACTGCCTGGTGGCCGAGGGTGCCGTCGACGTCGCCACCGAACCCGAAGTCTCGGTTTGGGACCTAGCCGCGCTGGACATCCTGGTGCGGGAGGCGGGCGGAATGTTCACCAGCTTGGACGGCACCGCCGGCCCTCACGGCGGCAGCGTGGTGGCCACCAACGGCTCGCTGCACGACGAGGTGCTGAGGCGATTGCGCAGCTAGCAGCGGTGTGAAGTATTTAACAGGTACATCTATCTTACTCCAGAGTAAGATAGGGCGCGTTAGCCCAACGACAGTGCTCAATAAAAGGCTGCTGATATGACCAACACCCTCCCCGCGACCAATGGACGACCCAAGCGAACCGGCCGTAAGACCGCCGTTGGTGAGCACAAGCACAAGCGATCCGGCATCGACATCGGCATGGCGCTGCTCACGCCGCTGCTCGGCCAAGAGTTCTTGGACAAATACCGCTTGCGCGATCCGCTCAATCGGACGCTGCGCTATGGCGTCAAGACGGTGTTTTCGGCCGCCGGCGCCACCAATCGGCAGTTCAAACGCGTCCAAGGGCTTCGCGGCGGGCCGACGCGGCTGAAGGCAAGCGGCAAAGACTACTTCGACCTGACGCCCGACGATGATCAGAAGCTCATCGTCGAAACCGTCGAGCAGTTCGCCGAGGAGATCCTGCGACCGGCCGCCCACGACGCCGACGAGGCAGCGGCCTATCCCCCGGATCTGGTCGCCAAGGCGGCAGAGTTAGGGATCACCGCCGTCAACGTCCCCGAGGACTTCGACGGCATCGCCGAGCACCGCTCCAGTGTCACCAACGTGCTCGTCGCCGAGGCGCTGGCGTATGGCGACATGGGACTGGCGCTGCCGATTCTCGCCCCGGCCGGGGTCGCCGCGGCGCTCGCCCATTGGGGCAGCGCCGATCAGCAGGCCACCTACCTGAAGGAGTTCGCGGGCGACAACGTCCCACAGGCCTGCGTGGCGATCGCCGAACCACACGCGTTGTTCGACCCGACCAACCTGAAGACCACCGCGACCCGCACCCCCAGCGGCTACCGGCTCGAGGGCGTCAAGTCGCTGGTTCCAGCGGCCGCCGATGCCGAATTGTTCATCGTGGCAGCACAACTCGATGGCAGGCCGGCACTGTTCATCGTCGAGTCGTCGGCTCAGGGTCTGACTGTCAAGCCCGACCCGAGCATGGGCATCCGCGCCGCGGCCTTGGGTCAGGTCGAGTTGGACAAGGTGTCGGTGCCACTGAGCGCCCGCCTCGGCGAAGATGACGCCAGCGACGCCGACTATTCGGAAGCGATCGCATTGTCGCGGCTGGGGTGGGCCGCGCTGGCCGTCGGCACCTCCCATGCCGTGCTCGACTACGTCGTCCCCTACGTCAAAGAACGCGAAGCCTTCGGCGAGCCGATCGCTCACCGGCAGTCGGTGGCGTTCATGTGCGCCAATATCGCCATCGAATTCGACGGCATGCGGCTGATCACCTGGCGCGGCGCGGCCCGTGCCGAACAAGGTCTGCCGTTCACCCGCGAAGCGGCGCTGGCCAAGCGGCTGGCCACCGACAAGGGCATGCAGATCGGTCTGGACGGCGTGCAGCTGCTCGGTGGCCACGGCTACACGAAGGAACACCCCGTCGAACGCTGGTACCGCGACCTGCGGGCCATCGGCGTCGCCGAGGGCGTTGTAGTCATCTGAGTCTTACCCCGCAACCGAAAGTCTGATCATGGCAATCAATCTGGAACTTCCCAAGAAGATGCACGCGGTCATCGACAACGCTCATTCCGCCGGTGCCGAGCTCATGCGGCCGATCGCGCGCAAATACGACCTGAAGGAGCACGCCTACCCGGTCGAGCTTGACACCCTGACCCACATGTACGAGGGCGCCGCGGCATCCAACACCCTCGGCATGGCCGGAGCCGACGCGTTTCGCGGCAGTGAAAGCAGCGAAGAGAAGAACCGCAACGGCGCCAACATGGCGGCTGTGCTCCAGGCCCTGGAGGTCAGTTGGGGTGACGCCGCGATGATGCTGTCGATCCCGTATCAGGGATTAGGCAACGCCGCGATTTCCGGCGTGGCCACCGATGAGCAGCTGCAACGCCTGGGCAGGGTGTGGGCGGCGATGGCCATCACCGAACCAGGGTTCGGCTCCGACTCGGCGGCGGTGTCGACAACCGCCAAGCTCGACGGCGACGAGTACGTGATCAACGGCGAAAAGATCTTCGTCACTGCCGGTTCCCGCGCCACCCACATCGTGGTGTGGGCAACGCTGGACAAGTCGCTGGGCCGCCCGGCGATCAAGTCGTTCATCGTGCCGCGCGAGCACCCCGGTGTCACCGTGGAACGGCTGGAGAACAAGCTTGGCATCAAAGGCTCCGACACGGCGGTGATCCGGTTCGACAACGCCCGCATCCCCAAGGACAACCTGCTGGGCAATCCCGAGATCCAAACGGGCAAGGGCTTTGCCGGGGTGATGGAAACCTTCGACAACACTCGCCCGGTCGTCGCGGCGATGGCCGTCGGCGTCGCCCGCGCGGCCTTGGAAGAACTGCGCAAGGTCCTGACCGAGTCCGGCGTGGAGATCTCCTATGACAAGCCGTCGCACGCCCAAAGCGCGCCGGCCGCGGAGTTTTTACGGATGGAGGCCGACTGGGAGGCCGGCTATCTGCTGACGGTGCGCTCGGCATGGCAGGCCGACAACAGTATCCCCAACTCCAAAGAAGCATCGATGGCCAAAGCCAAGGCCGGCCGGGTGGGCAGCGACATCACCTGCAAAGCCGTCGAAATGGCCGGCACCACCGGCTATTCCGAGCAGACGCTGCTGGAGAAGTGGGCGCGCGACTCCAAGATCATGGACATCTTCGAGGGCACCCAGCAGATCCAGCAGTTGGTGGTGGCGCGACGGTTACTGGGACTGTCGTCCTCGGAACTCAAGTAGCCGGCTGAACCTCAGCATGCTCATCAGCCTCTCTAGTCACGCCAACCGAGCGTATTGCCTTCTCCAACTTGATGCCGTATGTGATATCGCCCGGCAGAAGCTGCAAGCCCGCAACGTTATCCACAAGCGAGCAGCAAGCGTGCAGGCTGCGCCGGCCGTCCGACTTAGCATGCGGTCATGACGAACTGGATAAATACGGTCAGCCGTGACCATGTCGCAGAGGGGGTGCGCGGTTGCTTCACCCAGGCCAACCACGGTAAACCGCACATGCTGCGCAGGATGGCTCGTGGCGACTGGATCATCTTCTACTCACCCAAGACCGGCTACCCCGACGGTGAGCCGCTTCAGGCCTTTACCGCCATCGGCCGAGTCGCCGATGATGAGCCATATCAGACGGACACGGCGCCTGATTTCCACACGTGGCGCCGCAACGTCGACTTCCTCGAATGCACCGAGACGCCGATCCGGCCACTGATCGACCAACTTGACTTCATCGAAGACAAGGTTCGGTGGGGCTACAAGTTCCGATTCGGGGTGTTCAAGATCGCCGATAATGACCTCGAGGTGATCCGCTCAGCGATGACCGGCTCCTGAACTGCGGCGTAGGAGCTGAGCTCAGAGCCTGGCGTCGATGACGTCGGGCAGCACCTTCAGCAGCTTCACGTCGGCCGTGAGCAGCGTGAGCCGCTCGACCGTCGCCTGCGCTACCAAAACTGCGTCAAAGGGATCCTTGTGGGGCAGTGCCGTCAGGTCAGACGCGAGAGTGTGGCGTCGTGTGACGGGCAGGTCGCGCAGGGCGGACCGGTCAATCGCGTCCTCGAAATCGCCGGGTAGCTCGACCTTGCCGATAGCCGCCTTGATGGCGAGTTCCCACGTGCTCGCGGCGGAGATGTACACGCCTGCGCTTCCGGTGATGCGTTGCCGGGCCTGGGCCCCGAGCCGGGGACTATCGTCGAGCAGCCAGAGCACGACGTGGGTATCGAGCAAGAGGCCACTCATTCGATGCCGAACAGCGCGTTGAGATCGTGGTCGGTGTCATCGAAATGATCGGTGTCGTAATGAAGTCGGCCTGCCAGGCCACCGAAGACGATGTCGGCGCGTGCATGCGGGATCAGGTCAGCCACTGGTTTGCCGGCGCGCGCGATAGTGATCGTCTCGCCTTTCTCGACGCGAGCGAGCAGGTGCGACAGGTGGGTCTTCGCATCGTGAATATTGACGGTCGGCATACGATCAGCCTACCGAACTTAGTCTAGTCGGACTAGGTGCGAATTCCACCGTGGGCTTAGACCGGGTCAGGCGCGTCCCACGCGACCGTGCCCGTTATCCAGTGGGTAATCCGCTCTTCCTGATCGTTGCGGTGCAGATGCCGCGGCGGTTGCGCGAATGTCGCGTACGGCCGGCAGCGCACGACCACCCGATCCTCCTCGACGGCCATCGCCTCGACGTAGGGGCGGGCTTCTTCATCCAGTGGTTGGCCGGACATGCGACCGGCGACTGCCATCATCACGTCCACGACGAGACCGCGGTCACGCTCGATCACTCCGTCGGCATACACCTGCAGATAGGCGAAGGGCCAACGCTCGTCGAGCACACACAGGCTCACTTTGCCGTCGCGTGCGAGGGCGCGCGCCTTGCCGCGTCCGGCCATCGTGGAGACGAGCAACTCGTCATCGTCGGTCGGGATGTAGTAGACGATCGACATGGCCGGTCCGTCGTGTCGTCGGCGGTAGCCGAACACGCAGGTGCGATGGGTGCGAATGAATTCGCGCCGCTCCGACGGAAGCATGTCGCGGTCGGTGGGAACGGTGAATGGTTCGGGTGCGAGGGGAAGCAACAACATAATGGATACAGTGTTGTCATTATTGCCTACCGCTGTCAAGGGTCGTCATACTTGGCCCATGACACGTTCCCCCGGGCGCCCTCCGGTACCGCGAGAACGGTTCGTCGAGACGGCGATGCGGATCGTTGACGAGGAAGGCGCTGACGCGTTGTCGATGCGGACGTTGGCACAGCGGGCGGATTCGGGGACGGCCACGCTGTATCGGCATTTCGGCAACCGGCGCGAGGTGATCGCTCAAGTCGTCGACCGAGTATTTGGCCGAGTCGACTTCAGCACTGAAGAACTCAGCACCTTGAGCTGGCAACAGGCGTGTAAGTCGGTGGCGCTGGGCATGTTCGATGTATTGCGCCGTCACCGAAACGTCGCGCGCCTGCTGGTCGAACAGGTGCCAATCGGCCCGAATGCGTTGGCTCAGCGTGAACGGTTGATCGCGATCCTGCTCGACAGTGGCTTTCCGCCACAGCTGGCGGCCCGCTCGTATGCGACGCTGGCGCGCTATGTTTTGGGCTTCGTCATCCAGCTCACCGGCCATAGCAGCTCCGACGATGCCCGACTCACCGGCGTGTTCCATGAACTGGACCCTGGGCTGTTCCCCGCCACCGTTGCCGTGGCCGACCATTTGCCCGTGCCATTGGAGGACGAATTCGCATTCGGTCTCAGTTTGATCGTCGACGGACTGGACCGGCAGCGCAATCCCTAGCCGGCGATTGCGGCCAACTGCGCGCGGTTGTCGTCGAACTCGTTGCCCAGCAAGGGATTCGGTTGTATGACAGCCGAGCCGACGAGCGGTCGGCGAGGTTGAAGGCGTTTTCCACGCACGCAATTTCGGTGCGTTCGAGAGCGTGTAGCAGATGCCTGTTGCGTGGAGACGGCGGTGTTCTCACAGCAGCGCGTCGGGTGTTGCCCACCGCAGGTTGTTGAAACGTCCGAAGTCGCGGTCATAGCTGACGATGCTGGCGCGGTGCTCGACCGCGAGCGCAGCAAGGTGCGCATCGTTGACCAGGTTTCCTCCGGTGCCGGTGGTGCCAAGCAGGCCGGATAGCACGTCGGCATGTCGTGGCGTTGGACTGATCACCACTGCGCCTGGGGCATTGCACCAATCGGTGACCTGCGCCATGGCTTCATCCGGGCGAAGCGGTGACGGAAACAAGCCGTGCTTTGTGGACAACCGGACGAAGGCAAGCAGCGGAACCCAAGCCAAGCCGACCATATCGCCACCCGAGAGTGCGCCGTCGAGCCAGCGCCGACTGGCGCTGTGATGCTCAGCGGCGGAATTAACGCCGTAGAGAAGGACGTTGGCGTCGACGACCTTCACGCGCCGCGACGCTGACGGCGGATCAGTTCCTCGTCTTCGAGGTCGGCGGCAACCTGCAGTGCCCGGTCCAGACTCACCGTCGGCACACCGAGGTCGGCGGTGCGCGTCTTGAACGAGGGCGCCTTCGCGCGTCGTTGCGCACCGTCGCGGATCGCGTCGTTGAGCGCCTTCTTGAAGGACACACCGCGTTCTTTCATCAGACGGTGCACGAGCGCCAACGTGTCGTCGTCAAGTGTCACCGTGGTACGCACGATGACAGCATAGCATCAGCATCCTTGATGCTATGCTGTCACGCTCTCCGACTAGGTTCAAACCGACGGAGTCGCGTTTCGTCGACGTTCCCAGGCAGGTGTACACAGCATTCGTCCGCCGCCGGCGCGGAGCTGATCATGAGCCATGTAGACGCTCAGTCTCCACTGACCACTGAAACGCGGCACGCGAATTGAGCTGGTGCGCATAGGTGTAACCGTCGTCTGCCATTTCCTCGACCGTCGGCACGTCAGGCTCGAAGGTGATCACGGTGTCCAATACGTACGGGCGGTAAATGTCGATGCACGCTGATGCGTCGGCGGCAATCGCGGGGCGGACGTGTGAGAACGCTAGTCGGCAATCGCATCCAGCTGCGCGCGCGTGTCGTCGTCGAGCTCGATGTCGGCGACCGCCAGGTTCTCCTCTAAATGCCGCACCGACGACGTGCCGGGGATCAGCAGTATGTTGGGCGCCACGCCGAGCGTCCACGCCAGCGCAACCTGTGCCGGGGTGCAGCCGAGTCGCGCGGCGGTGTGTTGCACCACCTCGTTGCCCAGCACCGGATTCGGTTGGATGAACGCCGATCCCAGCGGGAAGAACGGCACGAAGGGGATGCCGCGCGTCGTGCACTCCTGCAGCACCGGCGCCGACGAGCGGTCGGCGAGGTTGAATGCGTTTTGCACACAGGCGATCTCGGTGCGCTTTAGGGCATGCAACAGATGCTCGAGCTTGATTTCGCTAAGCCCGATACCGCCGATCAGCCCGTCGTCGTGGGCGGCGATCATGACCGAAAGCTGGTCATCGAAATGTTGATCCGGCCCGTCGCTGTCTACCAGCCGCAGGTTGACAGCGGCCAACCGGTCCACCTCCAGGGTGCGCAGATTGGTCTCGATGTCGCGGCGTAGGTCGGCCGGGCTATCGACTGGCAGCCAGCCGCCCGCATCGTCGCGGCGTGCACCGACCTTGCTCACGAGCGCCACGTTTTCCGGGTACGGATACAGCGCCTCGCGGATGAGTTGGTTGGCGACGTCGGGCCCGTAGAACTGGGCGGTGTCGATGTGATCGACGCCGAGTTCGACCGCGCGGCGCAACACCGCCAGCGCTGCGTCGCGGTCACGCGGCGGCCCGAACACGCCGGGGCCGGGCAGTTGCATTGCGCCGAAGCCGATGCGGGCAACCGAAAAGTGACCGAGTGGGAAGGAATCCATGGCACGAGGCTAGCGTCGACGTGCGGGCCGGAGCCTTCAGCGGGCGAGCGGTGGTACGCGTTGCCGGCGGGTTCTCACCATGAGGCGGCCGGGCGCAGGCGCGGGCTCATAAACCCGGGCGCCGACGCCATCGGGCGCAGCCGGTCATTCATCGTCGTCGTCCCGATGTGACGTTCGAAGATCCGCCAGACGTTATCGAGCCGACGCAGTCGGTCCGTCACAGCGGAGTAGACCCAGATCGCGGGCAGATCATCGGGTTCCTCGACCACCTCGCCCGTCACCATCCTGGGCCCAGCCGGCTCCGGCGCATAGCGGACGAGAAGGTTGTAGTAGCGAACGATCACTCCCTCGCCATCGCTATCGACGATCGGGTTGGTGGCGATGCGGCTAACCCCGGGAACGCTGTAGGGGTAGGTCTCCTCGAAGAAGCGCCGCGTTTCCGCCCGGCCCCGCGCCACGCCATGGGTGTGATACGTCACGCCGTCCGGAAGAAAGGCCTCGACCATGGCATCGATATCGCAGGCGTCGAACAGCAGGTTGACGCGATTGATGAAGTCGATCGCGTCGGCTCGATCCGTCGGATCGACGGTGCTATCGAGGACTACGGGCGGCAAGCTCGGCATCTGCCACACCTCCCAACGGTCGTGGTCGCAGGGCGATGGCCGCCCGAACCCCAGGTTGTTCACGGTCAGTTTACCTTCTGTTCACCTGTTGGCTCATGCGGGCACCGCTGTGCAGCGGCTGTGGGTTCCCTGTGCAGCCGGAGGGCCGGCGTGCAGGGCTACGATCACCTGGGGTTGGGCGGGTTGGACAGCGTTTCGTTGATGACGGAGGTGGCATGCGCGCAGCACGGGTGACCAGGCTCGATGGTCCGGACGGTATCGAAGTGGCCGACGTCGACGAACCCACGGGCGACGGCGTGATCGTCGAGGTGCACGCTGCCGGTGCGGCATTTCCGGACGCGCTGCTCACCCGCGGCCTCTACCAGTACCGGCCCGATCCGCCGTTTGTGTTGGGCGCGGAAATCGCCGGCGTGGTGCGATCGGCACCCGACAACGCCACTGTGCGTGCCGGAGATCGGGTGGTTGGCCTGACGATGCTCACCGGCGGGATGGCCGAGGTCGCGGTGCTGGCCCCGGACCGAGCGTTCAAGCTGCCCGACAACGTCAGCTTCGAGGCGGGCGCCGGTCTGTTGTTCAACGACCTGACCATGTACTTCGCGCTGACGGTCCGCGGGCGGCTGGAGGCGGGCGAGACGGTGCTGGTGCACGGAGCGGCCGGCGGTATCGGCACGTCATCGCTGCGGCTGGCGTCGGTGCTCGGGGCATCGCGCGTCATCGCGGTGGTCAGCACGCAGGAAAAGGCCGATATTGCGACGGCCGCCGGTGCGACGGATGTGGTGCTGGCCGAGGGATTCAAAGACGCGGTCAAAGAACTGACCGACGGCCGTGGCGTCGACGTGGTGGTCGATCCCGTTGGCGGCGACCGGTTCACCGATTCGCTGCGCTCGCTGGCTCCGGCGGGACGACTGTTGGTGATCGGTTTCACCGGCGGCGACATACCAACCGTGAAGGTGAACCGGCTGCTGCTCAACAACATTGACGTGGTCGGTGTGGGCTGGGGCGCGTGGGCCGGGAAACACCCGAACGCGCTGCATGAGCAGTGGGCGGGGCTCGAGCGGCTGCTTACCTCAGGGAAGTTATCTCCTCCAGAGCCGGTGGTCTACCCGCTGGAGGATGCCGCCGCGGCAGTCGCTTCGCTTGAGAACCGCACCGCCAAAGGCAAAGTCGTCGTGCGCATCCGCGACTGAACCCGCACGCCGCGCCGGGGCTCAGTCCGGGTGGCTTACGACGTTGACGACGTTGCCATCAGGTGCGCGCACGAAGAAGCGGCGCACCCCCCACGACTCTGTGGTCAACGGATGCACGATCTCGTAGCCGAGTCTCTGGGCTTCTGCATACGCGTCGTCGACGTCATCGGTGTGGATGGAGATGACCGAGTCTTCGGGAGCGGACGCATCGCGCGTGACGAGTTGGACGTTCGCGCCGCTGTCCGGTGCGGTGTAACGGGCCACCCATCCCAGGTTGAACTCCTCGGTGCTGAGCCCCAGGTAGTCGGTGTAGAAGGTCTTCGCTGTGTTGAGGTCGGCCACTCGAAGGTTGGCGGTGATGCGTTTGGCTTGCATGTCAGGCCGGCATCGGCGCGCCGCGGTAATCGCCGAAGGACCACAGGTTGCCCTCCGGGTCGCGGACGGTGAATTCACGGGCACCGTAATCGGTGTTGCCAAGGGGCCGAACGATTTCGGCTTTGCGTTGCAGCACGCGCTCATAGAGAGCATCCGGATCGGCGGTGACGACATAGCCGCCGGCGGTGCCGGGTTCACGGGACCACTCGCCGTCGGGTCTGTCACTGCCGAGCATGACCCCGCCGCTGCCCTCAGGCCACAGAAGTTGCGCGTGGTCGACGGTCTCGCCCTCGCCGTACCGGGCTGCCAGGACGAAGCCGAAAGTATCCACGTAGTAGTCAATCAACTTGGGCGCATTGTGGGCTCGCAACGTCAACCACACGGTCGGATTGGAATCAGTCATGCTCGCAGTTTGATCCGTACGAGTGGCCGCCGTCTTGAATGTTTCGGAACTCCTCGGCCAGCCACCGGCGCGGCGACGTACCGGCGAACCGGCCAAACTCTCGGGTCAGGTGGGCCTGATCGCTGTATCCGGTGTCGATCGCGACAGCTGCCAGGTCGACCAGCCCGCGCTGCCGCACCGACTCGGCGATCCGCGCGGTCGCGTGCTCGAAGCGCATCAGCATCGCCACCGCCTTGGGCGACCGGCCGACTTCCTGGTTGAACAACGTCGTCAAATGTCGTGCACTGACGCCGACTCGGTCGGCGACGGCGCCTACCGAGGCCCGGCCGCAACTGCGCTCCAAGAGGTGCCAGGCATAGGCGACCTCGGGGCGTACCGTCGCGCGGTCGCGGCGCTGCCGCGCACCCACCAGATAGTCGCCAATCACCGCAAAGGCATCCCGCCAATCCCGCGCATCGGCCGCCCGCTCGCATAGCTCGACGGCGCGGCGGCCCAGCACGGCGGTGGCATCGAAATCGGTCACGCTCAACTCGGCGCTGGGCACCCCGAACAGTCCCCGCGCGGCGAGCGGATGCACGGCCAGCTGCACGCCGGCTTGGCCCCGTCGCTGCCGGATCTGAGCGGCCCGCTCGTGCAACCCGCTCAAAAGCAGCGGCGTGGGCCGGGCGTCGCGGAGGGCCTCCGAGGTGTCGGCCGCCTCGACGCCTTCATCGAGGCTGACGATGAAGGTCAGTGTCGACGACGGCATGCCCCGATGCACCGCGGGCGCAGCGCCCCAATAGCGATAGCCCACCATCGATGCAACACCGGGACCGCTGCGAGGCGGCGCGGTGACGAATTCCGAGGCGCGCTCGGGCGTGTCGGCACCCACAGTTCTCAGGCTAGCGACACGGCCGCCTATCGGGCACGGTACGCATCCGCGCGGCCGAACACGCCGACAACGGTGATCTGCTGACGCGCGTCATCGATTCGGTAGAGCACGCGGTAGGTGCCACGTCGTGCGCTATGCCGATCGTGCAACGGTGGTCGGAGCTGCTTGCCAACACGGTGAGGATTGTCGAGTAACGGGCCGATGATGAACTCGTAGGCCGCGAACGCCACTGATTCGGGAAGTTGTTCGGCCAGTTGTTTTTTCGCAGTCGGTGCGATTATCAGCTCGTATCGCCGGTCGGTCACGTCCTAGCTCGGCGTGCTTGCATCGCCGCGGCCAGGCTGTCCTGGTTCTCCCCTTCCCCGCGGGCTAGCTCGGCATCGGCCTCGCCGAGAGCGCGAAGCGTTGCTGGGTCGGATAGCACCGCAATGGTTTCTTCCAGTGACTCCAGGTCGTCGACCGCAAGAAGAACGGCTGTAGGACGCCCGTGCACTGTGACGGTGATCCGCTCGTGCTGATCGCCGACGCGGGCGACTAACTCCGACAAATGCGCCTTCGCCTCGGCGAGTGAGCTGACTTCAGACATAGTCATAAGTATGACCAATTTGCCTCTTCCCGTCCAGGCGCGCTTCGACCAGGAGCTCTGGCGAACCCTTGTGCCGACGCAAAAGAGAAAGTAATGTCACTTTCAGTTTTATTGCGGCCGATCCGGGAGCCACCGATGGAATCCTTCGTCCACCTGCGCAAAGGCAAAACACCACGCCGTCTGCACGCCGATCTCGACGGGCTCAAAGATGACGAACTCGGCCGGGGCGGGTTCACCGGCCGCACCGCGAACATGTACCGCCGTCACGACCCGACCGCCTACCGCTCCGTCGGCCCGCTGCGGCCTCTCGACGTGCTCTCCAGCGAGCTCAAGCCCAGCGATGCCACCGACGCCGACGGCGGCCCACTGCTGATGTTCTCCAACGTCGACTGCCGCATCTCGCTGTCCCGGCGCAGCGAACCGATGCCGTTCTATGTCCGCCACGTCGACGGCGACCTGCTGTGCTTCGTGCACAACGGTGACGGCGAATTGCAGACCGAATTCGGGCCGCTGCCCTACCGCCAGGGCGACTGGGTGTATCTGCCGAAGGCCACGACCTGGCGTCAGTTGCCCAACGGCGAGACCACGCTGTTGATGATCGAGGCCACCGATGAATTTCGCGTGCCACCACCGGGCGCGCTGGGCCGGCACTTCCCGTTCGACCCATCGCAGGCCACCATCCCCGAGCCGGTGGCGTCGGACGACCCGCCTCCCTCTGGCCGCGACGAGTACGAGGTCCGGCTGGTGCACGAGGGCGGGCCGACGACGCTGTTCTACCAACACAATCCACTCGACGTGGAAGGTTGGCGAGGCGACAACTTCGCGTTCACCTTCAACATCGCCGACTACAACGTGGTGACCTCCGACAGTGTGCACCTGCCGCCCACCGTGCACTTGTTCATGCAGGCCACTGGGGTCTACGTGATGAACTTTCTACCCAAGCCCGCCGAAGGCGTGCCCGGCACCGAGCGCACCCCCTGGTATCACCGCAACGTCGACTACGACGAGATCGCCTTCTTCCACGGCGGCTCGCTCTACGGCATCCCAATGCCGCCAGGCTTGATTTCCCATGCGCCGCAAGGAGTTCACCACGGCGCGCCGGAGAAGGCGCGAGAACGTGCGCGCCGCAAGTTCGACGACTTTCACAGCGTCGACTGGCAGGTGATCGCCGTCGACACTCGCCGCCGGCTCACCCCGTCAGCCGAAGTGCTGGCGCACGACCTAGGACAGCACTGATGACTAGCACAGCGGTCAAGCATGAATACGACCGGATCCCGTATCTGATTGCCTTCCAAAACAATTCCGGTGTTCGCGACGTCTACGGCGGGCTGGCCGAGCTGGTGGTGTTGGAAAGCCATCTACTCAAGCCACGCGACAAGCCGTCCGACACTGTGCTGGTGCTCATGCACCCCATCGGCGGCGGGGCCTACCTGCCGATGATGAACGCGCTGGCCCGCGCCGGCCACCATGTCATCTACTGCAACAGCCGGTTCCGCGGCACCGACTCGGCGCTGTTGATGGAGAAGGTGGTTCAAGACCTCGGCGAATGCATCAACGACGCCAAGAATCGGCTCGGCTACGACAAGGTTGTGCTGGCCGGCTGGAGCGGCGGCGGCTCTCTGTCGGTGTTCTACCAACAGCAGGCCCAGCACGCGACGGTGACATCGAGTCCGTCGGGCGATGGGCCCGATCTCACCCAGCTGGACTTGCCAGCTGCCGACGGCATCATGTTGCTGGCCGCCCATATCAGCCGGCACGGCACCATGACCGAATGGCTGGACGCGTCGATTCTCGACGAGTCGGATCCCACCAAACGCGATCCGGAACTGGACCTCTACAACCCCGACAACCCCAACCAGCCGCCCTACAGCCAGGAATTCCTCGCTCGCTACCGGCAAGCCCAAATTGACCGCAACCGACGAATCACCGCCTGGGTCAAGGAGAAACTCGCCGAGCTGAAGGCCGCCGGCCGCCCCGACGACGAGTTCGCCTTCGTCGTGCACGGCACCATGGCCGACCCACGCTGGCTCGACCCGTCGGTCGATCCGAACGAACGCACCCCCGGAACGTGCTACCTGGGCGATCCACAGGTGGTGAACATGAGCCCAGTCGGGCTGGCCCGGTTCTGCACATTGCGCAGCTGGTTGTCGCAATGGAGCTACGACGACGCCAACGGCGACGGCGTGCAGTGCGGGCGTGATATCGCCGTGCCGGCATTGGTGATCGGCAACCTTGCCGACGACGCCTGCACGCCCAGCCACACTCGCCGGCTGTTCGAGGCAATCGGGCATCCCGACAAAGAAATACATGAAATCCCCGGTGCCACCCACTATTACGCCGGACCAGACCAGCGCGGCGCACTGCGTCAGGCCGTCGGCGTCGTCAGTGATTGGCTGGTGCGCCACGACTTCGCGAGGCCGGAGTGACACCAGCGGGCGCGCTGGACGGTGTCCGGGTGCTCGAGCTGGGCACGCTGATCGCCGGGCCGTTCGCCGGTCGGCTGCTCGGCGACATGGGCGCGGAGGTCATCAAGATCGAACCGCCCAATGCTCCCGACCCGCTGCGCACCTGGGGACAGGCCGAACTCGACGGCCAGCACTTCTTTTGGACCGTGCACGCCCGCAACAAGAAGGCCGTCACACTCGACCTGCGTCAGCCGCGGGGACGCGAACTGTTCCTAGAGCTCGTCGAACAATCCGACATCGTGGTCGAGAACTTCCGGCCTGGCACCCTGGAGAAATGGAACCTGGGTTACGACGCACTGCGGCAACGCAACCGCGGCATCATCCTGGTGCGGGTGTCGGGTTACGGCCAAACCGGCCCCGATGCCCGTAAAGCCGGATACGCGTCGGTGGCCGAGGCGGCCAGCGGGCTGCGGCATCTCAACGGTTTTCCCGGCGGGCCGCCGCCCCGGCTCGCGCTGTCGCTCGGTGACAGCCTCGCCGGCATGTTCGCCGCCCAGGGCGCGCTGGCTGCCCTCTACCGGCGTGGCGTCACCGGTACCGGGCAGGTAGTCGACGTGGCACTGACCGAATCTTGTTTGGCGATACAGGAATCCACCATCCCCGACTACGACGTCGGCGGCGTGGTGCGCGGGCCGTCGGGAACCCGCCTGGAAGGTATTGCGCCGTCGAACATCTACCGCAGCGGCGACGGCACCTGGGTGGTGATTGCCGCCAACCAGGACACCGTGTTCGCCCGGCTGTGTCAGGCGATGGGCCGCCCAGAACTGGTCACCGATGACCGGTTCGCCACCCACGGCGCCCGCGGCCGCAACCAGGACGAGCTGGACAAGATCATCGGCGACTGGGCCGCCGAACGTCAGCCCGGCGACATCATCGAAACCCTCACTGCCGCTGGCGTCATCGCGGGGCCGATCAACACGGTGGCCGAGGTGGTCGCCGACCCGCAGCTGCAGGCTCGCGGGATGATCGCCGAACACTACGACGAACGAGTTGACCGGGCCGTGCTCGGACCCGGAATCATGCCGCTGTTGTCCGAATCCCCGGGCAGGGTGCGCAATGCCGGTTCCGCGCGGCCCGGCCAGCACAACGACGACGTCTACATCGGTCTGCTCGGCAAGACCGCCGAGGATCTCCAAGCACTGCGCACCGAGGGAGTGCTATGACGACCCAGCACGTCACCATCCGCGAAGTCGCCTTGCGCGACGGGCTGCAGATCGAGCAGCCGATCCCCTTGGCCGCCAAGCTCGAACTGCTCGAGGCGATCGCCGCCACCGGAGTGCACGAGGTCGAGGCATGCGCGTTCGTGTCGCCGTCGAAGGTGCCGTCGATGGCCGATGCCGCTGAGGTGGCCGCCGAATTGCAGCACTTCCCCGGTATCGAATTTTCCGCGCTGGTGGCCAGCCCCAACGGCGCCAAACGCGCGGTGGCTGCGGGACTGCGGGCCATCGAGTACGTGGTGTCGCCCTCTGACACGTTCAGCCAGGCCAACGTCGGCCGGAGCAGCGCTGAGGCCACCGCGCAGATCGCCGACATCGTGGCAATCGGCCGCGACAGCGAGGTGGTCGTCGAGGTCATCATCGCCACCGCGTGGGATTGCCCCTTCGAGGGACCTACCCCGGCGCAGCGGGTCGTGGACATCGCTGCGGCAGCACGCGATCACGGTGCCGACCGGCTGTCGATCGCCGACACGATCGGCACCACCACGCCGGGACGGGTCCGCTCGCTGATCGAGGCGGTGCGCCCGGTGATCGACGACCTTCCGCTGGGCGGCCATTTCCACAACACCCGCGGCGCCGGGCTGGCCAGCGCCTACGCAGCGGTCTGCTCCGGGGTCAGCCGGCTGGACTCCTCGGTGGGCGGGCTGGGCGGTTGCCCGTTTGCCCCGGGCGCTACCGGCAACATCGCCACCGAGGACCTGGTCTATTTGTTGACCGACAGCGGCGTCGGCGTCGACGTCGAGCTGAACGCGGCGATCGCGGCCGCCGAGGTCGCGCGAACAGCGGTGGGCCATGACCTTCCCGGTGCGTTACTGCGGGCGGGCGACCGGAAACGGGTCTGATGCCGACCGACGCGCGCAGCTCCAAAGGCCGCCATACCCGCCAGGCGATCGAGCAGGCGGCGCGCAAACTGTTCGCCGAGCGCGGGTTTCACGGCACCACGCTGGCCGACATCACCTCGGCCGCCGGGAAATCACCGTCGGTGTTTTACCGCTATTTCGCCGACAAGGAAGACCTGCTGGCCGCGCTGGCGGAGTCGTTTCTGCACGACGTCGTGGCGCCCTCCGGCCTGAGCGTCTCGCTGCCCCAGTCACCCGATGACACCGCGTTCTTCACCTCGGTGGTCACCGGCTATTGGAACATGTTCAAGCAGAACATCGGCATCATGATCGCGGTGGCGCAGTTGGCCGCTACTCAGCGGCGATTCGCCGAGGTACAAAACGAATTCCGCCGCTTCGGCATGGACATCGTGGCGGCATCGGTGCGGCGCGCGCAGGAGCACGGCTACTCTGCTGAGCTTGATCCGCAACATACCGCCGCGGCGATCGCGCTGCTCTTCGAGAACTTCACCACGGTATTCGTGGGCCCCTCCGAGTTGGGCGTGGAACTGTCCGACGATGATGCAATCACCACCTTGTCGAGGATCTGGAAGAAAACCCTCTACGGCTTCTGAAGGAGAACACCGTGGATTTCACCCTGCCCGAACACCTTCCGCGACTGCTTGCCGACATCGATGCGTTCATCGAGGCTGAGATCGCTCCGCTGCAGGCCGAGAACATGCAGTACTTCGACCAGCGCCGCGAGTTCGCCCGCACCGACGTCGACAACGGCGGCATCCCGCGGCGGGAGTGGGAGGATCTGCTCGGCGAGATGCGCCGGCGAGCCGACCAGGCAGGCTGGCTGCGCTACGCGTTGCCGACGTCACTCGGCGGCCGGGATGGCACCAACCTGGACATGGCGGTCATCCGCGAGCACCTGGCCGCCAAAGGCCTTGGTTTACACAACGATCTGCAGGACGAGTCGTCGATCGTCGGCAACTTCCCACAGGTGATCATGATGGAGCGGTTCGGCACCGACGAGCAGCGCCGCGACTGGTCGGAGGCGCTGATCACCGGAGAGCGCTCGATGGCGTTCGGACTGACCGAGCCGGCACACGGCTCGGATGCCACCTGGCTGGAAACTCACGCCGAACGCGACGGTGACGGCTGGGTGATCAACGGCGCCAAGCGGTTCAACACCGGTGTGCACCGTGCTACCCACGATCTTGTCTTCGCCCGCACCTCCGGCGACCCCGGGCAAGCGACCGGTATCACCGCGTTCCTGGTGCCCACCGACGCCCCGGGTTTCGCCGTCCCGTTCTACTGGTGGACCTTCAACATGCCCAGCGACCACGGTGAAGTCGAGCTCAGCGACGTGCGAGTGCCCGGCGACGCTGTCTTGGGCGAAGTAGACCGCGGTCTCGAGGTTGCGCAAACATTCTTGCACGAGAACCGGATTCGTCAGGCGGCCAGCAGTCTGGGCGCAGCGCAGTACTGTATCAACCGGGCCGCCGAGTACGCCGGTCAACGCATCGTGTTCGGCAAGCCGCTGTCGGTCAATCAGGCGGTGCAGTGGCCGTTGGCCGAGTTGCAGACCGAAGCGCAGATGGTGCGGCTGCTGGTCTATTACGCGGCATGGCATTTGGACCGCAACCACCACCTGGAGGTGTCGGACAAGGTGTCGATGGCCAACTACCGGGCCAACCGGTTGGTGTGCGATGCCGCCGACCGGGCCATGCAGATCTTCGGCGGGCTCGGCTACACCCGTCACGAGCAGTTCGAGCACATCTACCGGCACCACCGCCGGTACCGGATCACCGAGGGCGCCGAAGAGATCCAGATCCGCCGAGTCGCCCAGCGGCTGTTCAAGTTCGGCAAGAAGTGACGCGTGTCCAGGAGTCCGCTCTGGCAGGTGTGGTGGCCTCAGCGCTCGGCGTCGAAACCACGATCGACAACCTGCGCGCGCTGACCGGCGGGGCCAGCCGCAGCACGTGGGCGTTCGAGGCGGTCACCCCCGAGGACCGCCGGTCGCTGATCCTGCGCATCGGTCCGCCTGACGACTTGCACGCGTCGATGGAGCTCGAAGCTCGCGTCCAGGCAGCCGCCGCAGCGGCCGGTGCGCCCGTCCCGCACATCTTGACCGCCGACAATTCGACTGCCGCCCTGGGCAATCCGTTTCTGATCTGCGACGAGATCAAAGGCGAGACCATTGTCCGGCGTATCGACCGACAGCTGGACGACCCGGGCCGCGAGCGACTGATGCGCCAGTGCGCACAGGCACTGGCCGCCATCCACCGGGCCGACCCGCACGGCGCGGACCTGGAAACCGAAGACCAGCTCGGCGAGTGGCACAACCGGCTGGACGTGATGGGCGACACCACCGCCGCCTTCGAGTGGGCGTTTCGGTGGCTGGCCGCGCACCGGCCGGCCCCGTCCCCAACGCGGTTGGTGCACGGCGACTACCGGATGGGCAACCTCATCGTGGACGGATCCGACCTGGCGGCGGTGCTCGATTGGGAGCTGGTGCACATCGGCGAGGTCTATGAAGACCTGGCCTGGTTCTGCATCCGGGCCTGGCGGTTCGGTGCGCCGGCCAGCCGCGGCGCCGGCGGCCTGGGCAGCATCGAAAACTTCCTTCGCGCCTATGAAGATGCCGGCGGGACTACCGTCGACCGGGTGGCATTCCACTGGTGGCTGGTGCTGGCCACCCTGCGCTGGGGCGTCATCTGCCGCTACCAGGCGGAGCGGCACCTGAGCGGACAGACTCGGTCGGTGGAGCTGGCCACCATCGGACGGCGGGTCTGCGAGACCGAGTGGGACCTGCTCACCTTGCTCGACGAGGCCGGCCCGCGATGAGCGGTGTTCATGGTCGCCCCACCGCCGCAGAACTGATAGCGGCGGTAGCCGAGTTCCTGGAAACCGACGTCCGGGCGGCCACCAGCGGCCAGGTCAACTTCCATGCGCGCGTAGCCGCTAACGCGTTGCGGATGGTCGAGCGCGAACTACTGGACCCCGGTACCGAACCGGCTCATGCCGCATTGGCCGGCTTGGGCTTCGAAGACGAAGCCGGACTGGCGGCCGCGATCCGGGCCGGCCAGTTGGACGAGCGCAGCGACGAGGTGCTGCGGGCTTTGCATGTCCTGGTCAGCCAGCGGCTGGTCGTCGCACACCCCGGATACCACGAGGAATAGGAAGGCGACCGATGCCCGCTACCGAGTCCGGCCAGGGTGCAGAAGTCATCGTCGACGTGGCGGATCGGCTGTTCGCCGCGATCGAGCAGAGCGACGTGGCAACGCTCGAGCAGATCTTCGACGACGACATCGCGGTCTGGCGGGTCGGGGCGGGTCGCGACAACGACAAGAAACGTGCGCTGCGGGTGCTGCACTGGTTCATCGACGTCACCGCCGACCGGCGCTACGAGATCCTCGACCGCCAGCTCTTTCCCAACGGCTTCGTCCAGCAGCACATCTTGCACGCCACCGGCCACAACGGCGGATCGATCGCCTTGCGGGTGTGCATCGTGATTAAGTTGGGTGGCTCTTCGGGTTCTCGAGCCCTGATCAGCCGTATCGACGAGTACTTCGACCCGGCCGAGCTCGCGCCGCTGTTGAGCTGAGCTCGGTCAACGGAGGCATATATGACCAGCGCCGGCGACGATGCAGCGGGGCCCCCGCGAAGCTGGGGACGCAGCGATGAGGAGGAGCGGCGCATATGACTACCGTGGAAACACTGCTGAGCGATCCGGACACCGCCGGGGTGTGGAACCTGGTTCCCGACCGCTCAACCATCACCTTCAAGATCAAGAACTTCTGGGGTCTGCTCAACGTCAAAGGCCAGTTCACCGAGGTCAGCGGCGACGGCCAAGTGACCGCCAAAGGCGCCGTCTTCGGCCGCCTCGACATCGCCGCCGCGTCGCTGCGCACTGGTATCCGCAAACGCGACGAGCATCTGCACTCGGCCGATTTCTTCGACGTCGAGCACTTCCCGCAGCTCAGCGTCGTCGTCACCGCCGTGCAACCGACCACCGGCAACGGCGCCGAGCTGCAGGCCGACTTCACCATCAAAGGAGTCACCGCGCCGCTGCCGCTGCCGGCCAAGATCGCGGTGCTCGGCGACGGCTCGGTGCGGATCACCGCCGAAACGGAGGTCGATCGAGCTCAGTTCGACCTGGACTGGAATCGGTTGGGCATGGTCGGCCAGACCGCGAAGGCCTCGGCCGACGCGTGCTTCGTCCGGGCGACATAGCGGGGTGCCGCGCTAATTGCCGTCGACTCCTCCTCGGGCCGCTACGCCGGCCCGCATCGTCGTCGCCGGTACGATCTGCACATGCCTGCCACTGATGCTCTTCGGATCCTTGTGTACAGCGACGATGCGCACACCCGCGAACAGGTGATGTTGGCGCTGGGCAAACGGCTGCACCCGGATCTGCCTGAGTTGAGCTACGTGGAAGTCGCGACGGGGCCGGTGGTAATCCAGCACGTCGATGCCGGCGGCATCGACGTGGCCATACTCGACGGCGAAGCCACCCCGGAAGGCGGAATGGGCATCGCCAAGCAACTGAAGGACGAGGTCGCGCAGTGCCCGCCGATCGTGGTCCTCACTGGGCGCGCCGACGACGCGTGGCTGGCCCGCTGGTCACATGCCGAGGCGGCCGTCCCGCATCCGCTGGACCCCATTCGGCTGGGCCGGACCGTGCTCGGCCTATTGCGCACGCCGGTTCAGTAGCGCCTCGGCAGGGCAAGTGGTCCCTGCGACCACAGCCAACGCGAATTGTTGTGTTGCCGTCGGTAATTCGCGTTGAAGGCGGCAGCCATTGGTGGCCACGACCGGACTCGATGCAAGCGCGACAAGCCGAGACATCACATTCGCCAAGCTGTGTTCGAGCTCACAACCAGACCCGTGAGCGGAGCCGCGCACATCATCGCTAGGCTGTGCTTGAGCTCACACCGACAGCCACGAGGGAGCGTCACGCAGGATGAACCTCTACGTACCCATCCTCGTACTCGGCGCGATCGCGATGGGGTTCGCGGTGTTCTCGGTGGCGATCGCGAAAGTGACCGGCCCGTCCCGCTACAACCGGGCCAAGCTGGAAGCCTACGAGTGCGGCATCGAACCGATCGATCAGCCGGCCAGCGGCCCACATGCGGCGCCAGGTCAGCGTTTCCCGGTGAAGTACTACCTGACCGCGATGCTGTTCATCGTTTTCGACATCGAGATCGTCTTTCTCTATCCCTGGGCCGTCAGCTATGACGCGCTGGGGTTGTTCGCACTCATCGAGATGGGGCTGTTCGTCGTCGTCGTATTCGTCGCCTATGCGTATGTCTGGCGCCGCGGAGGCCTGAATTGGGATTGAGGTAGCAGTGGGCCTGGAAGAGCAAGTGCCCAGCGGTTTTCTGCTGTCGACCGTTGAGTCTCTGGCCGGGTATTTCCGTAAGGGCTCGTTGTGGCCGGCGACCTTCGGTTTGGCGTGCTGCGCGATCGAGATGATGTCGTCGATGGCCCCGGATTACGACATCTCCCGGTTCGGGATGGAGGTGTTCCGGGCGTCGCCGCGGCAGGCGGACCTGATGATTGTGGCCGGCCGGGTCAGTCAGAAGATGGCACCGGTGCTCCGTCAGATCTACGACCAGATGGTCGAGCCCAAATGGGTGCTGTCCATGGGCGTATGCGCATCGTCGGGGGGGATGTTCAACAACTACGCCATCGTGCAGGGGGTGGACCACGTCGTCCCAGTCGATATCTACCTCCCCGGCTGTCCGCCTCGGCCGGAGATGTTGATCTACGCAATGCTCAAGCTGCACGAGAAGATCCAGACGATGCCGCTGGGCGTCAACCGTGAGCAAGCGATCGCCGCGGCCGAAGAGGCCGCACTGTCGGCTCCGTCGACGTGGGAGATGAAGGGGTTATTGCGGTGAACCAGCCGGGCAACAACCACGACGCCGAAGCTGGAGAGGTGATCGAGGTTCGCCGCGGCATGTTCGGTGCGCGCGGCACCGGCGACACCTCCGGGTACGGGGGGCTGGTACGCGAGGTTGCGTTGCCGGGCCGCAGCCAACGACCCTACGGCGGATATTTCGACGAGGTGGTCGACACCTTGACCGAGGCTCTGGAGCGCGACGGCATCGAGGCCGCCGATGCCGTCGAGAACATCGTGGTATTTCGTGGCGAGCTGACGCTCTACGTCCGCCGGGAGTTGCTGCCAGCCGTCGCCCAATTGCTGCGCGACGAGCCGGACCTGCGCTTCGAACTGAGCTTGGGCGTGAGTGGAGTGCACTACCCGGACGACGCCGACCGTGAGTTGCATGCGGTATACCCGCTGAAGTCGATCACCCACAACCGGCGTGTGCGACTGGAAGTGGTTGTGCCCGATGCAGATCCACATATCCCGTCGCTGTTCAACGTGTATCCGACCACCGACTGGCATGAGCGTGAGACCTACGACTTCTTCGGAATCATCTTCGATGGCCACCCGTCGCTGACCCGTATCCAGATGCCCGACGATTGGCAAGGCCATCCGCAGCGCAAGGACTATCCCCTCGGTGGTATCCCCGTCGAATACAAGGGCGCACAGATCCCCCCGCCCAACCAGCGGAGGGCATACACCTGATGAGCAAGGCCACCACCCCGTCCCCAGGCACGGACGGCACTGCCGAGACGGTCCTGAGCGTCGGCGGGCAGGACTGGGAACAGATCGTCGAGGCAGCCAAAGCTGCGGATCCGGGCGAACGCATCGTCGTCAACATGGGGCCTCAACACCCGTCGACGCACGGCGTGTTGCGTTTGATCCTCGAGCTCGAGGGCGAGACGGTCACCGAAACCCGCTGCGGGATCGGCTATCTGCACACTGGTATCGAGAAGAACCTCGAATTCCGCTACTGGACTCAGGGCCCGACCTTCGTGACCCGGATGGACTATCTGTCGCCGTTTTTCAATGAGGTCGGCTTCTGCCTGGGTGTGGAGAAGCTGCTCGATATCACCGAGGCGATCCCGGAGCGCGTCAACGTGATTCGGGTGCTGATGATGGAACTGAACCGGATCTCGTCGCATCTGGTCGCATTGGCCACCGGCGGCATGGAACTGGGCGCGCTGACCGTGATGCTCTTCGGGTTCCGCGAACGCGAACTGGTGCTCGACATCTTCGAGACGATCACCGGTTTGCGGATGAACCACCAATACATCCGGCCCGGCGGGGTGTCGCAGGACCTGCCGGACGAAGTGTTCCCTCAAATCCGCGACTTCCTCAAGCTGATGCCGAAACGGCTCAAAGACATCGAAGACCTACTCACCGAGAACTACATCTGGAAGGCCCGCACCAAGGGCGTGGGCTACCTCGACCTGGCCGGGTGCATGGCGCTGGGTATCACCGGCCCGGTCCTGCGTTCCACCGGACTGCCTTATGACTTGCGCCGAGCGGAGCCGTACTGCGGCTACGAAAATTATGAATTCGACGTGATCACCAACGACGGCTGTGATGCCTACGGCCGCTACCTGATTCGCATCAACGAGATGAAGGAATCGCTGAAGATCGTAGAGCAGTGCATGGATAAACTCGGCAAGCTGGGGCCGGGCCCAGTCATGATCGAAGACCGCAAGATCGCTTGGCCGGCCGACCTGAAGCTCGGCCCGGACGGGCTCGGCAACTCCCCCGAACACATCGCGTGGATCATGGGCCACTCGATGGAAGGTCTGATCCATCATTTCAAGCGGGTGACCGAAGACATCTGGGTGCCACCCGGCCAGGTCTTTATCTCAGTGGAGTCGCCGCGCGGTGAGCTGGGGGTGCACATGGTCAGCGACGGCGGCACACGACCATATCGGGTGCATTATCGGGATCCGTCGTTCACCAATCTGCAGGCTGTCGCTGCGATGTGCGAGGGCGGATTGGTCGCCGACGTGATCGCCTCGGTCGCCAGCATCGACCCGGTCATGGGCGGAGTCGACCGGTGACGGCACCTAACAAGACCGGCCGGGGCAAGCTGATGCCGCCGACCGCGGGCACCGGCGGTGAGCGCGTTTTCATCCAGCTCGGCCGCCCGCCCGAGGAGCCCGGCCAGTTCGAGAGCGACCCCGACGCCCCCCGGGCGTATCCGGACGAGGTGCGGGCCCGGCTGGAAGCCGAAGCCAAGGAGATCATCGCCCGCTATCCGCAACCACGATCGGCGATCCTGCCGCTGCTGCACCTGGTGCAGGCCGAAGACTCCTACCTCACCCCGGCCGGCCTGGCGTTCTGCGCAGATCAGCTTGGGCTGACCGGCGCCGACGTCGCCGCGGTGGCGTCGTTTTACACGATGTACCGGCGCGACCCCACCGGCGACTATCTGGTGGGGGTCTGTACCAACACGTTGTGTGCGGTGATGGGCGGCGACGCCGTCTTCGATGCGCTCAAAGACCATCTGGGCATCGACAACGACGAGACCACGTCGGACGGTTCGATCACCCTGCAACACGTCGAATGCAACGCCGCCTGCGACTACGCACCGGTGGTGATGGTCAACTGGGAGTTCTTCGACAACCAGACACCGGAATCGGCACGCGCGCTCGTCGATGCGCTGCGCTCCGGTGAACCTCCCAGGCCCACCCGCGGATTGCCGGTGTGCAGCTTCCGGGAGACCGAGCGCATCCTGGCGGGTTTCCCCGACGAGCGCCCCGACGACGGTCAGGGCGGCCCCGGGGCGGCCACGTTGGCCGGGCTTCGAGTCGCTCGAGAAAATGGGATGCAGGCCCCCGAGCCGGATAGTTCAGCCGACGGAGGCGGTCAATGACGACCACCCAGCTCACCCCCGTGTTGAGCCGCTACTGGGACGAACCCGAGTCGTGGACGATCGAGACCTACCGCCGCCACGACGGCTATCTCGGGCTGCAAAAGGCCCTCGCCATGGAGCCGGACGAGGTGATCAAAGAGGTCAAGGACTCCGGGCTCCGCGGACGCGGCGGCGCGGGATTCTCGACCGGAAGCAAGTGGTCGTTCGTCCCGCAGGGAGACGAGGGGGCGGCCGCCAAGCCGCACTATCTGCTCGTCAACGCCGACGAGTCCGAACCGGGAACGTGCAAGGACATGCCGCTGATGCTGGCGACGCCGCATGTCCTCATCGAGGGCGTCATCATCTGCTGCTATGCGATCCGCGCCCGCCATGCGTTCATCTATGTGCGCGGTGAGGTGCTGCCGGTACTGCGGCGGATGCAGGCGGCGGTGGCCGAGGCCTACGCCGCCGGGTTCCTGGGACGCGACATCGGCGGTTCCGGCTATGACCTCGACGTCACGGTGCACGCCGGCGCGGGCGCCTATATCTGCGGCGAGGAGACTGCGCTGATCGACTCCCTGGAGGGCTACCGCGGCCAGCCGCGGCTGCGGCCGCCTTTCCCGGCGGTAGCCGGGCTGTACGGCAGTCCGACCGTCGTCAACAACGTCGAAACCATCGCCAGCCTGCCGCCGATCCTGCTCAACGGCGTCGACTGGTTCCGCTCGATGGGCACCGAGAAATCCCCTGGCTTTACGCTGTATTCGCTGTCCGGACACGTCAACCGCCCAGGCCAATACGAGGCGCCGCTGGGCATCACACTGCGGGAGTTGCTCGAGTACGCCGGCGGGGTGCGCACCGGGCACCGGCTGAAATTCTGGACGCCCGGCGGGTCATCGACACCGATCCTGACCGACGAGCACCTCGACATCCCGCTGGACTACGAGGGCATGTCGTCGGCCGGATCGATGCTGGGCACCAAAGCCCTGCAAATTTTCGACGAGACCACCTGTGTCGTGCGCGCTGCCCAGCGCTGGTCAGAGTTCTACAAACACGAATCCTGCGGCAAGTGCACGCCGTGCCGGGAGGGCACCTATTGGCTGGTGCCGATCTACGAGCGGCTGGAAACCGGCCGTGGCACGCGCGAGGATTTGGACACCTTGCTCGACATCGCTGACGTGTTGTTCGGAAAGTCGTTCTGCGCCTTGGGAGATGGCGCAGCGATGCCGGTGCAGTCGTCCATCCAGTACTTCCGTGACGAGTACATCGCACACGTCGAGCAGGGCGGCTGCCCATTTGACCCGAACGCGAGCATTTTCGTGCCGCAGCGGGAACCCGAGGGAGGAACAGCGTGACGTCGGCGGCCAACACTTCGGCCGGCGCTGGTGAGCCGCGGCCCGAGATGGTGACCTTCACCATCGATGACCAGAAGTTGACAGTGCCCAAGGGCACGCTGATCATTCGGGCAGCAGAGCAGATCGGCATCGAGATACCGCGTTTCTGCGACCACCCGCTGCTCGATCCGGTGGCGTGGTGCCGGCAATGCCTTGTCGAGGTCGAGGGCCAGCGCAAGCCACAGCCATCGTGCGCGGTGGCAGCGACCGACGACATGGTGGTGCGCACCCAACACACCTCGGAAGTCGCCGACAAGGCCCAACACATGGTCATGGAGCTGCTGCTGATCAACCATCCGCTGGATTGCCCGGTGTGCGACAAGGGCGGCGAATGCCCACTGCAGAACCAGGCCATGACCAACGGACGCCCCGAGACTCGCTTCGAGGAAGTCAAACGGGTGTATCCCAAGCCGATCAACATTTCCTCGCAGGTATTGCTGGACCGCGACCGCTGCGTCCTGTGTGCGCGCTGCACCCGGTTCTCCAACGAGATCGCCGGTGACGTCTTCATCGAAATGCTTGAACGCGGTGCGCTGCAACAGGTCGGCATCTACACCGACCAACCGTTCGATTCCTACTTTTCCGGCAACACCGTGCAGATCTGCCCGGTGGGCGCGCTGACCGGAGCCTCTTACCGGTTCCGGGCCCGACCGTTCGACCTGGTTTCCAGCTCCAGCGTGTGCGAGCACTGCGCGTCGGGGTGCGCGCAGCGCACCGACCACCGCCGCGGCAAAGTGATGCGCCGGATGGCCGGCGACGACGCGGACGTCAACGAGGAGTGGAACTGCGACAAAGGCCGGTGGGCGTTCACCTACGCCAGGCAACGCGACCGGATCACCACTCCGCTGGTCCGCGATGCCGACGGCACACTGGTCCCCACCGCGTGGCCGAATGCGCTGGTACTGGCGGCGCGTGGACTGGCCGCCGCCCAGGGGCGCACCGGCGTCCTGGTCGGCGGCCGAGTGACGACCGAAGACGCCTACGCCTACTCCAAATTCGCTCGAATCGCATTGGGCAGCAATGACATCGACTTTCGTGCGCGCCCGCATTCGGCCGAAGAGGCGGCCTTCCTGTCGGCGCGGGTCGCCGGACAGCCCATCGATGTCAGCTATACCGACTTGGAAGCCGCACCGGTCATCCTGCTGGTCGGGTTCGAACCCGAGGAGGAGTCGCCGATCGTCTTCCTGCGGTTGCGCAAGGCGGTCAACAAACACCACACCCGGGTCTACGCGGTGGCGCCGTTCGCCGACCGCGCCGTGGCGAAGATGTCGGGAACCCTGATACCCGCCGTGCCGGGTGCCGAGGCGAAAGTGCTGGACGGACTGCACGACGGAGAGATCGGGGACCTGCTGCGGCAACGCGGCGCGGTGATCATGGTCGGAGAGCGGCTGGCGACGTCAGCGGGCGCCTTGTCGGCCGCGGTTCGGTTGGCCGACGCCACCGGAGCCCGGCTGGCCTGGGTGCCCCGCCGCGCGGGCGAGCGCGGCGCACTGGATGCCGGTGCGCTGGCCGGGCTGTTGCCCGGTGGCCGTCCGGTGGGCGACGCGAACGCCCGGTCACAGCTTTGCGAACACTGGCACGTCGACAACCTGTCGTCGACTCCGGGCCGAGACACCGATGCGATCCTGGCCGCTGCCACCGACGGGACGTTGGGTGCACTGCTGGTCGGTGGAGTCGAACCGGGCGACCTCACCGATCCCGGCGCCGCACTGGCCGCTCTGGATGCGGTGGATTTCCTGGTCAGCCTGGAGTTGCGGCACAGCGAGGTCACCGAGCGTGCCGACGTGGTGTTGCCGGTCGCACCCGCGGCGGAGAAGTCGGGCACGTTCGTGAACTGGGAAGCCCGGTACCGCCGCTTCGGCGTCGCGCTGCGTGATAGCAATGCGCTGTCCGACGGGCGGGTGCTCGACTCGATCGCAGACGAAATGGGTGTCGCGCTGGGGCTACCCACCGTCGATGCAGCACGCGACGAACTACAGCGGCTCGGCGCCTGGGATGGGGAGCGGGTAGCCCCTCCCGATGTTGCGCCGGGCCAGCTGCCTGGCCCGGGTCGGGGCGAAGCGGTGCTGGCCAGCTGGCGAATGCTGCTGGACGCCGGCCGGATGCAGGACGGCGAACCGAACCTCGCCGGCACCGCACGCAAGCCGGTGGTGCGCCTGTCAGCCGACACGGCGGCCGAGATTGGCGCGGCCGCCGGCGATCTGGTCAGCGTTACCACTTCGCGCGGGTCGATCAGCCTGCCGCTGGACATCACCGACCTGCCGCCGCGCGTGGTGTGGCTGCCGATGAACTCGGCCGGCTCGGCGCTGCATCACCAGCTGGGTGTCACCGCTGGTGCCCTCGTGCAGATTGGAACGAGCGCATGAGCACCTTCGGCCACGACCCGTTATGGCTGATCATCGCCAAGGCAATCGCCGTTTTCGGGTTCCTGGTGCTGACCGTGCTCCTAGCGATCGTCATCGAACGAAAAGTTCTGGGCCGCATGCAGATGCGGCCCGGACCCAACCGGGTCGGCCCCAGGGGATGGCTGCAGAGCCTGGCCGACGGAATCAAGCTGGCCCTCAAGGAGGACATCACTCCCACCGAGGTCGATCGAGTGGTCTACCTGCTGGCTCCGGTTATCTCGGTGGTGCCGGCGATGACCGCGTTCGTCGTGATGCCGTTCGGTCCCGAAGTGAGCGTGTTGGGCCATCGCACCCCGTTGCAGACGGCTGATCTCCCCGTCGCGGTGCTGTTCATCCTGGCGATGTCGTCGATCGGGGTGTACGGAATCATCTTGGCCGGCTGGTCATCCGGCTCCACCTACCCGCTGCTGGGCGGGATACGGTCCACCGCCCAGGTGATCTCCTACGAGGTGGCGATGGGGTTGTCGTTCGCGGCGGTGTTCCTTTACGCCGGGACAATGTCGACGTCGGGCATCGTGGCCGCCCAAGACCGGGTTTGGTTCGCATTTCTGTTGCTGCCGTCGTTCCTGGTCTACCTCACGTCGATGGTCGGTGAAACCAACCGGGCGCCATTCGATCTGCCCGAAGCCGAGGGCGAGTTGGTCGGGGGCTTTCACACCGAGTACTCGTCGCTGAAATTCGCGTTGTTCTTCCTGGGCGAGTACGTCAACATGACCACGGTCTCCGCACTGGCCGTCACGTTGTTCTTCGGAGGCTGGCACGCGCCATTCCCATTCAACATGTGGGACGGTGCCAACCAGGGCTGGTGGCCGGTGCTCTGGTTCACGATCAAGGTGTGGGGCTTCCTGTTCGTCTTCATCTGGTTACGCGCCACCCTGCCGCGGCTGCGTTACGACCAGTTCATGGCGCTGGGCTGGAAGATGCTCATTCCGGTGGCGCTGGTGTGGGTGATGGCCGCCGCGGTGATGCGCAGCATCCGCAACGACGGCTACCCGCACTGGCAAATCGTCCTGGCCATCATCAGTACGGTCACCACGCTGGCGCTATTGGTATTTCTGCATAGACGGTTCAGCGCGGTAAATATTCGCGCATCGCAGACGGTGCCGGTAACTACGGCCGTTCCGAGCGAAGGATTCCCGACCCCACCGCTGCCGCAACGCACGCGCGAACCGGCGTCAACCGGGGTCAGCAAGGAGGATACCGGTGGCTAACTTCAAAGACGCCCTCGCCGGATTCGGCGTCACACTCTCGACGATGTTCAAACGGCCGATCAACGACGGCTATCCGGAGAAGAAGAAACGGGTGCCACACTGGCACGGTCGCCATCAGCTCAACCGGTACCCCGACGGCCTGGAGAAGTGCATCGGCTGCGAGTTGTGCGCCTGGGCCTGCCCGGCCGACGCGATCTATGTGGAGGGCGCCGACAACACCGACGAGGAACGGTTCTCTCCCGGGGAGCGCTACGGTCGCGTCTACCAGATCAACTACCTGCGCTGCATCGGCTGCGGCTATTGCGTCGAGGCCTGCCCGACACGGGCTTTGACCATGACCAACCAGTATGAAATGGCCGACGACAACCGCGCCGATCTGATCTACGACCGGAACATGCTGCTGGCACCGCTGGAACCCGACATGACCGCGCCGCCGCACCCGATGCCGGACGGTGCCACCCAGGCCGACTACTACCTCGGAAACGTCACCGCCGACGGCCTGAGCGACAATCCGGATCTCTTTGCCCTGCTCGACAGGGCGAGGCAAGGTAAAGTCTGATGAGCTCGTTGACCACCGAGCTGCTGGCCGCCGACACCCTCGTCCGCACCTCCACCGGTGAGGCGGCGACATTCTGGTTCCTGGGAGCGCTCGCGGTGATCGGCGCGCTGGGGGTGGTGATGGCCGCCAAAGCCGTGTACTCCGCGATGTTCCTGGCGATGACGATGCTCATCTTAGCGGTGTTCTACTTCGTGCAAGACGCAATGTTTCTCGGTGTGGTGCAGATCGTCGTCTACACCGGCGCGGTGATGATGCTGTTCCTGTTCGTGATGATGCTGATCGGGGTCGATTCAGCGGAGTCGCTGGTGGAAACGCTTCGCGGACAGCGGATCGCCGCGGTTGTCGCCGGGGTTGGGTTCGGCATCTTGTTGATCGCCGGGATCGGGTCAACCACAATGGCTTTCGCCGGGTTGTCGGCTGGCGACAAGACCCACAACGTCGAAGGGTTGGCCGCGCTGATCTTCTCGCGCTACCTGTGGGCGTTCGAGTTGACCAGCGCGCTCCTGATCACCGCGGTGATCGCCGCGATGGTCTTGGCGCACCGGGAACGGTTGGAGCCGCGGATGACTCAGCGGGAATTGTCTATTCGGCGCTTCCAGCACGGTCACTATCCCACACCGTTGCCGACTCCCGGGGTGTACGCCCGCCACAACGCAGTCGACGTGGCCGCGCTACTGCCTGACGGCTCCTTCTCGAAGCTCTCGGTGTCGTCGGTGCTGCAGCACCGCAAGGTCGACACGTCGGGCGACGCCACCGGCCCCCGGTCCCCCAGCGGTTCACCTGACAGCTCGGATCAGAACGGTAAGTCATGAACCCGCAGAACTACCTTTACCTGTCGGCGCTGCTGTTCACCATCGGCGCGGCCGGTGTGCTGTTGCGGCGCAACGCGATCGTGATGTTCATGTGCATCGAGTTGATGCTCAACGCCGTCAACCTGGCGTTCGTCACCTTCGCCCGCATGCACGGGCATCTCGACGGCCAAATGGTTGCGTTCTTCACCATGGTCGTCGCCGCCTGCGAAGTAGTGGTCGGCCTGGCCATCATCATGACGATCTTCCGTGCCCGCAAGTCGGCCTCGGTCGACGACGTCAACCTACTCAAAGGGTGAGACCACGGCTCTATGACATATCTGACACATCTGACCTGGCTGCTCGTGGCCTTGCCGGCGGCCGGCGCGTTGATCCTGCTGCTGGGCGGCCGGCGCACCGACCGGTGGGGGCATCTGCTGGGCTGCGCGACGGTGCTTGCCTCGTTCGGCATGGGTGTAGCGCTGCTGACGGAGCTGCTCGGCCGTTCCGGGCACGACCGCGCCATCCACCCGAACCTGTTCAGCTGGGTGCCGGTCGGCGGGTTGCAGGTCGACTTCGGACTGCAAATCGACCAGTTGTCGATCTGCTTCGTGCTGCTGATCAGCGGGGTCGGGTCGCTGATCCACATCTACTCGATCGGCTACATGGCCGAAGACCCCGACCGCAGAAGGTTTTTCGCCTACCTCAACTTGTTCGTGGCGGCGATGCTGCTGTTGGTGGTCGCCGATAACTACCTGGGCCTCTACGTCGGCTGGGAAGGCGTGGGCCTGGCGTCCTACCTGTTGATCGGCTTCTGGTACCAGCGGCCGACGGCTGCGACCGCAGGCAAGAAAGCGTTCGTGATGAACCGGGTCGGCGACATCGGGCTGTCGCTGGCCATGTTCGCCATGTTCGCCTCCTTCGGCACACTGCAATTCGACGGGGTATTCGCTGCGGCCGACGGTGCCAGTCGCGGCATGCTGACCGCGATCGGACTGCTACTGCTGCTGGGCGCGTGCGCCAAGTCCGCGCAAATCCCGGTGCAGGCCTGGTTGTTCGACGCCATGGAGGGCCCCACCCCGGTTTCTGCGCTGATCCACGCCGCGACGATGGTGACCGCCGGTGTGTATCTGATCGTGCGGTCCAATCCGCTCTACAACCTTTCACCGGACGCGCAACTGGCGGTCGTGATCGTCGGCGCGGCGACGCTGTTGTTCGGCGCGATCGTGGGCTGCGCCAAAGACGACATCAAGCGCGCACTGGCAGCGTCGACGATCAGCCAGATCGGCTACATGGTGCTGGCCGCCGGACTGGGGCCGGCCGGGTACGCCTTCGCGATCCTGCATCTGCTCACCCACGGCTTCTTCAAGGCCGGGTTGTTCCTCGGCTCCGGCTCGGTGATCCACGCGATGGACGACGAGCAGGACATGCGCCGCTACGGCGCGCTGCGGTCTCTGCTGCCGATCACCTTCGCCACCTTCGGACTCGGTTATCTGGCGATCATCGGGATACCACCGTTCGCCGGCTTCTTCTCCAAGGACGCCATCATCGAGGCCGCCTTGGCCGCCGGCGGGATCCGCGGCGCAATCCTCGGTGCGGCGGCGGTATTGGGCGCCGGTATCACCGCGTTCTACATGACCCGGGTGATGCTGATGACGTTCGCCGGCGAAAAGCGTTGGGCCGACGATGCGCATCCGCACGAGGCGCCGGCGGTGATGGTGTGGCCGATGATCTTGCTGGCGGTCGGCTCGGTGTTCTCCGGTGGCCTGCTGGCCGTCGGCGGCACTCTGCAGGACTGGCTCGAGCCGGTCGTGGGTGTCCATGAGAGTGCTCATGTCGCCCCGGTGTGGCTGACCACCTCGGTGACCCTGATCATCGTCCTCGTCGGTGTCGTGGTGGCCTACCGGATGTACGGCAGGCAGCCTGTCCCCGCGACCGCACCCGCCGATGTCTCTGCGCTGACGGCGGCCGCACGCAGCGACCTCTACGGCGACGCGTTCAACGAGGAGGTGTTCATGCGGCCCGGTGGGCAATTGACCCGCGCGCTGGTCGAAGTCGACAACGCCGGTGTGGACGGCTCGGTCAACGCGCTGGCCGCGCTGGTCAGCCGGACCTCAGATCGACTGCGCGGCTTGCAGACCGGGTTCGCCCGCTCCTATGCGTTGTCGATGTTCGTCGGCGCGGCATTGGTTGCCGCCGGAATTTTGGCGGTGCAACTGTGGGCATGAGTTTCCCCTGGCTTTCGGTGCTGTGGCTGCTGCCGTTGGCCGGTGCGGTGCTGGTCATCGTGATGCCGCCCGGGTGGCGGCAGTTCGCCAAATGGTTCGGGCTGGCGGTGGCGGTAGCCGTATTGGCGGTGACGATTGTGATCACCGCCGGGTTCGATACCGGCGGTGCGCCCTACCAGTTCCTCGAATCCCACCCCTGGATACCGGCATTCGGTGCCGGCTACACGCTCGGCGTGGATGGCATCGCAGTGGTGCTGGTGCTCCTCACCGCAGTGCTGGTGCCGCTGCTGATGCTGGCCGGTTGGAACGATGGTGGCCAGCGCAGCCGGGGACCGCACGGCTACGTGGCGCTGACACTGACCGTCGAGTCGATGGTGCTGATCTCGTTGGTCTCCCTCGACGTGCTGCTGTTCTATGTCTTCTTCGAGGCCATGCTCATCCCGATGTACTTCATGATCGGCGGTTTCGGGCAGGGGGCGCATCGGTCCCGTGCCGCGGTGAAGTTCCTGCTGTACAACCTGTTCGGCGGCCTGATCATGCTGGCGGCCGTCATCGGGGTGTATGTGGTGACCGCCCAGCACGGCGCCGGGACCTTCGACTTCCGGGAGATCGTGGCGGCATTCTCACCGGGCTCCACCGTTGTCGACCCTGCGGTGCTCAAGGCGCTATTCCTCGGCTTCATGTTCGCGTTTGCGATCAAGGCGCCGTTGTGGCCGTTCCACCGATGGCTGCCCGACGCCGCAGTGGAATCCACCCCGGCGACCGCGGTGCTGATGATGGCGGTGATGGACAAGGTCGGCACCTTCGGCATGCTGCGCTACTGCCTGCAGCTCTTCCCCGATGCGTCAACCTATTTCCGGCCGGTGATTGTCGTGCTGGCGGTGATCGGCGTGGTCTACGGCGCGATCGTGGCGATCGGCCAGACCGACATCATGCGTTTGATCGCCTACACGTCCATCTCACACTTCGGCTTCATCATCCTCGGCATCTTCGTGATGACCAGTCAGGGCCAAAGCGGTTCGACGCTGTACATGGTCAACCATGGCCTGTCCACCGCCGCGGTGTTCCTGATCGCAGGATTCCTGATCTCACGTCGCGGCACCCGGTCGATCAGCGCCTTCGGCGGTGTGCAGAAGGTGGCACCGGTATTGGCCGGGACATTTCTGGTCGCCGCAATGGCGACGCTGTCGCTACCCGGCTTGGCGCCGTTCATCAGCGAATTCCTGGTCCTGGTCGGCACTTTCAACCGCTACTGGCTGGCAGCGGCATTCGGTGCCACTGCTTTGGTGCTGTCATCGATCTACATGCTGTGGCTCTACCAGCGAGTGATGACCGGGCCTGTCCGCGAGGGTAACGAAAAGATCCGTGACCTGGTCCCGCGCGAAGTCGTCGTCGTCGCGCCGCTGATCGCGCTGCTGCTGGTGCTCGGGTTCTATCCGAAACCGGTGCTAGACATCATCAATCCCGCGGTCGGCCACACGATGGCCACTATCGGACAGCAGGATCCGGCGCCCACCGCGCCGGCCCGGACTGCGCACCAGCCGCGGACAGCGGAAGGACCGCATCGATGAGCATGCCCACGCCAAGCGTCGAATACGTACTGATCTCTCCGATGCTGATCGTCTTCGGGGCGGCGGTGGCCGGCGTGCTGGTGGAGGCGTTTCTGCCGCGACGATCGCGCTATGCGGCCCAAGTCATCCTTGCTCTCGGCGGGCTGGTCGCCGCGTTCGTCGCCGTTGTGCTGGTCGCGAGGGATCTTGCTCCCTCCGGTGACACCGCGGTGATTCGGGCCCTGGCCATCGACGGACCGACGTTGCTGTTGCAGGCCACCATCTTGCTGGTCTCGGTGATGGCGGTCATTTTCATCGCCGAACGCCGTGGTGCTGACAACGTCGCCACCGGCCCCGGCGCGGCGACCGCCGTTGCGGCTGTGCTGGATTCGTTTACCCCGCAGGCAGCCGCGGTCCCCGACAGCGCGGGTGAACGCCAAGCGGGCCGGGCCGGAGCGACCCAGACCGAGGTCTTCCCGCTGACAATGCTGGCCGTGGGCGGCATGATGGTCTTCCCGGCGGCCAATGATCTGTTGACGATGTTCATCGCCCTGGAGGTCTTGTCGCTGCCGCTGTACCTGTTGTCCGGGCTGGCCCGGTACCGCCGATTGCGGTCGCAGGAAGCGGGCATGAAATATTTTTTGCTGGGAGCCTTCTCGTCCGCGTTCTTCCTCTACGGGGTGGCGCTGCTCTACGGGGCGACCGGAACGCTTGCGCTTCCTGGCATCCAGGGCGCGCTGGCGATCCGTCCCGACGACTCGATGGCGCTGCTCGGTGTCGCACTATTGGCGGTCGGCTTGCTCTTCAAGGTGGGCGCGGTGCCGTTCCACTCCTGGATTCCCGACGTGTACGACGGCGCGCCGACGCCGATCACCGGATTCATGGCCGCGGCCACCAAAGTCGCCGCGTTCGGCGCGCTGCTGCGTGTGGTCTATGTGGCGCTGCCACCGCTGCATGACCAGTGGCGGCCGGTGCTGTGGGCGGTATCGATTCTGACCATGGTGATCGCCACCATCGCCGCGATCAACCAGACCGATGTCAAACGCATGCTGGCGTACTCGTCGGTGGCGCATGTCGGTTTCATCCTCACCGGTGTGATCGCCGGCATCGTCCCGGCCGGGGTCTCGTCGACAATGTTCTATCTGGTCGCCTACAGCTTCAGCACCGTCGGCGCGTTTGCCGTCGTCGGGCTGGTCCGCAACACCAACGGCGACGAGGATGCTTCCATGTCCCGGTGGGGTGGGCTGGGACGACGCTATCCTGTTGTCGGGCTGCTGTTTTCGATGTTTCTGCTGGCCTTCGCCGGTATTCCGTTGACCAGCGGGTTCGTCAGTAAGTTCGCGGTGTTCAAGGCGGCCGCTGAGGGCGGCGCGGTCCCGTTGGTCATCATCGGTGTGATCGCCAGTGGGGTGGCAGCGTACTTCTACGTCCGGGTGATCGTGCTGATGTTCTTCACCGAGCCGCCCGCCGAAGAGTTGCAGGTCGTGATGCCGAGCTTCTGGAGCAAAGCGGCGATCGCGGTGTGCGCTGCGGTGACCATTGGGCTCGGTGTCTTTCCGCAGCCGCTGCTCGATTTGGTTGAGCAGGCCGCGCAATTCGTGCAATGACCGTTCTTCGCGACGATACCGGCGCGGTACGTGTACTGACCCTGAACCGTCCCGAAGCGCGAAACGCGTTGAACAGCACGTTGATCGAAGCGTTGTATGACGCTTTATGCGAGGCCGATGCCGATGCGTCGGTGCGTGCGGTTGTCCTCACCGGAGCCGACCCGGCGTTTTGCGCGGGTGTCGACTTGAAGCAGGCGCAACGCGAGGGTCCGGCGTATTTCGAGCGGTACCAGTCGCATAACTGCATCACCGGGGTGGCCGAGATGGCCACCCCGGTTGTCGGCGCGATCAACGGTCCGGTGTTCACCGGTGGCCTGGAGATGGCGCTGGGCTGCGATTTCCTGATCGCCTCGGAGCGCGCGGTGTTCGCCGATACCCATGCGCGAGTGGGAATTCTGCCGGGCGGCGGGATGACGGCGCGGCTGCCGCAGTTGGTCGGCGTCGCGATGGCGCGCCGGCTGTCGATGACTGGCGAGGTCGTCGACGCGTCACGTGCCGAACAGATCGGATTGGTGACCGAGGTCGTCCCGCATTCCCGGTTGTTGGCTCGGGCCGTTGAGTTGGCAGGCCAAATCACCGAGGTTCCCGCGCCGATCATGGCCGGACTCAAGGAGATCTACGTGAATGGATCGGCCGCGGTCACCGATCCGGCACTGGCCGCCGAGCAAGCGATCTCCGGTGCGCGGTCGGACACCACCGATCTCGGTGCCCGCTATACCGAGATCAGCGAACGCAACCGCCGGCAGATCCGTCGCTAGTCCCTCAGGAACTTATCCACAGCTGGAGCTTCATCCACAGACCGGTCTCCGCGCTAGCTGCCGGCCCCGGTTCTGTCACCGGTGCTTCATAGCGTCGAAGCATGGGTGCAGCACTGGGCGCGGACACGAATTTGTTGTGGTGGTTTCGTCGGAGGCTGTCGACGCTCTGGTGCGGGACATGAGCGAGATCCTCACCACCATGGGTGCCCGGTTGTATGGCAAACGTGCTGCTGGCAACCGTGTTAAGCGTGCCATGTCCGCGGCGGCTGAGGCTAGGTGACGCGAGGCGGCGTGATGGCAAAGTTCGAGATTGCGGAGGGTTGGACGGTGCAGGCGTTCCGATTCGCCCTGGAGCCGACCGACGATCAAGCGCGGATGCTGGCGCGGCATTTCGGTGCCCGGCGTAAGGCTTACAACTGGACCGTCGCGGCCCTGAAAGCCGACATCGAGCGGTGGCATGCCACCGGGATACAGACAGCGAAACCATCGCTTCGGGTACTGCGGAAACGGTGGAACACGATCAAGGACGACGTGTGCGTCAACGCTGAGACCGGGCAGGTGTGGTGGCGCGAGTGTTCCAAAGAGGCTTACGCCGACGGCATCGTCGGTGCGGTCGACGCGTATTGGAACTGGCAGAACTCCCGATCTGGCAAACGCGACGGCAAAAGGATGGGCTTCCCCCGGTTCAAGAAGAAGGGCCGCGACGCCGACCGCGTTACATTCACGACCGGTGCGATGCGTATCGAACCTGATCGCCACCACCTGACGCTCCCGATCATCGGGGCGGTGCGCACCCACGAGAACACGCGCCGGATTGAGCGGCTCATCGCCAAAGGTCGGGCGCGGGTGCTAGCGATCACGGTGCGCCGTAATGGCACCCGGCTGGACCCGAGTGTGCGGGTCCTCGTGCAGCGCCCGCAGCGGGCGAAGGTGGCGCATCCCGGTTCACGGGTCGGAGTTGATGTCGGGGTGCGGCGCCTGGCGACGGTTGCCAACGAGGACGCCACGGTGCTCGAACACGTGCCGAATCCACGGCCACTCGACGCGGCACTCAAAGAGCTGCGACACGCCAGCCGTGCCCGCTCGCGCTGCACGAAAGGTTCACGGCGCTACCGTGAGCGCAGCACCGAGATTTCCCGGCTGCATCGCCGGGCCAAAGATGTCCGTACTCACCATCTTCACTGTCTGACAACGCGGTTGGCTAAAACTCACGGCCGCATCGTGGTGGAAGGACTGGACGCGGCGGGGATGCTGCGGCAGAAGGGATTGCCGGGTGCCCGCGCGCGTAGGCGGGGTCTGGCGGATGCCGCCTTAGGCACATCGCGGCGGTATCTCGCCTATAAGACGGGCTGGTACGGGTCGGCACTGGTGGTCGCTGACCGGTGGTTCGCGTCGTCGAAAACCTGCCACGACTGCGGGCATGTGCAAGACATCGGCTGGGACGAACACTGGCAATGCGACGGGTGTTCGCTCACGCACCAACGTGATGACAACGCCGCTGTGAACCTCGCACGCTACGAGGAAACATCTAGCGTCGTCGGCCCAGTTGGGGCCGCCGTCAAGCGTGGAGCCGACCGTAAGACCGGGCCTCGCTCGGCGGGTGGCCGTGAAGCGCGGAAGGGACGCAGCCGCAAGGCTGCCGAACAACCCCGTGACGGGGTGCAAGTCGTGTGACCACTAAAGATCCCTCACTTGCAACGGTCCCGATGGCATGTCTCGGTTGTCCGGATTACTCGATCCGGAAACCCGCGCGTATTTCGAGGCCATCGAAGCGGCCGTGCGGCCGGGCCGCCACCAACCCGACGGCAAACGTCCCGATGCGCCCGATGACCGCACCCCGGCCCAACGCTGTCACGACGCGCTCAAGCTCGGGCTGAAAACCGCCATCGCGTCGGGCGGCCTCGGTGTGCATCGCGGCCACCCGGTCACCGTAGTCGTCACCACCACGCTGGACGAACTGGACCGTGCTGCCCACGCTGTTGCAGATCCATCGATCCCGATGCCCGCGTATGCCAGCACCGGTGGTGGGTCCAGGCTACCGATGCGTGATCTGATCCGGATGGCCGCCAACGGAATCCACTATCTGGCGGTGTTCGACGACCACATCAAGCGGCCGCTGTATCTGGGTCGGCAAAAACGCGTCGCCACTGCCGACCAACGATTGATCTGTTACGCCCGTGACCGCGGCTGCACCCGCCCCAACTGCGTAGTACCCGGTTATCGCTGCGAAGTCCACCACTCACCGGAGTGGGCGCGGGGTGGTCGCACCGACGCCGACAAGCTGTTCTTTGCGTGTGGCTGCGACCACGGCATGACCACTCGCGGCGAACAACGCACCATAGTCACCGACAGCGGGCGACTCGGCTGGACCGACGGCACCGGCCCGCCCGAAATCAACCATGCCCACCATCCGGCGGAACTTCTGCGGGGCGACCCTGACCCGCCGCCGCCGGATCAACAGTGAACGGCCGGATCGCTAACAGGTAAATCGCCAAGATCGCCAACGGTGCGGCCAATGGCAGCCACGGCAGTTGCAGGGGAAACGCTGTCGCGACCAATCCGACCAACGTGAAACCAACGGCCCCAACGAGAGCCGGCCCGCTGACGGTATCGAGCCCGGTGCCCGTACTGACGGCGTGCCGTAGCAGCAGATAGGCCGCTGCGGCCAGACCGGACGCCGCGGCCAGCGTGGGCGCGGGATTGGACACAATGATGGCAATCACGGTCAGCAGCACCGCAAGTGTTGCGGCCGGCCGAACCAGTGTTGCGGCGGCCACCGCAACCAGAGCAAGGAGCGTGACGACGAATGTGGCGCCCTGCGAACCTATTCCGACAGCTGCCACCATCAGCAGCCCGCAGGCGATCGACAATGCGCGGGCGATCATCGTCCTCCCGACACCGGGCGCCGATGGTCAGGAACCGCACGCATCGATTGGTCCAGAGTGTGATCGGCCTGCCACGCCACCACGTCGACACCGATGGTGGCCATGTCGCGATACATGGCCGACCGCTGCAAGGTCCACAATCGGCCAATCAGCGGATCCTGCCGATCCTCGAACGGCGAGCCCTGTAGGACATCGACGGCCACCACGACGTGACCACGCTTCCGCAAGTCGATCAGCGCCAGCGCGAACTCGGTGTCCAGCAAGGTGGAGAATGCGACGACGATCACACCCGGCGGGACAGCGGCGCGCGGTGCGAGAGTGCCGGTGGTGGTTTCGAATTCATCGCCTTCGCCAAGCACCGTGTCGAGTACCCGATAGAACTGGCGCTGGCCGATGTCGGCGCCCAGCCATCGCGGCCGGCGCCCGCCAAGCGCCACGATGCCGGTGCGATCACCGTTGCGCAGTGCGGTCTGCACCACCTGGGCGGCGCCTCGTACGGTGCGCTCGGTGGCTTCTGTCGCCGGGCCCGGTGGCTGCGAATAAGTGTCCACGAGCACCACCACGTCGGCCGCCCGATCGGTCAGCCGTTCGGTCACGTGCAGGCTGCCGCGCCGCGCGCTCACCGGCCAGTTGACCGTGCGCAACTGGTCACCGGGCACGTAGGCGCGAATATCGGCGTATTCGACACCGCGGCCGATGTGCCGGGTGAGATGGGTGCCCAGGCGATCGAGTAGTTCGGTCCGCGGGAGCGCCGTGGGCTGCGGGGGCGCTATCGGAAACACGTTGACGTGGGCGGCATCTGCGGTGGCGGTCCCGACCAGCAATCCGCCATGCGCGACGACGTCGACCGTGGCCCGGATCGGGTAGCGGCCCCAGCGGTCGGCGGTAGCAGCGACAGTTTGCCGCTGAGCAGAGGACCGGTCGACCACGTCGAGTTGCATCTCATCGACCGCAGTAACCGTGAGACCCACTGCCACACCGGGGCTTTCAGTGATCGCAGTCACGGTCAGCTGCGTCTGCTCGGACTCGAAGCAGCGCAGCGAGCCAGGTTCGGCGTGCACCCGAACCTTGGGCAGCTGCCGCTGCCAGCCGATCGAACACAACACACCCAGCAGCGGCGCAGCGAACGCCAAAAGCTGCCACTGCGACGCGACCAGCGCCGCCACCAAAGCCGCGCCCGCGCAACTGGCCACCGCTCTCGTCAGCGCCGACGCGCGCCAACGCAAAGTGACCTCTTGGATTTGGGTCACGTCGCCGCACCGCGCGCACGCGGAACCGGCAAGCGACGCAACAGTTCTTCTACGACGTCTGACCCCTGAATCCGCCGCACCCACATCTCCGGGCGCAGCGTGATCCGGTGCGCCACAGCCGGGACGGCGAGCGCTTTGATGTCTTCGGGAATCACGTAATCCCGTCCGAGCAGCAGGGCGCGGGCGCGCGCAAGCTGCACCAAGTCGAGTTCGGCGCGGGGGCTGGCACCGACCGCGACCTGCGGATGGTGGCGGGTCGCCGCGGCCAGCGAGACCACATAGTGCAGAACGTCCTCGTGCACACTCACCTGCTCCACCGATTCCCGCATCGCCAGCAGATCGTGGGCGTCGACAACCTGGTTCACCGTCGGTTCGGCCGAGCCACGCTCGAGGCGCCGGCGCAGCATCCACGTCTCGTCGCGCTCGGAGAGGTAGCGCAGTTCGAGGCGAACCGCGAACCGGTCCAGCTGCGCCTCCGGCAAGGGGTAGGTGCCCTCGTATTCGATCGGGTTGTCGGTAGCCAACACGATGAACGGTGTTGGGAGCCGGTGAGTTTGCCCGTCGATACTGACCTGGTTTTCGGCCATCGCCTCCAACAGCGCCGCCTGGGTCTTGGGCGGCGTCCGGTTGATCTCGTCGGCCAGCAGCAGATTGGTGAAAATCGGTCCGGAACGAAACTCGAAACGTCCCGATTGCATGTCGTAGACGGTCGAGCCAAGCAGATCGGCCGGCAGCAGATCTGGCGTGAACTGGACGCGAGTGAAGCCAAGCCCCAGCGCCGCGGCGAACGATCGCGCGATCAGCGTCTTGCCCAAACCGGGAAGGTCCTCGATGAGCACATGACCACGGGCCAGCACCGTAGTGAGGATCAGGGTCAGGGCGGAACGCTTCCCGACCACGACACGCTCGATTTCGTCGAGCACCGCCTCGCAGCGGGCAGTGGTCACCTCGGCGGGCCCCGCCGTACCTCCAGTCATACCTGCTCCAACCGTTGCAGAATTTCCTCGAGCGCCGCCCGGCCGGGGCCGGGTTCGTTGCCGCCGGTCTGCGCGACGTTGTTGGGGTCCACCCATGCCCACAACTGCGGACCCAAAAGCATTCGCCCGGTAGTAGAAAACGCCGCCGGGTCTTTGGACTGCTTCTGGCCGGTAGCAATGGCGAACCGCCGGGCCAGTATCGGACGCAGATGCCGATCCCAGTCGGCCCGGTTGGATTCCGACCACCGAATCAATGTCTCGGTGCGGGTCAGCCAGCTGCGCAACGACTCCCCCAGCTCATTGCCGCTAGCGCCGTGCGTCGACTCATCCTGGTGACCGATGAACCGGCGAATATTGATCACCGCCAACGCCACCGCCACGCCGGACATCCACAGCACGAGTCGACGATCGGGCAATACCAACATTGCCGCCTCTACCGCGACGACAACGCACACACTCAAGATCGCCAGGCGCTTCATACCAGGCTTCGCAATTCGGCGAGAACCAACTGCAGTACGTCTGCCGCGGTCTGGCGATGGCTCTCGTTCATCACATGCATGCTGAACCGTGCCTCGGCGAACAGCTGGACCAGCTGAGCGGCGTTATCGGCATGCAACGCACGATGTTCGACGGCCCGGGCCAGCACTTCGGTCGGGGTGTCGAATTCCTGCGGCGCAGCGTCGGGCACCTTGGCCAGTTCGCGCTCCATCACCGCGTAACACGCGATAATCGCCTCCCGCGGTTCGCGGCTCAGGTCGACGACTGCGACAAGGCCGACTTCCGCTGCGCGAACAAGTGTTTCGGAGGCTGCGGTGGAAGCGGGCGGCTCAGCCGATTCGACGGGCGCAATGCGCGGTTCGGTGCCGCGCCGTCTGCGGGCGGCGACGACTCCGCCCCCGACGAGTAACACCAGTAGCGCCACCGTGCTCGCGACGAGGTAGCCGAGCACGTCTTCGTCAGTGTCCGGCTCGCGCGGCTGCTCAGGCGGCGGCACAGTGTCACCGGTCGGCAGCTGGATGCTCGGCGCGGTTCCATCCGGGAGTTGCCGAATATCGGGTGGCCCGAAAAACCGCGTCAGCAGCAACACCAGCAACAGCCATCCGACGAGGACCGCGGCTCCGACCAGCAATACCCGCCATCCCGGCCGTCCGACGCTGCCGCCGAAACGTTCCGGCAGACTGCCGGCGCTGGTGGCCGGCGTGCGCGGATCACGGAGTCGGGCAATGACGGCCGCACCGACGATCACCAGCGAGATCGCCAGCAGTGCCACCACATACACCAGCGAGGCCGAACTGCGCGGCGGTTCGTGCCGCGGCGCGCGTTCGACGCCGGGCAGATATCCGCGCAACGCCGCGGCCACGACGATCAAGAGCACGATCACGGCGACGACGCGGCCTGTCGCCTTGTCGATCAGGGGCATCGGCACACCACTCGACCGGTTGCCTGCCGCGTTTGCGGCATGGGCTGGCCTTATCCTGGCACGCGGGCCGCTACTGCCGCAGCGAATCGATCCGGCCGGGCCTGGGGTCAGCGGCGCTCGACGAGTTGTCAGCCTCGCCGGTAGGACGCCAGGTAAGGCGGCAACGGAACGGCCGGGTCGAGGCCCTCGGCCGGGACAGGTGCCCCAGCGGTCAAGGTCAGCGGCAGCACGCCGGCCCACAGGGGCAGCGCAACGTCTTCGGGATCATCGACCGGCCCGCCGTCGCGTACCTTGGCCGAAACCTCGAGCAAGTCCACTGCGAGGACGGCAGTTGCAGCCAGTTCGCGCGCATTGGGCGGTCGGCTGTCAGCGGCCCGACCGGCCGCCACGTGATCGAGCAGGGCATCCAAAGCGTGCAGCTTTTCCTGCCGATCCCGAACCAGGCGTGCGCTGCCGTGCACGACGACCGACCGGTACTGCATTGAGTGGTGCAGCGCGGCACGGGCCAGCACCAAGCCGTCGACCAGGGTGGCCGTGACACAGACGGGCAGACCTTCCGGTGATGCGGCCGCCAGCATCGGACCGCTGCCGGTGGAACCGTGCAGATACAGCACCTCGGCGACCCGGGCGTGCGTCGTCGGCAGGACTGCCGGGCGGCCGTCCTGGAGGTAACCGACGTGACAGATCAGGGCCTCGTCGAGGATGCGGTGGACGGTGGCGCGCTCGTAGCGGGCACGTTCCCGATACCGGGTGGGCGTGCTGCGCGCGGTGGGCGCGTAGGTCGACAGCGCTTCCAATTTTTGCCTCGCAATAGTTTGTACTAGTGCATACTGTTATATGTGCCAGTACGATACACCATTCGCGGGTCGGGCGCCGAGGCAATTGCGACCAGCGTGGAGGAAGGCATCTCCACGGGCGGGCTGGCGCCAGGTGTTGAGCTGCCGCCCATCCGACAACTCGCCGCGCAGCTCAGGGTGAACGCCAACACCGTCGCGGCTGCCTACCGCCTGCTGCGTGACCGCGGAGCGGTTGAGACTGCGGGACGTCGAGGCACCCGGGTGCGCGAGCGGCCTGCGACCACACCGCGATCCCTGCGCGGGCTGGCCGTCCCCGAAGGTGTGCGCGATCTCTCGACGGGCAACCCGGATCCTGCGTTGCTGCCGATCGCCCACACTCAACCTGTGCGGCAACGACGCACTCCGCTGCTGTATGGCGAGCCCGCGATGTCGCCCGAGTTGGCCGAATACGTCCAGGTGTCGTTGCGCGACGAGGGCGTGCCGGCCGAGCACCTCGCGGTGACCGCCGGCGCGCTCGACGGGATCGAACGGGTCCTCGCAGCTCACCTGCGGCCCGGCGATCGAGTGGCAGTCGAGGATCCGGGCTGGGCGAATTTGTTGGATCTTCTTGCCGTAATGGGCTTTTCGGTCGAGCCGCTGCGCGTCGACGATGACGGACCGCTGGTCGCGGATGTGTCCGGGGCACTGCGCCGCGGCGTACGGGCCGTCGTGGTGACCACTCGTGCCCAAAATCCGACCGGCGCGGCGACCTCTGCTGAGCGGGCCGCGGAGTTGCGGCGGCTGATGGCCGACCGTGCCGACGACCTGCTGCTGATCGAAGACGACCATTGCGCTGGTATCGCCGGCGCGGCGCTGCAGACCTTGGCCGGATCGACGCGCCATTGGGCCTTCGTGCGGTCGGCATCCAAGGCTTACGGCCCCGACCTGAGGCTGGCAGCCCTCGCCGGTGACCGCCGGACAGTCGAGCGGGTACACGGTCGACTGCGGCTAGGCCCCGGCTGGGTCAGCTACCTCCTGCAGGACCTTGCGGTCAGCTTGTGGGGCGACACGGCGGCAATACAGCTGGTACGCAAGGCCGAAGGCATCTACGGCCGCAACCGCGCGACGCTGCAGTCGGCGCTGGCCAAGCGCGGCGTGCATTCCCACGGTCGGTCCGGCCTCAACGTCTGGATTCCGGTGCCCGACGAAACCGTCGCGATCACCCGGCTACTCGCCGCCGGCTGGGCAACCGCCCCGGGGACGAGATTCAGAATCAACACACCGCCGGGGATACGGATTACCATCTCGAATCTTGTTGCTGCCGAGATTGATCCGCTCGCCGACGCCGTGGCCGAGGCGGTACATGCTCTGGGACGCACCAGCGTCTAAGGTCACAGCTATGACGACACGCTCACGCTTCGTTGACGCGGTACTGATCGGGTTCGGATTGTATTCGACGCTTCTCGGCTTGTTCATGCTGTTCGCACCGGGCGCCTTCTTCGACACTCTCGGGGCGTTCGGGCCGCGCAACAACCACTACATCTTCGACAATGCGTCGTTCGAGCTGCCGTTGGGTCTGCTGCTATTCGCCGCGCTGCGGTGGCCGACCTGGCGGGTTCCGGCCCTCTCGTTCGCGGTGGCGCATTGGGTGCTGCATTCGCTGAGCCACATCGTGGACACCGGCCATGCCGACGGCCGGCTGATCGGATGGCTCGAGTTCGTCGGACTGGCGCTCGGCACCATCCTGCTCACCGTCGCGCTGCGCAGCAGTGTCCTTGCGGATAAGGAACACTGACGCTGTGCCGCCGGCTCACTCGTAGGACCGGAAGCTGCCGTCGAGTACCTGCAGATGACCGATCGTGCGTCCGGTGACGACCGTCGGGTCCACCAGCGTCAGTTCCACGGCCGCGCGCGCGAACTCCTCTGCCGTCGCCACCTCGTCGAAATCGCGGGTGTAATACGAAAGTCCCGGCGTCAGTATGGCTTTGGACGGCGAGAGGGCGTTCACCGCGATGTTGTGGCCCTGGAGGTCATACCCGGCACACCATGTCAGGTGCTCAAGCGCCGCTTTGGATCCGCCGTAGCCGGGCAGGACACCGCCGCTGCGGTCCGCATAGGGCCCGTCGCCGGGTAGCCGCGCTGCGACCGAGGTGATGTTGATGATCGACCCGAAACCGGCGGCAATCATGTCGGGGCACACCAATTGGATCAACTCGTAGGCGGCGAACACCGAAATCTCGAAGTGCCGCCGGTAGGCAGCTAATGGTGCGCCGAGCAGCGGCGGCCAGCCCGGTTTTGCCGCGCCCGACGGCGTTTTGGCCGGCTTGGCCGGCTTGGCCGGCTTGGCCGGAGCATCGGGCTTGGGTGGGCGCCCGGGTGCGGTGAAGGCCGCATTGTTGACCAGAATTGTGATGGGGCCCAATGCGTCTCGTGCCTCGCTGACCAACCGGTCGATATCACCGCGGTCGAGCAGATCGGCGCGGATCGCAACGGCGCGCCCGCCGGCGGACTCGATGTCGGCGACGGTCTGGCCGATGGTGCCGGGCAATCGCTCGTCCCAGACCTGTTCGGTGCGCCCACCGACGGCTACGGCTGCGCCCTCGGCCGCGAGCGCCAGCGCGATCGCTCGGCCCAACCCACGGCTGGCGCCGGTGACAATCGCCGCGCGACCGTCGAGTCGTCCTGTCATCGACTGCTGCTCCTCTCCACGATGAATTGCACCGCCCGGCCGCCGCAGTCAGGCCGTGCCGGTACCGCCAAGTCGACCTGCCGACGGGCCTGCTCGACGACCGGTGTCTGCGGGTCAAGCACCGAAAGATAGACCGTGTAGGCCGCGCCGACCGCGGCTGCGAACTCGATGTGGTCACGTTGGTTGGGCATCCCCGGCGCCCATTGCGATCCACCGTAAATCGTCACCACCACATCGGGTTTGGTGTCGCTGATGGCTAACCCGACTTTCGCCCGCAGTTCGTCGGTATCGCGGATGTCGCTGTCCGGGAAATCCCAGAAATCCACGTCGTCGACGCCGACGATAGCCGCCGACCGTCGTTGCTCGGCTTCCCGCACCGGACCCGCTTGCTCAGGGGGCATGCCCGCAATGCCGGCTTCGCCCCGACAGGCCAACGCGTAGCGGACAGTCTTGCCCTGTGCCGTCCACTTCGCCACTGCAGCGGCGATGCCGTATTCGGGGTCGTCGGGGTGGGGGACCAAGATCAGCGCGGTGCGCCAGTCAGTAGGGAATGCCTGCAGTGCTGCCATGATCGTTAAGCCATCACGCCGTGCACGACGATCGCAGTGGTCTGCTCCACCCAGGCGTCGTCGAGGTCCTCGTCGGGGCGCAACAGCAACCGCAACAACGTCGCTCCCCCGATCAGTTCGACCAACCGGTCCGGGTCTACGTCCGAATGGACCTCGCCGCGATCGACAGCTTCACGCAACCGGACCCGCACGGCGGTGAACAGATCCGTGAATCGCGACATCACCCTGGCGTTGAGTGCGGAGTCAGCGGTCATGTCGGCGACCAGTCCGGGCAGCGCCGCCCGCACTACCGGACTGGTGAACACGTCGCGCGCAGCGGCGATCATCGCCCGCACATCGGCGGCCATATCACCGGCCGGGCTGACCAAAGCGGTGGGCGCCACCGGAAACGCGGCCTCATGCACCAACTCGGCCTTGCTCGACCAACGGCGGTACAGCGCGGTCTTGGTGGTTCCAGCGCGTTCGGCGACGGCGGCCAAGGTGAGGTTCGAATAGCCGATTTGCACAAGCAGTTCCGCCGTCGCCGCCAATATGGCAGCGTCGATGCGCGGGTCCCGGGGCCGCCCGGCACTCGGCGACTTGTCAACCGAAGTCAGGTCTGCTTTCATAACGCTACCCACCGTATCGTAATTGCCGGAGGCGCTTGTGGCCAACCAACCCGCTGTCAGCGACGTCGGCCGTCTGCAACGGTCCAGCCGCGACGTCACCACCGTGCCGGCGGTGATGTCGCAATGGCTCTCTACGGTGATGCCTGGTGCTGTTGCGCCGCAGGTGACCGTGGAAAGCGGCATCGATTCCAACGGGATGTCCTCCGAGACGCTGATTCTGACCGGACGCTGGGACGACCACGGGAGTGCGGTCGAGCAGCGCTGGGTGGCGCGGGTGGCGCCCACCGCCGAGGACGTGCCGGTGTTCCCGTCGTACCGGCTGGATCATCAATTTGAGGTGATGCGCCGGGTCGGCGAACTCACCGACGTGCCCGTCCCGTTGGTGCGTTGGATCGAGACCACCGGCGACGTTTTGGGCAAGCCGTTCTTTCTGATGGACCACGTCGAGGGCGTGGTACCGCCCGACGTGATGCCCTACACCTTCGGCAACAACTGGTTCGCCGACGCTCCCGCCGAACGCCAGCGCGAACTGCAGGACACCACGGTCGAGGTGCTGGCCAAGCTGCACTCAATTCCGGACCCGCAGAAGGTTTTCGGCTTTCTCGACGAGGGGCGATCCGGCGACACAGCACTGCGCCGGCACTTCGAATGGGTGCGGTCCTGGTACGACTTCGCCGTGCCGGATATCGGCCGCTCCGCCTTGCTGGAACGCAGCTTCGACTGGCTGGAGGCTCACTGGCCGCATCAGGCGGCGGCCGCCGAGCCGGTGCTGTGCTGGGGCGACGCCCGGATCGGCAACGTGCTCTACCGCGACTTCAAACCGGTGGCGGTGCTGGACTGGGAGATGGTGACGCTGGGGCCGCGCGAACTGGACGTGGCGTGGATGATATTCGCGCACATGGTCTTTGAAGAGCTCGCCGGTCTGGCCACCCTGCCGGGGCTGCCGGAGGTGATGCGCGAGGACGATGTCCGCGCCAGCTATCGGCGGTTCTGCGGTGTCGAAGTCGGGGATCTGCACTGGTTTTACGTGTATTCCGGCGTGATGTGGGCCTGTGTGTTCATGCGCACCGGCGCGCGGCGGGTGCATTTCGGTGAAGTGGAGAAACCCGACGATGTCGAGTCTCTGTTCTACCACGCCGGTTTGATGAAAAGACTCATAGGAGAAAACTGATGCTCGGACCGCTCGATGAGTTTCCGGTACACCAGATCCCCCAGCCGATCGCCTGGCCGGGCTCGTCGGACCGCAACTTCTACGACCGGTCCTACCTGAACGCCCACGACCGCACCGGCGACATCTTCCTGGTCACCGGCATCGGCTACTACCCCAATCTCGGGGTCAAGGATGCGTTTGTGCTGATCCGCCGCGGTGACACCCAAACGGCGGTGCACCTGTCGGACGCCATCGACCAGGACCGGCTCAACCAGCACGTGGGCGGCTATCGGGTCGAGGTCAGCGAACCGCTGCGCAAGCTGCGGGTGATCCTGGAGGAAACCGAGGGAATTGCCGTCGACCTGGCCTGGCAGGGGTTGTTCGACCCCGTCCAGGAACAGCCGCACATCCTGCGATCGGGTAACCGGGTGACGCTGAACGCGCAGCGCTTCGCCCAACTGGGTTCGTGGAGCGGACGGATCGTGCTCGACGGCGAGGAGATCGCCGTCGATCCGGCCACCTGGATCGGTAGCCGGGACCGGTCCTGGGGCATCCGGCCGATCGGTGAGGCCGAGCCGGCCGGCCGGCCCGCCGATCCGCCGTTCGAGGGCATGTGGTGGCTCTACGTGCCGATGGCATTCGACGATTTCGCCATCGTGCTGATCATTCAGGAAGAGCCCAACGGGTTCCGATCACTCAACGACTGCACCCGGGTCTGGCGCGACGGCCGCGTCGAGCAATTGGGCTGGCCGCGGGTGAAGATTCATTACCGGTCGGGCACCCGCATCCCGACCGGCGCCACGATCGAGGCGTCCAGGCCGGACGGCACCCCGGTGCAATTCGAGGTGGAGTCCAAGCTGCCGGTGCCAATCCACGTCGGCGGCGGCTACGGCGGCGATTCGGACTGGCTGCACGGCATGTGGAAGGGCGAGAAGTTCACCGAACGACTGACCTACGACATGACCGACCCCGCCGTCGTCGCGCGCTCCGGGTTCGGGGTGATCGACCATGTGGGCCGGGCGGTATGCCGCGACGGCGACGCCGATCCGGTGGAGGGCTGGGGACTCTACGAGCACGGCGCGCTGGGCCGACATGACCCGTCGGGGTTCGCCGACTGGTTGACCGTGGCGCCCTGAACGGCGCGAACGTCGACTTGTTGGGATATTTCGGGCGTTTGGGCGCAACAAGTCGACGTTGGACGGTTCACTGTGAGGCATGGACTGGACCGCCGACGTTGTCGTAATCGGGGCCGGTTTCGCCGGACTCACCGCAGCCCGTGAGTTGATGCGGCTCGGGCACGAGGTGTTGGTCCTCGAGGGCCGCGATCGGGTGGGCGGGCGCTCCTACACCGGGCATGTCGCCGGCATCCCGGTCGACCTGGGCGGTACGTTCGTCGGCCCGACACAGGATGCGGTCTTGAAGCTGGCCGCCGAACTCGGCGTCGACACCATCCCGACCTTTGCCGATGGCGCCAACATGATCCGGTGGCGGGGCGAAACCCGCTCGTATTCCGGCACCATCCCGAGGTTGTCGCTGGGCGGGTTACTCGACATCGGCCGGGTGCGTTGGCAATTCGAGCGTATTGCTCGACAAGTACCGCTAGCCGAACCGTGGACCGCGCGTCGGGCGGCCCGGCTGGACCAACAGTCGCTGGGCGGCTGGCTGCAGTCGGTGCGTGCCGGCGCCACTGCCCGCGACCTGTTGGCGATCATGGCTCGGGTTACCTGGGGCTGCGAACCCGACGACGTGTCGATGCTGCACGCCGCCCGATATGTGCGGGCGGCCGGCGGCCTGGATCGACTGCTCGACGTGCACGACGGTGCCCAGCAGGACCGCTTCTTGGCCGGCACTCAGCAGATCGCCGACGCGATGGCCGTCGAACTCGGCGACCGGGTGGTGCTGGGCGCCGCGGTGCGCAGTATCGAGCACCGGAACGGCGCGGCGCTCATCACCGCCGAAAAGGGCAGGGCCGAAGCCCGATTCGTCGTCGTGGCGATCCCCCCGGAGCATCGGGCGAGCATCGAGTTCACTCCTGCGCTGCCCCCCGAATACCAGCGGCTGGCTACCAGTTGGCCGCAGGGCCGACTGTCCAAGGCCTACGCCGCCTACCCCACTCCGTTCTGGCGGGACGCCGGGTGCTCAGGCGAAGCACTGTCCGACGAGGGCCCGGTGTTCATCACGTTCGATGTGAGCCCGCAACCCGACGGTCCGGGCATCCTGCTGGGATTCGTCGACGCCCGCAGCTTCGACGCGTTACCTGCAGAGCAGCGTCGCCAGCGCGCGTTGGGCTGCTTCGCCTCGCTGTTCGGTGACGATGCCCTCAAGCCACTCGACTATGTCGATCACCGTTGGGGCGCAGAAGAATTCGCGGCCGGTGGGCCGACGGCTGCGGTACCGCCGGGATCGTGGACCCGTTACGGGCCGTGGTTGCGCCGCCCGGCCGGGCCGATTCACTGGGCGGGCACCGAGACCGCCGATGAGTGGACCGGGTTCCTGGACGGGGCGGTGCGATCCGGCCAGCGTGCGGCCGCCGAGGTTGCCGGTCGGCTACGAGCTGATGCGCCGCGCACCGGCGACTGAGTCCACCAGTTCGCGCAGTTGGCGGTTGACTTCGGTGGGGCGTTCGAGCATCGCGCAGTGACCGCCGGGCAGCACGACGAGCCCGACCAGGTTCGGCGCGGCCGCCGCGATCCGGCGAGATTGGCTCAGCGGCGTAAGCCGATCGCGTTCGCTGCCGATGACCAGCGTGGGCACCGTCAGACCGGACAAGCTGATGTGCCGCGACCCCAGCGCGTCGACCAGCGCCCTGCCGCAGCCGCCGCGTCCCGCCGGTGAGGTGGCGTCGAACAGCTCGTAGATGAGGTCCCCGATGTCGGGGTCGGCGTCGGCGCCGACTGCCAGCAGCGAAATCATTTCGCGGGTTGCGCGCCGTACCGCGAGCGGCACTGTGAACGAACCGAAGATGTTGACCAGTGCGCGCCCGCCCAACACCCGGACCGCCGCGAACGGTGCCGGCACCGGCAGCAGCTTCACCTCGCGCAGCAGATCTCCGGTGGTCGTGTTGATCAGCGCGACGGCGTCGGCCCGGCGCGGCACCTTGTGGCGATACCGCTCCGACCAAGCGGCGATCGCAATTCCGCCCATCGAGTGGCCGGCGATGACGGCATGCTCCCCGGGGGCAAGGGTGGCCTCGAGTACGGCGTCGACGTCGGAAGCCAGGTGATGGAGCCGGTAATTGCCGCGCGGGGGCAGACCGCTGCGGCCGTGGCCGCGATGGTCGAAGGCAATGACGCGGTAATCGGTGGCCAAATCCGCGATTTGGTAGGCCCATACCCGGATCGCGCACGTGATGCCATGCGCCAACACGATCGGATAGCCGTCCTCGGGTCCGAAGACCTCGGTATGCAGGCAGGTGCCGTCCGGTGCGCGCACCGGCACTATCCGGCTTGGCGGCAATTCACGTGGTATCGGGGCAGATGGGCGGTGTGCTTGCTGAGAACTCATCGCCGCCTCCCCTCCGGATGCGGCCTCCCTGCCGCATGCGTCGATGCTTCGAGTCTAAGCCGATTTACAGTGGTCGGCTTGTACTTCGCCGGAGACCATCTGACCGTCAATGCGCCGCCGGGTGCTGAGACAACCACGGGTGGGCCGACTCCAGTTGGGAGGCAACACGAATGAGCACGTCCTCCCGGCCGTAAGCGGCGGCGAGCTGGACGCCGATCGGTAGACCTTCGGCATTGCGGTGCAGCGGGAGGCTGATCGCCGGCTGGCCGCTCATATTGAACGGCGGCGTGAACGCCGCGAACCGCCCGGCGCGGCGCATCGGCGCCGTGGGCTGCTCGGGGTCATTCTCGAATTCCGTCAGCGGTAGCGGCGGCTCGGCTAACGTCGGCGTGAGCAGCAGGTCCCAGCCGTCGGCCCACCACTGCTGTAGTGCACGCCGAAACGCCCAGCCCGCGGCTTGTGCGGCTGCGTAGTCCACGGCGGTCAACCGCTGAGCCTGTTCGACGAGCACCCAGTTCACCGGCTCGATGTCGTCTTTGGTCATTTCGCGCCCGAGCATGTCGCCGAAACCCCGCGTGGCCATCGCCATTTGCGTCGCCCACAGCGCCATGAACTTGTCGACCAACGTGGTATCTGCCAGACACCCCGGCCAGGCCGGCTCAACGGTGTGCCCCAAGCCCTCCAGCATCGACGCCGCGGCGCGCACTGCTGAGACACAGTCCTCGTGCAGAAAATCGCCGCGCGGATGGACGTCGAGCAGTCCGATGCGCAGCCGGCCAGGGTCGGCACCGAGCTCGTCGACATAGGGCCGCTGCGGCGCCGGCGCGATCACGGTGTCGCCGACACCGGGTCCGCGCACCGCATCAAGCAGCCGCGCGGTGTCGCGCACCGTGCGGCTGACGCACAGTTCGACGCCCAGCCCCACCTCGGCGCGCAGCGGCCCGACCGTGATCCGCCCCTGGCTCGGTTTCAACCCCACCAGCCCGCAGCAGGACGCGGGGATGCGGATGCTGCCGCCGCCGTCCGAGGCGTTGGCGAACGGAACCATGCCGGCGGCCACCGCCGCGGCCGCCCCGCCACTCGACCCGCCCGGGGTGCGGTCCGGCGCCCACGGATTGCGGGTCGCGCCCCACGCCAGCGGTTGCGTGGTCGGCAGGCTTCCCATCTCCGGGGTATTCGTCCGCCCGGCGATGACAAGCCCGGCCGCTTTGAACCGGGCGACCAGGGTCGTGTCGGCGGTGTCGATTCTGCCTGCAGCTTTGAGCGCGACGTTTCCGTTCGACAGGGTCTGGCCGGCGAAGCTGGTGTAGAGGTCCTTGAGCAGAAATGGGACGCCGCGGAATGGGCCGTTGGGCAGGTTGGGATCGGCGGCCAGCGAACGGGCGTGGTCGAACCACTCGATGACCACGGCATTCAACAGCGGGTTGGATTGCTCGATCCGCTCGATCGCCGCTTCCAGCAGCTCGGACGGCGTGACTTCCCCTTTTGCGACCAGCGCCGCCTGGTCGGTGGCGTCCATCCATCGCGTCTCGTCAGCAAGGCCAGTCATGGCTCAAGGTTGTACCACGCGCGGCCGTCGTTATTTCGTGACAATGAGAACGGCCCCCGGAGAACTCTCCGAGGGCCGTTCAACTAGTAGCGGGGACAGGATTCGAACCTGCGACCTCTGGGTTATGAGCCCAGCGAGCTACCGAGCTGCTCCACCCCGCGACGGGTGAATACCAGGTTACCGAACCCTGTTGGGGCAACCAAATCGCGGGGGCGTCGGCGCGCGGCCGGATCCGCTCAGTGTGACGGCGGCTTCAGCCCGTATCGCTGCGCAATGTCGTCCACCCAGGCGGGCGACCCGTAGGTCAGCCCGTATTTGTCGGCGAGTTCGCCGAACTCGGGCAACTCGTGCAGCACCTTGCCGACCGGATCGTTGGCGTGGTCGAGGAGCAGCTCACCCAGTTCGCGGAAGTAATTCTCGAACCCGCCCGGGGTGATGATCTCGACGATGCGACCGGGTTCGCTGCCGGCGTTCCACATGGCGTGCATCTGTCCACGCGGCTTGGTGATGTAGCCACCGGGCCCGAGGACGACTTCACTGTCGTCGGAGCGGAAGCCGATCTCGCCTGCCAGCACGATCGAATGCTCGTCCTCGCGGGTGTGCCGGTGCGCGGCGGTGAGCAGGCCGACCTCAAACGGGTGCTCGACAATCGACACCTCGCCGCCGTTGGTCTTGCCGGACAGCTTGAAGACCGCTCCAAAGCCAGGCAGGGCAACGTAATCCCCTTCCCCAGGCTGGACAACGGTGACTCCGATTTCGTTCGCGTCGGCCATCTGGTGTTCCTCCTTCTTCAGAACCCAACTGCGGGCAGTATGGTCGCCATGTCGTCCTGAGGGGGCCAGAGCGGCCGCGGCACTTCGACACCGAACGGCTTGTCCCAGCTGTTTCGCGATGAAACCTCGTGCACGTGTCTACTCCGTTCCGCTATTCGTCGTGGCCCATTGTGCGGTGGTACGCGGCGACCCGACGGCGCTGTTTCAGCCGTCTTTCCCACAGAATCTGACACGTGCTGCGGCTTGTCGGGCGGGCCGCTTGTTGCGCGATGTGGAGCTCGCGAAAAGCTACTTGGCGTTGTTGAACTTGCTGATCGCGTCGTCGACTCGCTGCAGCGCCGCCCCATAGGCGGCAAAGTCGCCCTTCTTCTGCGCGTCACGCGCTGCGCTGATAGCCGCTTGAATCTCCTTCAGCGCGGCCGACTTTGCCGGAGACAACGGCGTGGCCGCGTTCGGCGCCGGCGGAGCTGCGGCGGCCGGCGGCTCCGTCGCGCCCGGCACCGACTCGGCCGGCGGCTCGGTTCCCGCTGACGAGCTGGCGGGGGCGCCCCCGTCAGTGGGTGCGATCTCGGTCGCGGTGTCACCGGCACCGGGCCCGAACAGCCCCGTCAGCGCATCGCTGACGGTCGGGCCGTACCCGATTTTGTCGTTGTACATCATCGCCACCCGGATCAGCCGCGGATATGACGAGGCGGCGTCGCTGGCGCCCGGAGAGGCGTAAACCGGTTCGACGTAGAGCAACCCGCCCTGGGCCACCGGCAGCGTCAGCAGGTTGCCCCAGCGGATGCGGTTCTGGTTGTCACGACCGATGACCCCGAGGTCTTGGGACACTGCGGTGTCGGTGGTGATCGCGTTGTTGGCCAGCTTCGGCCCGTTGACCTGGCCCGGGATGGTCAGCACAGTGATCTTGCCGTACGTCGCCGGATCGGAGCTGGCGCTGATGTAGGCGGCGAGATAGTCGCGCTTGAACCTGTTCATCGCGCTGGTCAGCTGATACGACGCCGAATTGTCCCCTTTGGCAAGGTTTTTCGCGACGATGTAGTAAGGCGGCTGATAGCTGCTGGCCGTCGGGTTCGGGTCCAGCGGCACGTCCCAGAAATCGGACGTGGAGAAGAACGTCACCGGGTCGTTGACGTGGTACTTGGCCAGCAGCATCCGCTGCACCTTGAACAGGTCTTCGGGGTAGCGCAAATGGTCGGCCAGTTCCGGTGTGATGTCGCTCTTGGGCTTGACCGTGCCGGGAAAGACTTTCATCCACGCTTTGAGCACCGGATCTTGCTCATCCTGCTGATACAGCGTGACGGTTCCGTCGTAGGCGTCGACGGTGGCCTTCACCGAGTTGCGGATGTAGGAGACCCGCTTGTCGGGCAGCAGCCGGTTGAACGCCACCTCATTGGAGTCCGCGGTGGCCGACGACAGCGACGTCAGCTCGGAATACGGGTAGTTGTCCAACGTGGTGTAGCCGTCGATGATCCACACCAGCCGCTTGTTGACGATCGCCGGGTACACCGCGCTGTCGGTGGTCAGCCACGGTGCGACCGCCTCTACCCGCTCGGCGGGGTCGCGGTTGAACAGGATCTTGCTGTTGGAGCCGATCACGGTGGAGAACAAGAAGTTTCGCTCAGCGAATTTCGCGGCGAACACACTGCGTGAAATCCAACTACCGATCGGCACGCCACCACTGCCGGTGTAGGTGTAGTTCTTGGTTTCGGTGTTGGTCTCGTAGTCGTATTCCCGGTCGGCACCGCTACGCCCGACGATCGCGTAGTCGGCGGGCGTGTCGGAGATGACCGGACCGTAGTACACGCGCGGTTGATCCAATTGCGCCGGACCGTCGGAGACCACACCGCCGTTGGCGCCGACAACGTTGACCAGAAATTCTGGATAGCCGCCGTTTTGGTTGGGGTCGTTGGCGATACCGCGAACGGTGTTCGCCGGTGAGGCGATGAATCCGTTGCCGTGGGTGTAGACGGTGTGCCGGTTGATCCAGTCGCGCTGGTTGTCGATCAGCCGGTCCGGGTTGAGTTCGCGCGCGGCGACGACATAGTCGCGCAGATTGCCGTCGTGGTCGACGTATCGATCGATGGACAGTTGGTCGGGAAAGAAGTAGAAGTTCTTGCCCTGTTGGAATTGAGTGAACGCCGGGCTGATGATCGTCGGGTCGAGCAGCCGGATGTTCGACGTGGTGGCGCGATCGGAGGCCACCTGTTCGGCGGTTGCCCGGGCGTCGCCGCTGTAGTTGCGGTAGCTCACCACGTCTTCGGTCAGGCCGTACGCATGCCGGGTTGCGGTGATGCTCCGCCCGATGTATTCGCTTTCCTTTTGCGCGGCATTGGGTTTGACGCTGATCTGCTCGATGATCAGCGGCCACCCGGCGCCGACGATCAACGACGACAACAGCAATAGCACCAGCCCGATCGCCGGGATCCGCAAATCTCGCAACACAATGGCGGAGAACACCGCAGCAGCGCAGATCAGCGCGATCGCCAGCAGAATCAGCTTGGCCGGCAGCACCGCGTTGATGTCGGTATACCCGGCACCGGTGAACGGCTTACCGGCGCGGGTGTGCGACAGCAGTTCGTAGCGGTCCAACCAGTAGGCGGCCGCCTTGAGCAGCACCAGCACCCCGACCAGGCTGACCAGTTGGATTCGTGCCGAGCGGCTCAGCGCGCCGGTGCGCCCGGACAGCCGGATACCGCCGAAGATGTAGTGCGCCACCAAGTTCGCCAAAAACGCCAAGAACATCGCCACAAACAGATAACCGACCAGCAGCCGGTAGAACGGCAGGTCGAAGGCGTAGAAGCCAAGGTCCTTGCCGAATTGCGGGTCCTCGATTCCGAAGTCGCCGCCGTGCAAGAACAGCTGGATGCGTACCCAATAGGTCTGCGCGATGACGCCGGCCAACAGGCCGATCATCACCGGGATTCCGATTCCGATGACCCGCAGCCGCGACATCACCACGGTGCGATATCGCGCCACCGGGTCGTTGCCGTTGCTGGGCACGAACACCGGCCGGGTGCGGTAGGCCGCCGCCAGCCCACCGAACACGATGCCGCCGACCAGTAGCCCCACCACCAGGAACACCACCAGCCGGGTCACCAGCACGGTCGTGAACACCGACCGGTATCCCAATTCGCCGAACCACAACCAGTCGACGTAGGCGTCGATTAGTCGTGGGCCGACCAACAGCAGCACGATCACTGCCAGCGCTATGGCAATCAGAATCCGGCTGCGCCGAGTAAGCTTCGGCATTCTCGCCGTGGGCCGCATCCCCACTAGTTACGCTCCCTGGTCACCGTTGACAGTGGCGATCACAACTGTACGCACCGGCTCGCCTGCGGCCTTTCCGGCTGTGTCGTCGCTCGGGCTCGGCATGATTGCCCGGCTCCTCCTCATCGCGCTGCGCGCTCTGCGTCGTCGCTTGGGCTAGCAACTCGGCGGCTGCGCGCCGGAGGCCACCGCGTGCAGCGCGTCCACGGCCTGTCCGAGGTTGTCGACCTTCACCAACTCCATCCCGGGCAGCTGGTCCGATCGTGCCTCGTAGCAGTTCTTGGCCGGCACCAGAAACACCGTCGCGCCGGCCGCCTTAGCGGCGATCATCTTGTGGACGATCCCACCGATGGGCCCCACCTTGCCTTCGGCGGTGATGGTGCCGGTGCCCGCGATGAACTTCGAGCCGGCCAGGTCACCGGTAGTGAGCTTGTCGACGACGGCCAGGCTGAACATCAGCCCGGCCGAGGGCCCACCGACGTTGGCCAGGTTGAAATCAACCGCAAACGGTGCCCACGGTGCGTCCAGAACCGAGACGCCCAAAAAGCCATAACCGCGATCGGGGTTGCTGCCCAGCGTGATCCGCGCGGTGCCGGGAGGCGCGTTCTTGCGGCGGAAGTCAATGGTCACCTCTTGGCCGGCTTTGGTTTTTTTCAGCAGCGACGTGAACTGCTCGACGGTGGCGACCGGGGTGCCGTTGACCGCGTCGAGTGCATCGCCGGTCTGCAGCTTGCCCATCGACGGTCCCGGGTCGCTGACGGCCGCCACCGTGACCGCTTCCGGATACTTCAGATAGCCCAGGGCCGCATAGGCGGCGCTGTCCTCGGATCGCTTGAAATCGGCGTTGTTGTCCTTGTCGATCTCGTCTCGGGACTTGCCGGGCGGATACACCAAATCGCGCGGCACCAGTTGTTCTTGACCGGAAAGCCACAATGTCAGCGCCTCGCCCAAGCTCAGGCCGTCGCGTTGCGACACCGTCGTCATGTTCAGGTGACCCGACGTGGGGTGCGTCTGGGTCCCCTGGATGTCGACCACCTGCTTGCCGTCGACCTCGCCGAGCGTGTCGAAGGTGGGCCCTGGCCCCAAAGACACATACGGCACCGTCACCACCGCCAGCAGCACACCGAACGCCACGATCGGCACCAACGCGACGACCAGCGTCAGAATCCGCCTGTTCACGCCGCCTACCCTAATCTGACCAGGCTGTCCGACCCGCGCAAGCCGGGCGGGCCCACGCGTCGCGGCCAGTTCACTGAGAGCGTGACCGCCGAAGGCCCGCCACGATTCACCGATGGGTACCGTTGGGGTCATGGCTGACCTGCCTTTCGGGTTTTCCGCTGGCGATGACCCCGACCGCGACAAGCGGGGAAAAGACGACGCCGGCTCAGCTGACCCGTCCGGTTTCGGCGGCGATTTCGACATGGCCGACCTGGGTCAGATCTTCACCCGCCTGGGGCAGATGTTCAGCGGCGCCGGCACCGCGATGGCCTCCGGCAAGTCGGCCGGCCCGGTGAACTACGAGTTGGCGCGACAACTGGCGTCTAACTCGATCGGTTTCGTGGCGCCGATCCCGGCCTCGACCAACTCGGCGATCAGCGACGCGGTGCACCTCGCCGAGACCTGGCTGGACGGGGTGACCTCATTGCCGGCCGGTACCGCCAAAGCCGTCGCCTGGAGCCCCAACGACTGGGTCGACAACACCCTGGAGACCTGGAAGCGGTTGTGCGATCCGATGGCCCAGCAGATCGCCACGGTATGGGAGGCGGCGCTGCCCGACGAGGCGAAAAGCATGGCCGGGCCGCTGCTCTCGATGATGTCGCAGATGGGCGGTATGGCGTTCGGCTCACAGCTGGGCCAGGCGCTGGGTCGGTTGTCCCGCGAAGTGCTGACCTCCACCGATATCGGTTTGCCGTTGGGCCCCAAGGGAATAGCTGCCGTGCTGCCGAATGCTGTGGAATCCTTTGCCGCCGGGCTCGAGCAACCGCGTAGTGAGATCATGACGTTTCTGGCGGCCCGCGAGGCGGCCCATCATCGGCTGTTCAGTCACGTCCCATGGCTACCCAGCCAGCTGCTTGGCGCCGTGGAGGCTTACGCCAAAGGCATGAAGATCGATATGGCCGGAATCGAAGATCTGGCAAAAGATTTCAATCCCGCGTCGTTGACTGACCCAACAGCTGTGGAAGAGCTGCTGACGCAGGGCGTATTCGAACCCAAGGCAACACCGGAGCAGACCCAGGCACTCGAACGGCTGGAGACACTGCTGGCCTTGATCGAGGGTTGGGTACAGACCGTGGTGATGGCCGCGCTGGGCGACCGCCTGCCCGGTGCTGACGCGCTCGCCGAGACGCTGCGCCGACGCCGAGCCACCGGCGGGCCCGCCGAGCAGACGTTCGCCACGTTGGTCGGTTTGGAACTGCGACCCCGCAAGCTCCGGGAAGCCGCCGTGCTGTGGGAACGTCTGACTCAGGCCGCTGGTGTGGATGCCCGCGATGGGGTGTGGCAGCACCCCGATCTGCTGCCCGCGTCGGAAGACCTCGACGAGCCAGCCGGTTTTATCGACCGAATCATCGGCGGCGACACCAGCGGTATCGACACTGCGATCAATCGGGCGATCAGCGAATTCGAGCGTGGCGCTGATCCTGGCCCCGACGGACCTGTGGATAACTGAGCCAACCCGGCGCCTTCGGCGTGGCACCCTGCGAAGCATGCCCCAGGGCCGACCTGCGCCCGTCGCGCTGCCGTTGTATGCGCTGGACCCGGCGATGCCCGTGGTGGTGCGCCCGGACGGCGCCGTGCAGGTGGGCTGGGATCCACGTCGCGCGGTACTGATCCAGCCGCCCACCGGCCTGACCGCTGCCCAACTGGCCACGCTGCTGCGGTCTATGCACGCACCGACGCCGATGACCGAGCTGCACCATCAGGCACCCGCGGTGGCCGCCGAACACCTTGCCGACCTCCTCGCGCAACTGGTCGAGGCTGGGGTGGTCAGCCGCAGCCGCCGGCAGACGCCCGGGCGGTCCGCGTCGATTCGGGTGCATGGACGCGGGCCGCTGTCGGATCTGCTGCTCGAGTCGCTGCGCTGCTCGGGGGCCCGGATCAAGCACAGCAGCCAGCCGCACGCGGTGGTGACGTCGGCCGGAGCCGACCTGGTGGTGCTGTCCGATTACCTGATTGCCGACCCGCGGATGGTGCGTGAGCTGCACAGCCACCGTGTCCCGCACCTCGCCGTGCGGGTGCGCGACGGCGCCGGGCTGGTCGGTCCGCTGGTCATCCCCGGCGTCACGAGCTGTTTGGCCTGCGCGGACTTGCACCGCAGAGACCGGGACGCAGCGTGGCCCGCCGTCGCGGTGCAACTACGCGACACCGTCGGCACGGCGGACCGCGCGACGCTGCTCGCGACGGCGGCACTGGCGCTCAGCCAGGTCAACCGGGTGATCGGGGCGGTGCGGGGCGCGGATCCGGGGCCGCCGCCGGCGTTCAACGCCACGCTGGAGTTCGACGTCCATCTCGGCTCGATCGTGGCGCGGCACTGGCCCCGGCACCCACTGTGTTCATGCTGACATCGCTTGTTGCCAGATCGATGCGGGCGGACACCGGACTGTCATGGATGATGGGTGTGTGACAGACATCAAACGCGGCCGCGCGGCGCGTAACGCCAAGCTGGCCGGCCTGTCGGTCAACATCGCCGGCCGGACCGCGCTCGGGTTCGGCAAGCGCCTAACCGGCAAGTCGAGAGACGAAGTCAACGCCGAGCTGATGGAGAAGGCCGCCCACCAGCTGTTCACCGTGCTTGGTGAGCTCAAGGGCGGTGCGATGAAGGTCGGCCAGGCGCTGTCGGTGATGGAAGCCGCCATCCCCGAGGAGTTCGGCGAGCCCTACCGCGAAGCCCTGGCCAAGCTGCAGAAGGACGCACCCCCGCTGCCCGCCGACAAGGTGCACCGGGTACTCGATGCCCAGCTCGGCACCAAATGGCGCTCTCGGTTCAGCTCTTTTGACGACAAGCCGATGGCGTCGGCCAGCATCGGCCAAGTGCACAAGGCGGTATGGGCCGACGGACGCGAGGTGGCCGTCAAAATCCAGTACCCCGGCGCCGACGAGGCGCTGCGAGCTGATCTGAAGACCATGCAACGCATGGTCGGGGTGGTCAAACAGCTCGCACCCGGCGTTGATGTGCAGGGCATCGTCGACGAGTTGATCGAACGCACCGAGATGGAACTCGACTATCGGCTCGAAGCCGACAATCAACGGCTGTTCGCCAAGGCGTACCAGGATGACCCGCATTTCGTGGTGCCGCACGTGGTGGCCAGTGCTCCCAAGGTGGTGATCCAGGAGTGGATCGACGGGATCCCGATGGGTGAGATCATCCGCAACGGCACCGTCGAGCAGCGCGATCTGATGGGTACTCGGCTGGCCGCGTTCACCTTCGAGGCGCCACGCCGCCTTGAGCTCATCCACGGCGACGCTCACCCCGGCAACTTCATGCTGCTGCCCGACAACCGGATGGGCGTCATCGATTTCGGCGCGGTGGCGCCGCTTCCCGGCGGCTTTCCCATCGAGTTGGGGATGGCGATCCGGCTGGCCCGCGAGAAGAACTACGACCTGTTGTTGCCGACGATGGAGAAGGCCGGCTTCATTCAGAAGGGCCAGCAGGTGTCGGTGCGCGACATCGACGACATGCTGCGCCAATACGTCGAGCCGGTCGAGGTCGAAGTCTTCCACTACAGGCGCAAGTGGCTGCAACGGATGACGGTCGGCCAGATCGACCGGTCGGTGGCGCAGATCAGGACCGCGCGCCAACTCGACCTGCCGGCCAAGTTGGCGATCCCGATGCGGGTGATCGCCTCGGTCGGCGCGATCCTGTGCCAGTTGGACGCGCATGTGCCGATGAAGGCGCTGACCGAGGAGTTGGTTCCGGGCTTCACCGAGCCCGACGCCGTGGTGGTCTGACTCATCCGCGAGAGTGCAACCACCGACACCGCCTCTCGACCGATGCGTCGGTAGCTGCACTCTCGCGGACCTAAGCTGCAATCGCCTCCTTGCGCGGACGTCCACGGGGACGCTTGCGATTGACGACGCAGCCGCGGTCGAGGATTTCGCCGCCCCACACGCCCCACGGTTCGGCCCGTTGCAACGCCGCGGCCAGGCACTCGTTGCGGATGGGGCAATCGACGCAGAGCGCCTTGGCGCGCTCCAGATCGGCCGGGCTGTCGGCGAACCACAAATCGGGATCACCGACATGACACGGCAACTCCGGCAGCTTCTCGTCGCAGACTGTCTGGGTCGACATGTCCTGGTCACCTGCTTCCTGGTCTGATATCGGTCTTTGCGAGATCCGGACCAGGCAGTGGGCGGGCGACCCAAAAAGATGGCCACGGATCTGGTTCGAGTCCGTGGCCGTTGGGATTCCTAGAAACCTAGGTAGAGCCCCGATCCACGGACGCGGCGGCGGCGGCGCGATGACGCAGCACAGCCAATACGGCCGCCGCGGCAGCATGGCGGGAGCCAGCGCCGGTCAGGCCTACGCCGAACGCGTTCATGGTGATCATCGGGACTCCCCCCTTTCGTGCTGCGTGAGCGTCAGAAACTGCGGCTAAGAGGTTAAATCGTAGCAGCTGAACGGAGCAACCGATTTTCTGACCTGGGGTTTAGTGGCGACCCGCTGCGCCCGGCTTCGCCGCGCTTGCGATCGCCACGCGGCTTTATCCCCGATTACGCACCAGTTCCAGCACGTCCGGCCCGAACTGTTCCAGCTTGCGGGCACCGATACCCGGTATCGCAACCAGCGCCGCGTCATCGCTTGGCAGCATCTCGGCAATGGCGATCAGCGTGTTGTCGGTGAACACGACGTAGGCGGGCACGTTGAGCTCTTTGGCCGTGCGCAGCCGCCAGTCCTTGAGCTGCAGCAACAGCGCGTCGTCGATATCGGCGGCGCAGGTTTCGCAGCGGCGCAACATGATGGCCGCCGGGGTGGTGAGCAGGCTGTTGCAGACCCTGCAGCGCGACGCGGTCCCACGGTTGCGCCGCGGCTTGTCCCCCGCAAGCGGGCGGTGCCCCCGCGGCGCCAGGTCAGATCGGGTCTGCGAGGCGATGCCGTTGAGGAACCGCGACGGCTTGCGGCCGCCCCGCCCGCCCGGCGTCCGGGACAACGCCCAGCTGAGCGCCAAATGGATCCGGGCTCGGGTGACGCCGACGTAGAGCAGCCGGCGTTCCTCCTCGACGGGTTCGCTGTCGGCGCCATGCGCCAACGCGTGCGAGATCGGCAGCGTGCCATCGGCCAGCCCGACCAGAAACACCGCGTCCCACTCCAGGCCTTTGGCGGCGTGCAGCGACGCCAAGGTGACGCCTTGGACCACCGGCGGGTGGCGGGCGTCGGCGCGCAGCCGCAGCTCGGCCAGCAGACCGGGCAGATCCAGCTGCGGGCGGTGCGCGACCTCCTCATCGACCAATTCGGCCAACGCCGTCAGTGCTTCCCACCGCTCCCGGGCCCGGGTGCCGGTCGGCGGTTGCGTGGTCAGCCCGAGTGGCTCCAGCAACCCGCGCACCACGTCGGGCAGCGGTAGGTCGGATTGTGGCCCGTCGGCAGCGCGGGCTGCCGCTCGCTGGATCACCAGCAGGGCTTGCCGGATCTCCTGGCGGCTGAAAAATCCCTCGCCGCCGCGCACCTGGTAGGGAATGTTCGCCTCAGTCAGCGCCTCCTCGTAGACCTCGGACTGGGCGTTGATCCGGTAGAGCACCGCGATCTCGGCCGGCGCGGTGCCGGCGGCGATGAGACGGGTGATCGACTTGGCCACCGCGGCGGCCTCGGCGACTTCGTCTGGATGTTCGGCAAACGACGGCTCCGGGCCCGGGTCGCGCTGGCCGACCAGGTGCAGCTTGCTGCCGGCGACTCGGCCGCGAGCCGCGGCGATCACCCGGTTGGCCAACGACACCACCTGCGGGGTGGACCGGTAGTCGCGTTCCAGGCGCACCACCGTGGCGTCGGGGAACCGCCGGGAGAAGTCCAGCAGGTAACGCGGTGAGGCCCCGGTGAACGAGTAGATGGTCTGGTTGGCGTCGCCGACGACGGTCAGGTCATCGCGCTCGCCCAGCCACGCCGAGAGCACCCGCTGCTGCAACGGCGTGACGTCCTGGTATTCGTCGACGACAAAGCAGCGGTACCGTTCGCGGAACTCCTCGGCGACTGCGGCGTCGTTTTCGATTGCCGCCGCGGTGTGCAGCAACAGATCGTCGAAATCGAGCAACGCCACCCCGTCACCGCGGGCCTTGAGCGCCTCGTAGCCCGAGTACACCGCGGCCACCCGCGCAGCATCCAGTGGAATGTCGCGGCCTTCCGCGCCCACCACCTCCGGATACTGCTCCGGGGAGATCAGCGACGCCTTGGCCCACTCGATTTCGCCGGCCAGATCCCGCACGTCGTCGGTGCCCACCTGCAGCCCGGCGCCCGTCGCCGCGCGGGCGACAACGGCGAATTTGCTGTCCAGCAGCTGCCAGCCGGTGTCGCCGACCACCCGCGGCCAGAAATAGCGCAGTTGGCGGTGCGCGGCCGCGTGGAAGGTCAGCGCCTGCACTGCACTCACGCCGGGTCCACTTTGCGCAGCGGCCGCGAGCCCGCGGAGCCGGCTGCGCATCTCGCCGGCCGCGCGCTGAGTGAATGTGACCGCCAGAACCTGCCCGGCAGAGACGTGTTCGGAGGCGACGAGCTGGGCGATGCGGTGTGTGATGGTGCGGGTTTTGCCGGTTCCGGCGCCGGCCAGCACGCACACCGGTCCGCGCGGCGCCAGCACAGCCTCGCGCTGTTCGTCGTCGAGATCGGCAAGCAAGACGTCTGCGATCACCGGCATGGCGTCCATCTTGGCAGCGCTGGCCGACAAACCCTGCGGATCGCCACGCCGAGGCAATATCGCGGGCCCCGATTATGTTTAACGACTTATGACCAACGCTTCGCTAACCATGTACACGACGCCCTGGTGTGGCTACTGCCATCGGCTCAAGACGGTGTTGAAAGCCGCCGGGATCGGCTACGACGAGATCGACATCGAGCAGGACCCCGGTGCTGCGGAGTTCGTCGGCTCCGTCAACGGCGGCAACCGGACCGTCCCCACCGTGCGCTTCGCCGACGGGTCGACACTGACCAACCCCGGCGCAAACGAGGTCAAGGCCAAGCTCGCCGAGCTGACCGGGTAAGCCTCAGCGGGCAATCGACTCAGCGTGCTGCGGCCCAGGATTCGATGATCACCCGGGCGATGGAAACCGAGCCGGGCAGAAGAAGTTTGGAGTCCGATTGGCTGCTCCAGTCGCCGACGGCCAGCGCCGTGCGCACCTCGTCGCGGGTGAACCAGGCCGCCTCGGCGATCTCTCCGTCGTTGAACGAGAACGGCTGATCCGGATCGGCGAGCGCGTGGAAGCCGACCATCAGTGAGCGTGGGAATGGCCAGGGCTGGCTGCCCAGATAACGCACCTCGCGCACGGTCAGGCCGATTTCCTCGCGGATCTCCCGGGCCACGCAGACCTCGAACGACTCGCCGGCCTCGACGAAGCCGGCCAGCAGCGAAAACAACCGCTGAGGCCACACTGTTTGGCGGGCCAGCACAGCGCGGTCGCCACCGTCGTGGACCAGGCAGATCACTGCCGGGTCGATTCGCGGGAATTCCTCGTGGCCGGTGAGCGGGTTGACCCGTGCCCAGCCAGCCCGTGCCGACCGGGTCGGTGAGCCGTCCACGGCGGAATACCGGGCACCGTCATGCCAATTCAGCAGAGCCAGGGCCGAGGACACCAACTGCGCGCTGATGTCGTCGAACAGCTGGCCCGCGCGGCGCAAATCCGCCACCTCGGCCTGCATCTCGGGATCCTCGGGGGCTGCCAGTGGCCCGCGCACCGCCCACACGTGACGTCCGCCGTCGATACGACCCAGGAATACCGCGTCCGCGGGCGGCTTGTCGGCCAACGCGCCCGCCGTTCCCAGCACCACCCGGCCGTCGGCGACCAGCACCTGATTGCGGGAATCCACCCGCAGCAGCGCCGCGTCCGGCCATCCCGCAGCGGCGGCCTCGACGTCGGTGCGCAACTGGTCGGCCCGGTCGGCGCCGATGCGCGACAGCAGCGGAACGCTTTGCAGCTGAAAGTCCACGACTTACTTCCCCACGCTGCGGATGTAGAGCAGCCGGTCGCCGGTCTCGACGGCGTCGACTTCGGGTGCATCCACCCGCAGCAATTGACCGTGGCGGACGACGCCGAGCACGATGTCGCTCAAATGCCGCGGTGACCCCCCGACCTCGGTCTGCTCCACCTCTCGCTCGGCGATGGCGAACCCGGCGTCCGGCGTCAGCAGATCCTCGATCATCTCCACCACGCTGGGCGTGGTGGTGGCGATGCCGAGCAGTCGACCAGCAGTCTCCGAGGACACCACCACCGAGTCGGCACCGGACTGCCGCAGCAGGTGCTGATTCTCGACCTCCCGGATCGACGCCACGATTTTGGCCTTCGGCGCGAGTTCCCGGGCAGTCAGCGTGACCAGCACCGCGGTGTCGTCGCGGCTGGCAGCCACGATGATCGAGGCCGCGTGCTGGGCGCCGGCCAACCGCAGCACGTCGGACCTGGTGGCGTCGCCATGCACAGTCACCAACCCGGCCGCCGCGGCGTGGTCGAGGGAGGTCTGGTCGGTGTCGACGACGACGATGTCGCCGGCGGGTACCTCATCACTGAGCATCGCCGCCACCGCGGTCTTACCTTTGGTGCCGTAGCCGATGACGACGGTGTGGTTGCGCACTCTGCTCCTCCAACGCTGGATTTTTAGCGCCTGCCGCGACGTTTCGGTGACGACCTCGAGCGTCGTGCCCACCAACAAGATCAGAAACGCGATCCGCAGCGGCGTGATGACCAGGACATTGACCGCGCGCGCAAATTCCGAATACGGGGTGATGTCGCCGTAACCGGTCGTTGACAGCGTCACCGCGGCGTAGTACAGGCAATCCAGAAACGACAACTCGTCGCCCTGCACATCTTGATACCCGCCGCGATCGACATAGACGCACACGGTCGCAGCCAACAATGCCACCAGCGCGATGGTCACTCGGCGCGAAATGATGCGTGCCGGACTCGCTTGCCCCTGGGGGATGCGCAGCACCCCGACAAGCGCGTAACTGGGCCGGGCGGTCAGGGTCTCGTCGAGACCGCCGTGCCGTCGCCACCTACCTCTGGCCACGGCTAGCTGTCATCGGCTGGCGCACGACACAATGTAACCATGACCCCCACCACACCAATAGCTAGCCAGGCGCCCGCATACCGGATGGGAACGCTGCTGATCGGCATGGGCATCACCCATTTTGTCGTTCCGAAGCCGTTCGACGACATTGTTCCCGTGGAACTGCCGGGAAGTCAGCGCTTCTACACCTATGCATCCGGCGTTGCCGAAGTGGTCACCGGCGCACTGCTGCTGGTCCGAAACACCCGCCGACTCGGTGCGCTGGCCGCGGTCGCGCTTTTTCTCGGAGTCTTTCCGGGCAATGTCAACATGGTGCGGCTGTGGTGGGACAAGCCCTGGCCGATGCGGCTCGTGGCCCTGGCCCGGCTGCCATTGCAGATCCCGATGGTCACCATGGCGCTCAAGATCAGGCGCACGGCTTAACCGGCCACCAGCGCGGCCAGTTCATCGGGTTCTGGCAACACCTCGGGAGTCACGGTGGCCCCGGTGCGTACGTAATGAAAAGCAGTGCGCACCAATGACTCCGGGCAACCGGACAATGCCGCCCAGGCCAGCCGGTAGACGCCGAGCTGAACCGCGGCGTACCGGGCGGCTTCCGGGCTGTGCGGCGCCTCGCCGGTCTTCCAGTCCACCACCGTGGCTCCGCCGTCCGGATCGGCGAACACCGCATCGATGCGGCCGCGTACCACGGTGTCACCGACGGCCATCTCAAACGGCACCTCAACGGCAACCGGCGTGCGAGCCGCCCACGGGGAGGCGAGAAATGCCTCCTGTAACGCGGCCAGTTCATCGGCGTCGCCCTGGGCGCTGTCGGAATCAGCCGCGCCGGGCAAGTCGCCAAGGTCGAACAACCGCTCGGCACCGTAGAACCGCTGAACCCAATCATGAAACGCGTTGCCCAGCAAGGCATGTGGTTCCGGACGCGTAGGCAGTCGGCGCGTCAGCCGCTGCGTTGCGCCGACTGGGTCACGGGCCAGGTCCACCAAGCTGCTGACCGACAGGCTCCCGCAAGCGGGCGGTACCCCTGGGCTGGGCGGTTTAGGTGGTGCTGTGGCGCGCTCCCGCTCGGCTAACAGCGCATCCACATCGGTGGCCCACTCGTCCCCGGCGTTGACGGACGGCGCCGCTGCCGACATCGCCGCAGCCACCAACGCCGCGCCACGCTCGACGTCGGCGCGGCGGGCACCCAGCGGATCAACCGGCCACACCTCTTGGACCACGGTGTCGCGCAGGGGGTTTCGTTCACCGTCGGCAGGCGATGGCGCCCAGTGTTCGACGACACCGCACGGCTCGCCGTCGTCAGCCGACCGGTCGATGACATCTTTGATCTCGCAGAGGAAATCCGACGGGCCGCGCGGCTTGATCCCGGTGGCGCCCCACTGGTGGCCCGACAGCAGCAGGGTGTCCTCGGCGCGGGTGACGGCCACGTACAGCAGCCGACGATCCTCGTCGATACGCCGCTGTTCGAGCTGGCGGCGATGCGCAGAAATCTTGTCGGAGAGCTGTTTGCGATTGGTGATATCGGAGGTGTCCAGCACCGGTACGCCGTGCTCGCACGTCGAGGCACTGTCGCCGCGCAGCAGCGGTGGTAGATCGGCGGCGTCGGTGAGCCAGGTGCGGGCCGATCCGGTGGACGGGAACACGCCCACCGACAGGTGCGGCACGGCCACGACCTGCCATTCCAGGCCTTTTGCCGCATGTACCGTCAGGATCTGAACCCGGTTGTGCGCGACCGCGATCTGCGCCGGCGGCAGCCCGTTTTCGACGACGGCAGCCGCTTCCAGATAGGCCAGCAGGCCCAGGACCGATGCCGTGGCGGCGGCGCCGGCCCGCTCGGCGTAGGCGGCGACCTCGTCAGCGAAGGCGTCGAGATGCTCGGTGCCCGTCCAGCCTGTTGGCGCGGTAGCCCGGACCTCACAGTCGAGCCCAAGCACCCGGCGCACCTCGGCCAGCAGGTCAGGCAATGGATGGTCGAGATGTGCCCGCAGCGCCGACAACTCTCCGGCCAGCGCGACAATTCGCCGATACCCCGCCGCCGAATACTCGCCCGCGGGCCCCGGGTCGTCGATGGCGTCGGCCAGACCTGCCCTGTCGGCATCAGGTCCGGCCGCAGCGGCGATCTGCTGGGCTGAAACCAGTTGCTGTGCAACGTCTTCGAGAGCAACTGCGCGTCGCCACAACGCCGCGACGTCACAGGCACCGAGCCGCCAGCGCGGACCGGTCAGCACCCGCATCGCGGCTGTTCCCGCAGTCGGATCAGCGGCCAGCCGCAGCATCGCCACCACGTCGGCGACCTCGGGGATGGACAGCAGCCCGGCCAGCCCGACCACCTCCACCGGTACGCCGCGGGCCCGCAGCACCTCGGCCATCGGCACGGCGTCGGCGTTACGGCGCACGAGCACCGCCGCGGTGGGCGGTGCGACGCCAGCGGCACGCGCGCGTTGGAAGTGCTGCTGCAGGTGATCGGCGACCCACTCGCGTTCGGCGCACACATCAGCCAGTAGCGCGCAGCAGACGGTGCCCGGTTCGGCGTTCGGCCGCGGCCGCAGTGCGTGCACCGCCACCGATCGTCGCCGTGCTTCTGCCGATACCGCGTTCGCCACCCGCAGCGCCCGTGGCGGGTTGCGCCAGCTGGTTCGCAGCTCCAACACGGGCGCCGCGGTGCCGTCGGGGCACGGGAAGTCAGTGGTGAACCGGGGCAAATTGGTCGCCGAGGCGCCGCGCCAGCCGTAGATCGACTGGATGGGATCGCCGACGGCGGTCAACGCCAATTCGCCGTCGACTCCGCCACCGAACAATGCGGACAGCACGACCCGTTGGGCATGGCCGGTGTCTTGGTATTCGTCGAGCAGCACCACCCGATAGCGGTTCCGCAGTTGCTCGCCGACTTCGCCGAACGTCGACACCAATCGCGCGGCCGACGCCATCTGCATCCCGAAGTCCATCACCTTCTCGGCCCGCATCCGCTGATGGAGCGCCTCGATCAGCGGCACCAACTCGGCGCGCTCGGTCTGGGTGGCCAGCATCCGCAACAGCCATTGGCTGGGTCCGCTGTCACGCTGGTACGGGCCGGCCGGCAGCGTGTTCACTAGATGCGCTAGCCCTCGGTGGGTGTCACGGAGTTGCGCGGTGTCGACGAGGTGTTCGGCAAGTTGGCCTGACAGCCGCAGCACCATCGAGGTCACCGCGGTCGGACTCTTATCGGTGTGCAATTCGCCGCGGTAGCCGTTGACCACATCGAAGGCCAGCTGCCATAGTTCGGTCTCGCCGAGCAGCCGGGTCTGCGGCTCGATGCCCAGCAACAGACCGTGATCGCGCAGCAACTGGCCGGCGAAGGCGTGGTAGGTGTTGACCGTCGCGGTGCCAACCGGTTCGGCGGTGTGAGCGATCAGGCCGGTGCCGGCCAGCCGGGCCAACCGGGAACGCACCCGGCGCAGCAGCTGTCCGGCGGCCTTGCGGGTGAACGTCAACCCCAGCACCTGGCTGGGATCGGCGTAGCCGTTGGCGACCAGCCACACCACCCGGGCGGCCATCGTCTCGGTTTTTCCGGCGCCCGCGCCCGCGATGACCACCAGCGGCCCGGGCGGCGCTGCGATCACCGCGGCCTGCTCGGCAGTCGGTTCGAAAAGCCCTAAGGCGCCGGCTAATTCAGCAGGACTGTGGCGCGGCATCATGTTCGGCCCTCCCTCGCAGTGCCGGTATGGGCCGGGCAACTCGGCCGGATCGGGCAATGGGTGCAGCCGTCGTTGATGCGGGCGACGAACTGCGGTCCGGCGGTCGCCGCGGCCGCCTGTTGGACCAGGTTGCGCCAGTCGTCGCGAGCGGCAGGTGTCAGCGGGTCCTGCTCGCGTTCGGCGGCGCCGCCCGCCCCGGCCCTGGCGGGATACACCAGCCGGGCGCCACCGGGCTCGTCGCCGTCCGGCAACAAGCCCTCGGCTACCGCCAGCTGGTACATGGCCAGCTGGGCGTGCCGCTGCGCGTCGTCCTTGCTGACCGGCGTCTTGCCGGTTTTGACGTCGACGACCACCAGGCGGCCGGCGCCGTCGCGCTCGACCCGGTCGACGCGTCCCCGCAGCCGAACGCCGGTCCCCTCAAGAACCCCGTCGACTTCGATCTCACGGCCGACCTCGATCAGCTCGCGGCGTGTCTGAGCCCGCCACTGGAAAAAGGTCTCCAGCATCGCGCGGTGGCGAGCCAACTCGTTGGCGCCGTACCACCGTGACTCGAACGGCAGCTGCTCCCAGGCCCGGTTCAGCGCGGCCAGCAGCTGTGTCTCGTTGCTCTCCGTGTCGGCGATCAGCGCATGCACCACCGACCCGATGGTGGAGCGCAGATCGCGCGGGTCGGTGCCGCCATGGCGTTCGGCCAGCCAGCGCAGCGGACAGTCGGTCAGCGTCTGCAGGCTCGACGGGGTCAGCGTGACGACATGATCCTCACCGCTCCACAGCGGCTCGGTGGTGCTGACCGGCGCCATCCCGTACCAGCCGGCTGGGTCCGCACCGGGCACACCGGCGTTGGCCAGCCGGGCCAATTGCGTTGCCGCGCCAGCGCGTATCTCGTCGCTCACCGCGTCGCGCGGAGCGCAGACCACAGCCCGCAGCCGGCCCACCATCGCCGTGGCCGACAGCATCCGCGGGGCGGCCACTGGCGGCAGCGGAGTGTCAGGGTCGGGTCCGTCGATAGCCCACTGTGCGATTTCGAAGAAGAACGGCGACGGCAGCGCGGTCTCCCCGCCGTCGTCGGCCTCGCCGTCGACGGCGGTCACCAAGAGTTGTCGGCTGGCCCGGCCCATGGCCGCGATCAGCAGCCGCCGCTCGTCGGCCAGCAGCGGTGCCCGCATCGACGTGGTTTCGCTGACCCCGTCGAGGACGTCGAGCAGCCGCTGGGTGCTCAGCACCCCGCCGCGGGGAATGGTGTTGGGCCACAGTCCTTCCTGTAGGCCGGCGATGGCCACGAAGTCCCACTGGTGCCCAAGCGCGGCGTGTGCGCTAAGCACGCTGACGGCCTCGGTCGACGCTGGTTCGGGGCTGACCGGGGGCAGTTGCAGCGCCCTGACGTGGTCGAGCAGGCCGCGCAGCGAGGTGCCTGCGGTACGCGACACGTACTGCTCGGTGATGTCGAAGAGCGCTGTGACGGCGTCCAAGTCGCGGCTTGCCTGAGCACCGCCCGAGCCGCCGCGTTCACCTGCCGAAAGCCAGCGACGCTGCAGGCCCGAGCGGTGCCATGCCGCCCACAGCGTGTAGCGCGGGTCGTGACCGTCCCGTTGAGCGCGAGCGGCTGCGTCCAGCACCGCCCGTACTCGTCGCACCGGGCGGGCCTGCGCGGCGGGGAGCCGAATCGCCTCGCCGCGCAACGCCGCCACCAACACGTCGGCGAACTCGCGGTCACCTGCGTTGCGGCGCAACGTGCGGCGCAGTTGGCGAAGTGTCACCGGGTTTACCCTGCCGATGGGGCCGGTCAGCAAGGTCAGCGCCTGCTCGCCGTCCAGGCCGTCGGCTGTTGCGGCCAACACGGTCAGCAGCGCTCGTGCCGCGGGCTGTTGCCACAGCGATCCGCCGGTGGTCGGCATGGCCACCGGGACGCCGGCCCGCGTCAGGGCCTGCGACAGCCCGGTGCCGGCACGTGGTACTGACCTGACGATGACCGCCATCTGCGACCAGGGCAGCCCGTCGATGAGATGGGCGCGCCGTAATGCATCGGCGATCACCTCTGCCTCGGCATGGCGCGAGGGGGTCAAGCGTGCCGTCACCAAACCGGAATCGTTTCCGGCCCCGGTAATTTCGTTGCGGCTGATAAGCCGGCGCGAGACGCCCGAAACTGCGCGCGCCACCGCCGGCGGGCAGCGATGTGAGACCGTGAGCGTCACCGTCGGCGCAGCCGCGCCGTGCTCTGGTGCGGGATCGCCGCTCAAAAGCAGGGTCGGCTCGGCACCGCGGAAACCGAACACCGCCTGGGTGGGATCACCGGCAATCAGCGCCACCTCGGCCCCCGCCGCCAGCACCCGCACCATACGGGCGGCCTGGGGGTCGAGTTGCTGGGCGTCGTCAACCAGCAGGATCCGAATCCTGGCACGCTCCGCGGCCAACAACTCGGGATCGGCGGCGAAGGCCTCCAGCGCCGCCCCCACCAGTTCGGCGGCACCAACGGCCGGCGTCGTCGCCTGTGGGGCTGCCGTCCCGACAGCCCCCCGCAGCAGCATCACTTGTTCGTACTGACGCGCGAACTGGCCTGCCGCGACCCACTCCGGATGGCCGTGCAGCCGGCCCAGCCGCGCCAGCTCCCGGGCATCCACGCCGCGTTCGGCGCAGCGCGCCAACAGATCCCGTAACTCCGCGGCAAATCCGGCGGTAGCCAACGCGGGTTGCAGCTGCGCGGGCCAGCCCACCGCGGCGGCCGGACCGTCTTGGAGGTCACCGGCCAGCAGTTCGGCGATGATGCCGTCCTGTTCGGCGCTGGTGACCAGTCGCGGCGGCGGACCGCCCGCGCGCTGCGCGGCCAGCCGCAGCACCGCGAAGGCGTAGCTGTGCACGGTACGTACCAGCGGCTCGCGGATTACCGCGCGGCCCGCGTCGTCGGCCCGTGCGCGCAACAACCGCGTCATCAACGCGCTGCGCGCCTGCGTCGAGATCCGTCCCGAACCCGTCAGCAACAGAACCGATTCCGGGTCGGCGCCCGCAGCGATGCGGGCGGCCGCCGCGTCGATCAGCAGGCTGCTCTTACCGGTCCCCGGGCCGCCGACGATCCGCAGTTGACCGCGCAGGCCGGGATCCAGCACTGCCTGCGCCTCGGGACCCCATCGATGTGCCATAGCGGCATGACACCACGAAGGTCCGACAAGTCGGTGCCAGCCGGTTACCGTCGCTCGGCCAGCACCGGTGCAGGGCCCGCACCGGCATCACATCCGGCGGCCGAGATCCTCACCGCCGCTGTGGCGGGGATATTCGGGCAGCACCGGAGGTCGGCCCGCGTCGTGTCGGATGTCGCTGCCGGCCTGCGGTCCGGCCGCAGCTCCCGCGTCGTCGCGCTCGGTGCTCTGCGGGGCTTCAGGCTGGCCCTGCGGGGCAGGTTGGTCCTCCCGCTGCTGCTGGGAGGTGCCCATCCCAGCGGGACCTTGGCCGATGCCTCCGCCGCCGCCTTGAGATCCCGGCCCGCCCGCGGACTGCCCTTGCCCGCCATGGCCCTGCCCGCCGTGGCCGGCGCCTTGGAACGCCTGCATCATCGGTTGCATCAGCGACGTGAAGCTGCCGCCGAACTGGCCGGCCATCTGACCGGGCGCACCGGCCATCTCGCCGGCCTGGCTGCCCATCTGACCCAGCGTTTGGACTATCTGCATCACGCCCTGCTGACCCGACTCGTCGGCGCCCTGATATGCCGCGCTCGAGGCACCGAGTTTGCCGTCGAACATGGCCTCCTTGCCTTGCAGCGCCACGACATTCGCTTGCAGGGGAACGGACAGCGTCGGCAAGACCGCGGCGATCGTCGCGCTCATCGGGTCTTCGCCGGGCGACACCATCGGCATCTGCGGCATTTGCACCTGACCTGGCTGCCAGGTGGGTGTTCCGTGGTGTTCCAAGCCCTCACTCATCAGCTGTCATCTCCTGTTGCCGGTTGTCGCGGCGCCGAGGATCACCACTCATCGTCGTCCTCGCCTTCGGTGAGGTCGTGGTCGAGGGGCGTTGGAACCGCCATCCCCGACCGGGAACCGCCGCTTTCCCCCCGGTGTCCCATCATGCCCATTCCGCCCATGCCGCCCATGCCGCCGCCGGCGCCCACCGGTGCCGCACCGCCGACGACGGTGGTGCCTGCGGCGGCGCCCTCCTCCACTGCGGTGGGAGCGACCGTGGTGGTGTGCTTGTCCACCAGTTTGGCCATCAGCGGTGTGCGCGGCGGACTGCCGCCGGAGCCGGGCACTCCCCCGCCCCGCATCAGTCCGCCACCCGAGGTCGCGCCAGAGCCACCGGCGGCCGGATGATTGGAAAACGCGGCAAACGGTGAGGCATCCGCCCCGCCGGAACCGCCTTTGCCCAGTTGGCCGAACATCGACGAAATCTGCTGCAAGGGTTGGGTCAGCTGTTGCAGCCCTTGGCCCCCGCCCACCTTGCCGAGCTGTTGGGGAAGCTGCCCAACCTGGGACATCATCTGGGTCATCATTTGCACCCCGTCCTGCGACTCTTTGCTCGCCTGCCCCGCGCCCGCCGTCCCGCCGGGCGGGATGGGTATCGCGGCGGGGTTGACGGCCGGCACACCCAGATTGCCCGCGAGCTCGGTCGTGCCCGTCATCACGTCGGCCATGTTCTGCGACTGGCCCAGCCTGATCTGGCTTTGCAGCAGCGCCTCCTTGTCTTCCCCCGGGAGCGGCAAGCCCTCGATCATTTCGCAGGTGTGCTGGGTGAGCTGCGCGGTGGCGTTGGCCAGCCCCTTGGCTTTGACGATCGACGCCTCCATGGCGCGCAGCTTGAGCGCGATGGCTGAAGCCTCGGCGGCGTTGATTTCATGGCCGTTGATGATCGTGCTGGCCTCTCCGAGCGCCGCCGTGGCCGCGGCGCCCTGCCAGATACCCTGGATCTGCATCATCTGCCCCTGCTGCTGAGGCACCACCACCCCGGTCAGATGCATCGCCAGCTGTTCGAACTCCGCGGCTGCCGCCGCCAGCACGTCCTCGTCGATGTTCGGCCAGCCCGGGCCCAGCAACGTCTGCGACCCATACGGGCTGCTGTCGGGCTCCATCCCCATGACACGATCCCTTCCCCAGCGTGTCCGGATCTACCGTCAAACCTTACTGCGCAGCTAGCCCGCCTATTGACACATTTTCGGCAGCAGCGCCACCGGCGGCGCTCCAGGCGGCTGGCACCATACGACGCGTGAGGAAGCTTCATGTGCACCGTTACGGCCCCCCGGGGCCGGTGCGGTTATTGGCCATCCACGGTTTGACCGGCCATGGGCAGCGCTGGCAACGGCTGGCAACCGACTATCTGCCCGAGGTCAGCGTGGCCGCCCCCGATCTGCTCGGCCATGGCAGGTCGTCGTGGTCCGCGCCGTGGACGATCGACGCCAACATCGCAGCGCTGGCCGCGCTGCTCGACGATCAGGCCCCGGCGGTGGTGGTCGGGCATTCGTTCGGGGGCGCGGTCGCGCTGCATCTGGCCGCCGCTCATCCCGAGCGGGTGGCCGCGCTGGTGTTGCTGGATCCGGCGATCGGTTTGGACGGCGCATGGATGCGCGAGATCGCCGACGCGATGCTGGCCTCGCCCGATTACCCGGACACCGCAGAAGCGCGCGCCGAAAAGGCCACCGGCGCATGGGCCGACGTCGACCCGGCCATGCTCGACGCCGAGCTCGACGAACACCTGGTGGCGCTGCCCGGTGGGCGCTATGGCTGGCGGATCAGCCTGCCGGCGATGATGTCGTACTGGAGCGAGTTGGCCCGCGATGTGGTGTTGCCGCCGAAAGGCATTGCCACCACGTTGGTTCGGGCGCTGTGGACATCGCCGCAATATGTCGACGACGGCCTGGTCGCCGGCCTGCGTCAGCGGCTGGGATTCGACTTTGAGCTGCTGGAATTCGAATGCGACCACATGGTGGCCCAAGCCAAGCCCGCCGAGGTCGCCGCGGTGATCCGCGAGCGGATGCGCTGACGATGGCGACGGTGACCGACGAGCAGGTCGAGCGGGTGCGCGCGCTGGTGGCCGCCATCCCCGCCGGCCGGGTGGTGACCTATGGCGATATCGCAGCCGCCGCAGGGCTTTCCAGTCCGCGGATAGTCGGCTGGATCATGCGAACCGACTCCTCGGATTTGCCGTGGCATCGGGTGATCACCGCGTCCGGTCGCCCCGCACCACATCTAGCTACCCGGCAGTTGGAGCTGCTTCGTGCCGAAGGAGTGCTGGCCGACGACGGCAAGGTCGCGCTGGGCGAAGTGCGTCACGCGTTTCCGCGAGAGTGTAACTAGCGACGGCCCTTCTCGGGAAACGCGTTGCTACTTGTACTTTCGCGCTTAGAGCACCAACCGCACCAAGGCCGCGGTGCGGGCCAGCCCCGGGAAAGCCGCCGACGTGGAGCGCGGATGCAATGCATGAACCGCGAGGCGAAACATCAATGCTCGCAACAACATCTGTGGCCACTCCGGCAGTGCATTCCAACGCTCGATGAGTCCGTCGTCGGCCTCTCCCCATGACAACGCGTCGACGACGACGACACCAGCAGCCCACGGCGCCGGCCGCCAGTACGGCGTGATATCGGTGATGCCGGGAGCGGCTGCGCCGGCGAAAAGCACTGTCCCGTAAAGGTCTCCGTGCACAAGTTGACTGGGGCTTTTGGTCCGCCGCCGCAGGCCGGCCAGCTGTTGGATCAGCTCGACCGAACGCGGCCGGTCGGCAGTCGCGGGAGCAACCCGCGCGGCCTGCGGCACCGAGGCCAGCGGCTGTTCTTCCCACGCGGCCCGATCGGCTGCGATGAAAACGTCGACATCCGCCCACGGCGCGGTAGGACCCTGAGTGAGGAACCGAGGGCGTTCCAGTTTCCCGGTGGCCTCGTGCAACCGCACCGCCGCCGAAACGACTTCGTCATGACGGGGCTCGGGTTTGCCAGCGACGAAAGTATCTGCCCGCCAGCCGGAGACCACATAGCGTCCGTCGGTCGAGCGGACCGGTCGGGCCAGCCGCACGCCGTCGACGAACAGCGTCTCCCGCACCTTGGCCGACCAGGCGGCGCGAGCGTGATCGGCAACCAGCGACAGCACCACTTCACCGCACCGCCAGCCGCCTTCCCAACTGCCACCCAACGGCGCAGGCCGCACTCCGGTCAGACCAAACGCCGCCAATACGTGCTCGGGCGGCGGGTCGACACTCACACGCTCAGCCTAATGGGGGTCAGCTGGGCAGACGCGTTAGTACATGACCATGTCGGGCTGCATTTGCTGCGCCCAGGCAACGATGCCGCCCTGCAGATGGACCGCATCGGCGAATCCGGCCTTCTTCACCGCGGCCAGCGCCTCGGCTGACCGCACACCGGTCTTGCAATACAGCACCGGTACCCGGTCCTGAGGCACCTTGGCCAGCCCTTCGCCGGAGTTGATCGATGACTGCGGGATCAACTGCGCGCCGTCGATGTGGTTGATGTCCCACTCCACCGGCTCGCGCACATCGATCAGGGCAACCTTTTTGCCCGAGTCCAGCAACTCGCGCAACTCGCGCGGGGTGATCGTGGCGTCTGCCGCGGCGTCGGCCGCCTCATCGGAGACCACGCCACAGAACGCGTCGTAGTCGATCAGCTCGGTGATCTTCGGGGTCGTGGGATCTTTGCGGATTGAGATTGTGCGGTAGCTCATCTCCAGGGCGTCATAGACCATCAATCGGCCCAGCAACGATTCGCCGATGCCGGTGATCAGTTTGATTGCCTCGGTGCCCATCACCGAGGCAATCGACGCGCACAGGATGCCCAGCACACCGCCTTCGGCACACGACGGCACCATGCCGGGAGGTGGCGGTTCGGGATACAAATCGCGGTAGTTGAGGCCGCGTCCGTCGGGCGCGTCCTCCCAAAACACCGAGACCTGGCCCTCGAAGCGGTAGATCGAGCCCCAGACATACGGCTTGTGTGCCAGCACGGCGGCGTCGTTGACCAGATAACGGGTGGCGAAGTTGTCGGTGCCGTCGAGAATCAGGTCGTATTGCTCGAACAGGCCGACGGCGTTGTCCGGTTCCAATCTCTCTTCGTGCAAGCGCACTTCGACCAACGGGTTGATTTCGGTGATCGAGTCGCGCGCCGACTGCGCCTTCGAGCGGCCGATGTCGGACACGCCGTGGATGATTTGGCGCTGCAGGTTGGACTCGTCGACGACGTCGAAGTCGATGATGCCGATGGTTCCCACGCCGGCGGCGGCCAGATACAGCAACGCGGGCGCGCCGAGTCCGCCCGCGCCGATCACCAGAACCCGCGCGCTTTTGAGCCGCTTCTGCCCGTCGACACCGACGTCGGGAATGATCAGATGGCGGCTGTAGCGCGCGACTTCATCGCGCGTCAGCCCGGCGGCCGGCTCAACCAGCGGTGGCAACGACGTCGACACCGAATATCTCCTCAATTTTTGTCAGCTAGACCCATCACAGCAGTTGCCTGGATCAACGGCAAACAGCCGGGGAACCTTCCCGACGCCGAGTCAGGCAATCGGGTACGGCCACGGATTGAACTGGCATGTCTTTCCGTCAGCCTTGACCCAGTCCGGGTCGAATTTGGCATCGTCGTCGTTGGCTGTCGAAAAAGTTTGTTGCATCATCACCGGCGCCAGCCCGCCCTGCTTGTCGCACGGCTCGTGGCGCAGATAGCCGATGGCGTGACCCACCTCGTGGTTGATCACATACTGGCGGTAGGAGCCGACATCACCTTGGAACGGCACCGCTCCGCGCACCCACCGGGCCTCGTTGATGAATACCCGCTGCTGGCCGCCGGGACTGAACGACGGGTTGTAGCACGAGGCCTCCAGCGGGATCTCGTAGCCGCAGCCCTCGCGTACGGTCATCGGAGAGCTCAGCGAGATCCGGAAGTCAGGATTTGTGCCGTCGGATCCGTCGATCCGGATGAAGGCGATCTGCGGATTGTGGGTCCAGCTCTTGGGATTGGCCAACGTTTGGTCGACCATCCGCGCGAACGCATCGTCGCCGCCGAACGTGGTCGGATCGATCCCGTTTTCGACCTCCACGGTGTAGCGGAACACCTTCGCGGTGCCCTGTCCGACCTGGGGCATAACACCTGGGACGACGCGCCAGGTCTTGTCACCGGCCGGGGTGAACGGACCACCGTCCGGCAGTACGCCGGTGGGCAGGCTGGCGTCGAATTCGGTCAGCCCGCGTGGCGGCGCACCGATGATGGCGGTGCCCACCGATCCGATCGTCGGCGGTCCCTGGACCGGCTCCTCCGAAGCGGGCGCCGGCGCGCTGGTCCCGGTGGCCGTCTGGTACAGCACCACTGCAGTGAGCGCCGCCAGGACCGGGAGCGCATAGGCACGCCAACCGTAGGTGGACACGAAACGGCCCAGCCAGGTTTGTTTGCGCCAACGGCGCGGCCGGTCGCGATTGGACCGGGTTCGGCCCGAGCCCCAAGCGAGCGGATCCCGCTGAGCACGCAGCGGTTCTCGCCAGTCGTCGCGGAGCACCGGCACCTGGCCGGTTCCACGTGGCTCTGGGTCGAAACTCACCGCCCCAGGATCGCACATTCGCTGCTAAGGACGCCGCTAGCTGGGCTCTTGGCGCGCCCGGCGGCTCGGTACGACGGCTTGCGCGGTGATTGGAATAGTCAATAACAAACAGGCGGCCACGCGGGTAGTAGTGTCTTTGCGATCAGCAGCGCGCGGCGACGCCGACGGCGCGTGTGCCGACGATCAGATGAGGACTTGATGAGCGATCTCGCCAACGCGGCCGGAAGGCGGTCGACGGACACCGTCGCCCCCGCGCGGCGCGGTAACCGGTTGCCCCGTGACGAGCGGCGAGGTCAACTGCTCATCGCTGCCAGTAATGTTTTCGTGTACCGCGGTTATCACGCCGCTGGCATGGACGAGATCGCCGAGCGGGCCGGTGTCAGTAAACCTGTTCTGTACCAACACTTCTCCAGCAAGCTTGAGTTGTATTTGGCGGTGTTGAATCGGCATGTCGAGAATTTGGTGTCGGGCGTGCGGCAAGCGCTGCGCACCACCACCGACAACCGGCAACGGTTACGTTCGGCGGTGCAGGCGTTCTTCGACTTCATCGAGCACGACGGCCAGGGCTACCGGCTGATCTTCGAGAACGACAACGTCACCGAGCCGCAGGTGGCCTCGCAGGTGCGGGTGGCCACCGAATCGTGCATCGATGCGGTGTTCGACCTCATCAGCGCCGATTCCGGGTTGGACCCGCACCGGGCCCGAATGATCGCTGTGGGCCTGGTCGGTATCAGCGTCGACTGCGCCAGATACTGGCTGGACACCGATCGTCCGATCTCCAAGGAGGACGCGGTGGATGGCACCGTGCAGTTCGCCTGGGGCGGGTTATCGCACGTGCCACTTACCCGCTCGTAGCCGGCGCGGAGCCGATTCCGAAGCCCACGCGCCGCGCGTCGGCGACCCCGATTTCGACGTAAGCGATCTTGGCAGCCTGGATCAAGAAGCGACGGCCCTTGTCGTCGGTCAGGCTCAGCACCTGCGAGTTCTGCCCCAGCGCGGCGGTGACCAGCTCTTCGACTTCACCGGGCGCCTGCGCGCTGGTGAAGACCAGCTCGCGCGGGCTGTCCGTGACACCGATCTTGACCTCCACGCTGGCCCCTTCCGTTGTAGGCGTTATCCAGCAGGCTAGTAGACGCGCCGAGGCGGCCGTGAAAGCCGGTCGGCGCCAAGCATTCGCGGGCAGGGTAGCGACGGGTCGTCGTCGCCAAATCGTGACCAACACGCCCACCCGCGGAGCAATCCACGTCGGGTCACATCGATAACATCTGCACCATCAGCACCATGCAACACCTGGATAGCGACATCCAGGATTACCCAGATGACGAGGTCTACGCGACCTACCCGGACGACGCCTGGGTCGGGCCGGTCGACGAACGCTGGCGGCCGATCGCGGCAGTCGCGGGCGTCGTGTTCGTGCTTGCCGTGATCGCCACCGTCGTCATCCTCAACGGCGGCGACAGCGCCTCGACGACGGCTACGGTCGTGCCACCGACCCGCACCGTGATCGCCACCCCGCGACCCACGGCGCCGCCCACCGCGTCGCTACCGCCGGAGACCGTGACGACGGTGACGCCACCGCCGCGCCAATCCAGCCCCACCGAGGCGCCGACGGCGGCACCGCCACCACCGGAAGTCGGCCCGCCACCGCCGACGCAGCTGGATCCGAACACCGTCGTGTACCGGGTGAACGGGACCAAGGGGTTCCTGGACCTGGTGACTGTCGTTTACACCGACGGCCAAGGAACGCCCCAAACCGACGTGAACGTGTCGCTGCCCTGGTCCAGGACTGTCGTGCTGGCCCCGGGCGTGCAGACCAAGTCGGTCGTGGCGACCAGCCTCACCGGCCGGCTCAGCTGTGCGATCACCAACGCCGAGGGTCAGACCGTCGTGGCGTCGACCACCAGCACGATCATCGCAACCTGCACCCGCTAGGGCGAACGGCGGCTGTTAGGCCAGGCCCAGTTCGCGCATCCGTTGATCGTGGGTGTGCTGCAGCCGGTCGAAGAACGCCGTCAGCTGGGTGAGGCCATCGGTTCCGGAAACCACCAAATCGACCAGCTCGTCGTGGTCGGCCAACACGTACTGAGCCTGAGTGATGGCTTCACCGAGCAGCCGGCGTGACCACAGCGCCAGCCGGCTGCGCTGTTTGGCGCTGGTCGTCACCGCGGCACGCACCTCGGCCACGACGAACTGGGAGTGGCCGGTCTCTGACAGCGTCGCGCGCACGACGTCGGCCACCTCGCCGGGCAGGCCGCCCGCGATCTCCAGATACAAGTCGGCGGCCAGGGCATCGCCGACGTAGGTTTTCACCAGCGCTTCCAACCAGGTGCTCGGAGTCGTCAGCCGGTGGTAATCGTCAAGTGCCGAAGCATATTTCGACATCGCCGGGACTATGTTGACACCACGGTGTTCCAGCGCGTCGCGCAGTAGCTCGTAGTGCCCCATCTCGGCGGCGGCCATGCGCGCCATCGAAATACGGCCGCGCAGATCGGGCGCCATCCGGGCCTCGTCGGTGAGCCGATAGAACGCCGCAACTTCGCCGTAAGCCAACAGCGCGAACAACTCGTTGACGCCGGGGTGGTCCGCCGGCAGCCGCGGGGTGGGCGGATCGTCCAACTCATCGGCGCGCGAAGGCGAAGTCATGGCAACACTCTATGCGCGGTGGCGATTGCCACGAATGCGCCGGTGGTGACCCGCTATATCCGGCTTCGTCGCCCGGCTGGTCCGAGATCTTTATGGCATAACCGCCGACCAGGTATCATCAGAAAAGGTGGTGGCTGTAGACCCTTACCGCTATTGCCCGTGAAATGTGCGTGCACGCCGTTAGCCCGCCTAGTTTGAGCGCAGGGCTTCGCGAATCGGCAACGTATTCGGCAGTTGGACCGTGCGCGCGTGGACCGCGACGAACTGACCGAAATGCAACACCGAAAGGCATATGCGCGCACGCATGACTCCACTGATCACACCAACCCGCACCCCAGCCCCATCCACATTTGCCGAACTCGGCGTCCGCGACGAAATCGTGCGCGCACTGACCGAACAAGGCATCGAGCGTCCGTTCGCCATCCAGGAGCTCACGCTCCCCCTGGCGCTTGCCGGAGATGACCTGATCGGCCAGGCCCGCACCGGCATGGGCAAGACCTTCGCGTTCGGCGTGCCGCTGCTGCAGCGGATCACGACCAGCGAGCCGCCGCTGAACGGCATCCCCCGAGCACTCGTCGTGGTGCCCACCCGCGAACTGTGCCTGCAGGTGTTTGGCGACCTGGCCACCGCGGCCAAGCACTTACAAGCTGACAATGGCCGGCCCTTGTCGGTAGTTTCCATCTACGGCGGCCGGCCCTACGAGCCGCAGATCGAGGCGCTGCGCGCCGGAGCCGACGTCGTGGTGGGCACCCCCGGCCGGTTGCTGGATCTGGCCCAGCAGGGCCACCTGCAACTGGGCGGCCTGGCCGTGCTGGTGCTCGACGAAGCCGACGAGATGTTGGACCTGGGCTTTCTGCCCGACATCGAACGCATCCTGCGGCAGATCCCCGACGAGCGGCAAGCCATGCTGTTCTCGGCAACCATGCCCGATCCCATCATCACGTTGGCCCGCACGTTCATGAACCAGCCGACCCACATCCGGGCGGAGGCGCCGCACTCATCAGCGGTGCATGACGCCACCGAACAGTTTGTCTACCGTGCGCACGCGCTGGACAAGGTCGAGCTGGTCAGCCGGATACTGCAAGCCCGCGACCGCGGCGCCACGATGATCTTCACGCGCACCAAGCGCACCGCCCAGAAGGTGGCCGACGAGCTGGCCGAACGCGGCTTCGCGGTCGGCGCGGTCCATGGCGATCTTGGTCAAGTGGCCCGCGAGAAAGCACTCAAGTCGTTTCGGGCCGGGGATATCGACGTCTTGGTCGCGACCGACGTGGCCGCCCGGGGCATCGACATTGACGACGTCACCCACGTCATCAATTACCAGTGCCCCGACGACGAAAAGACGTATGTGCACCGCATCGGCCGGACCGGCCGGGCCGGCCGCACCGGCGTGGCAGTCACCTTGGTGGACTGGGACGAGTTGGCCCGCTGGACGATGATCGACAAGGCGCTCGGTCTTAGCTGCCCGGATCCGGCGGAGACCTACTCCAGCTCACCGCACCTGTACACCGAATTGGGCATCCCTACTGACGCCAACGGCACGGTCGGTACGCCGCGGAAGTCGCAGGTCAAACGCGCCCCGTCGAGCGAAGGCGACGGTCAACGACCGCGCAAGAGCACCCGCTCACGCCGGCGCACTCGCGGCGGCAAGCCGGCGACCAGGCATCCGGACGCCGGTGCCGGCAATGGCGAGGCCCCGGCCGAAGCCCCGTCCGGCACGTCGTCTGGCGAAAGCGCGCACAACGGACGCCGCCGTCGCCGCAGGCGGCCCCGCAAAGCGGCGGAGGTCGCCGCGAACACCAACTGAGTCCGCGCCACTGGCCGCGCCATGGTCAAACCCGAACGTCGCACCAGGGCCGACATGGTGGCTGCAGCGGTGATCGCGGCGGTGGTCGCGGTCGTCGCGGCGCTGATCTGGTGGACCAGCGACGCCCGGGCAACCAGCAGCAACCCCGCGGCGGTGCCGGCGCCCACTCCCCGGTCGGCCACTGAGGTGCCCGCAACGCTGAGGCAGCTCTGGACTGCCGACAGCGCGGCAACCACCGCGCCGGTAGTGGTCGGCGGCACGGTTGTCACCGGCGACGCCCGCTCTGTCGCCGGACACGATCCGGCCAGCGGTGAGGTGCGCTGGACCTATGCCCGCGGCGCCGATTTGTGCGCGGTGTCCTGGGTCTACCGCTACGCGGTCGCGGTTTATCGCGATGGCCGGGGTTGCGGCCAGGTCAGCACCATCGACGGATCGACCGGCCAGCGTGGCCCCGCCCGCAGCAGCTACGCCGACAAGCAGGTCGAGGTGTCCTCGGACGGGACGACGGTGTTGTCGGTGGGCGATACCCGTCTTGAGCTTTGGCGCTCGGACATGGTCCGGATGCTGTCCTACGGCGAGATCGATGCTCGCATCAAACCGTCGTCGCAAGGGCTGCACACCGGCTGCACGTTGACCTCGGCGGCGGCCAGTTCGTCGGCGGCGTCGGTGCTGGAGGCATGCCCGAACCAGGCCGATCTGCGGCTCACGCTGCTGCGCCCGAGCAAGGAAGAAGACGAACCCGAGCAACGGTATGTTCCCCAGCCGGGCATCGGAGCCGGTTCCGGTGCGCGGGTACTGGCGGTGTCGGAGACCAGCACCCTGCTGTATCTGCCCTCCCCGCAGCCCAGAGTCGACGTGGTCGACGAAACCGGCACCACCGTTTCCAGCACGCTGCTGCCCAAGCAGCCGTGGCCGGCGAGCGCGGTCTCAAAGCCCGGCAACCTGGTCACCTGGTGGACCGGCGATGCGGTGCTGGTGTTCGACGCGGCCACGTTGAGCTACCGCTACACGGTCGCGGCGGCGGGGCCGGCCGTGCCGCTCGGGCCGGCGACGATTATGGCTGGCCGGCTGCTGGTCCCGGTTACCAGTGGGCTCGGTGTCTACGACCCGGCCACCGGCGCCGACGATCACATCCTGCCGGTGAACCGGGCGCCGGTCCCGTCGCCGGTGATCCCCGTTGTGCTGGGTTCGCAGATCGTCGAGCAGCGCGGCGACACGGTCGTCGCGCTGGGTGGCTAGCGCTACATCTCCAGGCTGAAGCTTGGCAGCGGCTTGCCCGACTTCCAGTGCTTGAGCAGCGCTTGCGCCAGGTCGCGATAGGCGGCCGCGCCCTTGTTCTTACGTGCAACCATCACCGACGACCCCGACGCGCTGGCCTCGGCGAAACGAATCGTGCGCGGGATGGGCGGCGCAAGCACCGGCAGGTCGTAGCGGTCGGCGACGTCGAGCAGCACATCGCGGGTATGGGTGGTGCGCGGGTCATACAGCGTCGGCAGCGCGCCCAATAACCGCAGTTGGGGGTTGGTGATCTGCTGCACGTCGGCGACCGTGCGCAGGAACTGGCCGACGCCACGATGAGCCAACGTCTCGCACTGCAGCGGCACCATGACCTCGTCGGCGGCCGTCAACCCGTTGAGGGTGAGCACCCCCAATGAGGGCGGGCAGTCGATGACCACCACGTCGAACTGGTCGCTGAGCTTGTCCAACGCACGTTTGAGCGCGTACTCGCGGCCGGCCCGCATCAGCAGCATCGCCTCCGCACCGGCCAAATCGATGTTGGCCGGTAGCAGCGTCATGCCCTCGGCGGTGGCGACCAGCGCGGCACTGGGTTCCACCTCGCCGAGCAGCACCTCATGCACGGAAACCGGCAGCTTGTCGGGATCTTGGCCAAGCGAAAAGGTCAGACAGCCCTGCGGATCGAGATCGACCAATAGCACTCGTTGTCCACTGTCCGCCATCGCGGCTCCCAGCGAGGCCACCGTGGTCGTCTTGGCCACCCCGCCCTTCTGGTTGGCTATCGCCAATACCCGGGTCATTAAGCGCTGCTCCTCCTGATCGCTTCCCCTGCGTCGTCGCCCGATGGGGCCGTCCATGCCATCCTGGCATCTATCCCCTGCTGCCCGCGCGGCGATCGCGATGTGTGTCAGGCACAATCGGTCGCCATGGGCGTCGAGAACCATCGGTTGGTGCTACTCCGCCACGGTGAGACCGAATGGTCCAAATCGGGCCGGCATACCAGCCGCACCGATCTCGACCTCACCGATGATGGTCGGGCCCAAGCCGTTGCCGCCGGGCAAGCGCTCGGTGAGCTGCACGTGGAGGATCCGATGGTGATCGCCAGCCCACGGCGACGTGCCGTGGCGACCGCCGAGCTGGCCGGCTTGGCCATCCACCAGACAGCGCCGCTGATCGCCGAATGGGATTACGGCTCCTACGAGGGCCTGACGACCGCGCAAATTCAGCAGTCCCAACCGGACTGGCTGGTTTGGACGCACGGCTGCCCGGACGGCGAGACCGTCGACCAGGTCAGCGACCGCGCAGATCGGGCTGTCGAGTTGGCGCTCGAACACCTGGCGACTCGCGATGTGCTGTTTGTGGGCCACGGCCATTTCTCCCGTGCGGTGATCGCTCGGTGGCTCGAACTGCCGCTGTTCGAGGGGAGCCGCGTCGGCATGGCCGCCGGTTCGATCGCGGTCTGCGGCTTCGAACACCGAATCCGTCAGCTCGGCGGGCTCGTGCAACCACGCACGACCGGCCGATGACATCCGGGCCGCCGTTCGTATTGAGCGGTCCGGGCGGGGTCCTGCTTGGCGACGGCGTTCGAGGCCGCTATCGCGACGTGGCCAGCGCACAAGCCGCGCTGCGTTCAGGTGCGGCGTCAATCATTCTGGGCGCGTTGCCCTTTGACGTGAATAAGCCGGCTGCGCTGATGTCGCCGCACGCCGTGCGGCACGAGCAGACCTTGTCCGAGTGGCCGTCCGGCCCGCTGCCGCCGGTACACATCGCCGAGATGGTCCCCCCACCCGCGGAACACCGCACCCGGGTACGGCGGGCATGCGATCAGCTGGCCGCGCCGGGCAGCGCTCTGCAGAAAGTCGTGCTGGCGCGCGCATTGCGGTTGGTTGCCGAGACGCCGCTGGATGCTCGAGTGGTTCTGCGCCGACTGACCGCCAAAGACCCTGGCGCTTACGGCTATCTCGTCGACCTCACGGCGGCGGGCGACCAGTATGAGGGGATGACGCTGGTCGGCGCCAGCCCAGAACTGCTGGTTGCCCGCGACGGTGACCGAGTGACGTGTCAGCCCTTCGCCGGCTCGGCACCGCGTGCCGTCGACCCCGACGTCGATGCCGCAACCGGTGCCGGGCTGGCCGAATCGGCCAAGAACCGCCACGAGCACCAATTGGTCATCGACGCGATGGTTGAGGCCCTCGAGCCGCTGTGCAGTGAATTGACGATTGCGTCCACACCGCAGCTGAGTCACACCGCAGCGCTGTGGCATCTGAGCACCCCGATCAGCGGACGGCTGCGCCGACCTTCGGTTACCGCAATGGATTTGGCGCTGGCACTGCATCCCACGCCGGCGGTCGGCGGCTCTCCCACAAGCACCGCGGCGCAGCTCATCAGCCAGCTGGAGGGCGACCGCGGGTTCTACGCCGGCGCGGTGGGCTGGTGCGACGTCCGCGGCGACGGCCGGTGGGTAGTGTCCATCCGCGGTGCGCAGCTGTCAGCCGACCGCCGCACCGCGCTCGCTCACTCCGGGGGCGGCATCGTCGCCGAAAGCGATCCGGACGACGAAGTAGAGGAAACCACAATGAAATTCGTCACGTTTCTGAGCGCGCTGGGAGTTCAGCCGTGACAGCGCATATCCGACGAGCGACACGGTCAGACGTCGCAATGATCACCGCGATGATCCATGAGCTGGCCGACTTCGAGCGCGCGTCCGACGACTGCACCGTCACCGAACGGCACATCAGCACTGCGCTTTTCGACGAGCCGGTGACGCTGCGGGGACACGTCGCCGATGTGCACGGTGAAATTGCAGCGGCGGCGCTGTGGTTCCTCACCTTCTCCACGTGGGACGGTGTTGCGGGTATCCATCTGGAGGATCTCTACGTGCGCCCGCAATTTCGCCGCCGCGGGCTGGCCCGCGCGCTGCTGTCGACGCTGGCGCGCGAATGCATCGACAACGGCTACACGCGACTGTCGTGGGCGGTGCTGAACTGGAATTCCGATGCGATCACGCTCTATGACGCCGTCGGCGGTCAGCCGCAGCGGCAGTGGACAACCTATCGGCTGTCCGGCTCAGAGCTGGCCGAGCTGGCCGAATCACACTGACCAGTCGGAGAGCCAGCGCAACACAGGGGAACTGAACAGCAACGCCAGCACGGTCACCGCCATAAGGCCCAGCAGAATCCCGGCTGGCAGCCGATGAGATCCCGCCGCGAGATACCACGCGACCGGCAGTAACAGCAGTTGGGCGAACACCGCGGGTCCGCGTCCCCATCGCTTCCCGGCCAGCAAAGCGCATCCAGCCGCCAGCAGCCCGCCGCCGATGAGGATGAACCACACTGCGGTCCCAAAACCGTTGACCGCGTGCTGATCGGCGCCACCGAGTCCCCGTAACAGCAGCACTGCGGCCACTACCAAACCGGCGCTACCTTGCACAGCAACGATCAGGCCCGCGGCACGCAGGCTGGTCGGAGCCGGGACAGTCATGGCGTCAGCGTAGCCACCGACTGAACCCAATGGACCGCTCCGCTGCGCGGCTCGGCATCACCGCCGGTCCCGTAGGCTTTGGCGTCATGCGCGCCGTGCTGATCGTCAACCCGACCGCGACCTCCACCACTTCCGCAGGGCGCGACCTGTTGACGCACGCGCTGCAGAGCCGTCTTCAACTGACCGTCGAACACACCACCCACCGCGGCCACGGCGGTGAAATCGCACAGGCGGCCGCCGATGACGGTGTCGATTTGCTCGTCGTGCACGGCGGCGACGGCACCGTCAGCAACATTGTCAACGGCCTGCTCGGAGCGCCGGGCCAGTTGCCGACCGGCCACGTCCCGGCGGTGGCGATCGTGCCCGGTGGCTCGGCGAATGTGCTGGCCCGTTCGTTGGGCATCTATCCCGACCCGGTCGACGCCACCAACCAGCTGATCGGGCTGCTCGACCAATACGGGCACCAGCCGAACTGGCGCCGGATCGGGGTGATCGATTGTGGCGAGCGCTGGGCGGTGCTCAACGCCGGGATGGGCGTCGACGCCGAGGTAGTGGCCGCGGTCGAAGCGCAACGCGAAAGGGGCCGCAAAGTGACGCCGTCGCGCTATATCCGCACGGCGGTGCCGGCGGTGCTGGCCAGCACGCGTCGCGAACCGCGGTTGACGGTGCACCTGCCCGGTCGCGACCCGGTTTCCGGGGTGCACTTCGTCTTCGTGTCCAACTCCAGCCCGTGGACCTTCGCCGACGACCGGCCGGTGTGGACAAACCCCGACTGCAGCTTCGAATCCGGCCTGGGTGTTTTCGGGGTCACCAGCCTGAAGGTGATCCCGACGTTGAAGGTTGTCCGGCAGATGCTTGCCAAGCAGCCGAAAATGCAGGCCAAGCAGCTGGTCCGGGACGACGATGCAGCCTGCGTGCGGGTCACCTGCGACGGGCCACCGATTGCCAGCCAATTTGACGGTGACTATCTCGGCGAGCGCGAGCAGATGACCTTTCGAGCCGTTCCCGACGCCCTGTCCGTTGTCGCTCCGCTGGCAAAAAACCATGCCTGAACTGCGGTAACCGCCAATTCGGGCTAATCGAGGACGCAACTGCGCCCGGATCGTAGTACAAACGATTAAGGGTTTTAGAACCAGACCCTCAAAGTGAGATTGCCCACCTGTCCGCGCGCGCTATTGACATCCGTTGAGCCTGTGAAACGATCGAATGATCGCGTGCAACGGTACCGAGACTTTCTTGTGCCCGCGTTAACAGCCGAAGAAAAATGCCCGTGCGCTCTGCTGCGCACATAGTGAGGAGTAACGACGTATGGATTGGCGCCACAAGGCGGTCTGTCGCGACGAAGACCCGGAGCTGTTCTTCCCGGTGGGGAACAGCGGGCCGGCGCTCGCCCAGATCGCTGACGCGAAACTGGTCTGTAACCGCTGCCCGGTGACCACCGAATGCCTGTCCTGGGCGCTGAATACCGGCCAGGACTCCGGCGTGTGGGGCGGAATGAGTGAAGACGAACGACGCGCGCTCAAGCGCCGCAACGCTCGGACCAAGGCTCGCAGCGGAGTCTGACAAAAACCCTTTGACGTCGCGGCCTCGGCAACTGCCGGGGCCGCGACATTGTGTGAAGGCTTCGTCAGGGCCGCCGCGCAAACTATTGCACGAGCCTGGCGCGGCGCCCAATCGGGACACGTAACACCACATCGGTGCCGCCCTCGGCGGCATCGTGCATACGCAGCGAACCGTCGAGTTCGGCGGATACCAGGGTCCGCACAATCTGCAGGCCGAGGCGGTCGGACTTTTCCACGCTGAACCCGTCGGGCAGCCCGCGGCCATTGTCATGAACCACCACGTCGAGCCAGCGGGCCGACCTCTCGGAGCGAATGGTCACCGAGCCGCCCCCGCCGACACGACCGACGGAACCGCCGCCGTTCGGGTCGAAAGCGTGCTCGATGGCGTTTTGCACCAGTTCGGTGATCACCATGATCAGCGCCGTGGCCCGGTCGGAGTCCAACACGCCGAGCATGCCGGTCCGGTTGATCCGGATCGGCGTATCCACCGTCGCCACGTCATTCATGATCGGCAGGATCCGGTCGATCACCTCGTCGAGGTTGACTTCTTCGTTGACCGACATTGATAACGCGTCATGGACCAGCGCGATCGACGACACTCGGCGCACCGATTCGATCAGCGCCTCGCGGCCTTCTGAGTTCGTCGTCCGGCGTGCCTGCAGGCGCAGTAGCGCAGCCACGGTCTGCAGGTTGTTCTTCACCCGGTGGTGGATTTCTCGAATCGTGGCGTCTTTGGACATCAGTGCACGATCGCGGCGCTTGACCTCGGTCACGTCGCGTACCAGCACCGCCGCCCCGGCCGCCGCGCCGTGCACCACCAGCGGCAGCGTACGCAACAACACCGCCGCGCCGCCGGCGTCCACCTCCATGCGCATGCTCGAGCCGCCGGCCAACGAGTCCTGCACATGGTCGGCGAGTTCCTGGGCTTCGAACGGATCGGAGATCAACGGACGGGTCACCTCGACGAGGTTGTGGCCCTCCAATTCCGAGGTCAGACCCATCCGGTGATAGGCCGAGAGCGCGTTCGGGCTGGCGTAGGACACCACACCGTTGACATCGAGGCGGATGAAGCCGTCACCGGCCCGCGGGCTGGAGCGCGACATTGCCACGTCGCCCACATTGGGAAAGGTGCCTTCCGACAGCATGTGCACCAGATCTGCTGCGCAGTCGACGTAGGCGGTCTCCAGTGGACTGGATTTGCGGACGGCGGCCGCCTCTGCGGTTTGATGGGTCAGCACCGCGACCACCCGGTCGCCGTATCTGACAGGCACCGCTTCGACGTTCAGACCGGTCTGTAACCGCGGATCCTCGTGAGCCGCAACATTTCCGCGCCCAATGACACCGGAATCGAACGCCGCTGCGACCAGCGGCACCTTGTCGGCGGGAAAGACGGTGCCGACAGCATCCCGCAGTAGGACCGTCGGCGCAGTATTGGGCCGGCACTGCGCCACACATACCAGCGCGCTGTCGTCGCGGCGTACCCACATCAGGTAATCGGCGAACGACAGATCAGCCAGCAGCTGCCATTCCCCGACCACCGCGTGCAGGTGGTCGACGGCGCTACCCGGCAGGATGGTGTGTTCGGCGAGCAGATCACCCAGAGTCGACATCAGTCACTCCCGGTGTTTGGGTTCGGCAAAGCCAATGGCTAACTGATGACCGCGATAAGATCGCCGGCCTGGATGACATCTCCCACCGATACGCTCACTTTGCTGACTGTGCCGGCGACTTCGGCCAGGACCGGAATTTCCATCTTCATCGACTCCAACAGCACGACAGTGTCGCCTTCGCCGATCTGGTCGCCCTCTTTGACCACGACTTCGAGCACGCTGGCCACGATCTCCGCGCGGACGTCCTCGGCCATCATTACCCCGTTCGTCACCCAGCCGCTGTTTGCGCCATTCCCGTCGCTCACATCGAACCACAATCGGCCATCGTCGGTGCGCCGAGAGGGTCCTCCGGGGACCGCCTCGCAGAGAGTAAGCAAACTCCAAGATTGGTAAGCAAATCTATAGAGTTCGTTCCGTGACCGTGTCGTGTTTCTTTTGTGACTATTGAGCAGCATTGTTTCCAGAGTGATTTGAGTGGCTGAAGAGCATTGGGTGTACGAATTGAGTGGAGGTGCAATTCCGTTGTTCACGAACATGTTTGAGATTTCGAAGTCATGCCGGCCGGTGGTTCGCGCGACCGTCGGCGCGGGGGTTGCGCTTGCCGCGATGGCTGGGATCGGTCTTGGCAGCGGCGTCGCCGCGGCGACTCCCCAGCAACCTGTCCTGGTCGATGATCCAGTGCCCGTTCCCGCCGCCGACCCCACCAGCGGTGTGGGCATCAGCAATGCGATCTTCAACGAGTTGGGTGCGCTGCTCAACGCTGTTTTCCCGGGCAGCGGATCGGCGTTCATGCCCGCCAGCTCCGGTGCAAGCCCGGTGACTCCCGGGTACCCCAGCACGCTGCCCGGCCAGGTTCCCAGCACCCTGCCGGGCCAGGTTCCCAGCACCCTGCCCGGCCAGGTTCCTGGCCAGCTTCCCGGCACGCTGTCGCCGGGCCAGATACCCAGCACGCTGCCCGGCCAGGTCCCCGGCACGCTGACGCCGGGCCAAACCCCCACATTGCCCGGCCAACCCAGCACCCTGACCCCCGGCCAGCTGCCGGCGACACCGGGCACGCTGACGCCAGGCCAGACACCGGCAACACCGGGCACGCTGACGCCGGGCCAGACACCGGCGACACCGGGGCTGCTGTCGCCCGGCCAAACCCCGACATTGCCGGGCCAACCCAGCGCCCTGACGCCCGGCCAGACCCCCGCGATACCGGGGTTACCCGCCCAAACGCCTGGGGCGACCAACCTTCCGGTTCCGGGGCAGAACGTCCCGGTTGTGTAGCCCCTGGCACCGCCGAACTTCGGCAGCATGAAAGACTGACCAGCCGGTATACCTGCAAGGAGGATCAGTCATGGCCAAACGAGGCCGGAAGAAGCGCGACCGCAAGTACAGCAAGGCCAACCACGGCAAGCGCCCGAATTCCTGACCCGGCGTCGTTGCGGGCCGGCTGGGCAATCCCGTCTCAGAGGGGCCAGGTGCCCTGACGGCGGATGATGGTGGTCCGGCTGATCTCCAGACGTAACCGTTCGCGAAGGCCCTCCGGGGCCTTCTCACCTCGGCATTTCATGGCGATCAACGACTTGATCCGCTCCTCGAGCCCGTAGTGCCGCAAGCAACCGGGGCATTCCTCGAGGTGCTGACGCAGCTTTTGGCGGGTTTCCGCGGTGCACTCACCGTCGAGCAGGCTCCATACCTCGGCGATGACTTCAGCGCAGTCGGCCTTGGCGCGGGCGTCCTCAGCGCTACCCGATCCGCACGAGAACTCAGTCACGACGACACCTCCTCGGGCGCCTGGCCGCCTCGGAGGAAGCCCCGTTCCTTGGCCACGTCGGCCAACAACCCACGCAGCTGGCGTCTGCCGCGGTGGAGGCGCGACATCACCGTGCCGATCGGCGTATCCATGATCTCGGCGATCTCCTTGTACGGGAAACCTTCTACATCCGCGTAATACACCGCCATCCGGAAGTCCTCGGGCAGCGCTTGGAGCGCTTCTTTGATCTCGGTATCCGGCAGCGCCTCCAGCGCCTCTACCTCGGCGGAGCGCAACCCCGTCGAGGAGTGCTCAGCGCTGGCGGCCAGCTGCCAGTCGGTGATTTCGTCGGTCGGATATTGGGCCGGCTGGCGCTGCTTTTTGCGGTAGCTGTTGATGTAGGTGTTGGTCAGAATGCGGTACAGCCATGCCTTGAGATTGGTGCCCGGCGTGAACGAGCGGAAGCCCGCATAGGCCTTCACCATGGTCTCCTGCAGCAGGTCTTCGGCGTCGGCCGGATTGCGCGTCATGCGCAGGGCGCCACCGTAAAGCTGATCTAGCAGCGGGATCGCGTCGCGTTCGAAGCGTGCCGTGAGCTGCTCGTCCGTCTCCTCCCTGGGATCGGGCGCGGCCACTTCGGGCCCGGTCGAGCCATCGCTGTCGGCCATCTTGGTTGTCACAATCCCTTCGGTAGCGGTATCACCGGACAGCCCGGGCACCAACACCGGACGCTCCAGCAGGCTCATCGCCGTTGACACCAGACTCCCCTTCTCCCCAATCTAAAGGCTGCACCCGACAGTGTCTTGTGTGGCCGTCACGGCGGCCACCGAACTGTGATGGTCAACAGCTTCGGCGACCCGGCTATTTCCTGGCCAGGCCAACCGTCGGTACCTGATTTGGACCGCTGATCCCGGCCCGGCGCTCGCGGCGTTACTGTGACGCCATGTCTCTGAACGGCAAAACCATGTTCATTTCCGGGGCCAGCCGCGGTATCGGCCTGGCGATCGCCATGCGGGCCGCGCGCGACGGGGCCAACATTGCGCTCATCGCCAAGACCGCCGAACCGCACCCCAAATTGCCGGGCACGGTGTACACCGCGGCGAAGGAGCTGGAGGACGCCGGCGGGCAGGCGCTGCCGATCGTCGGTGATATTCGCGACGGCGACTCGGTTGAGGCGGCAGTCGCCCAGACCGTGGAGCAGTTCGGTGGCATCGACATGTGCGTGAATAACGCGTCGGCGATCAACCTGGGATCCATCACCGAGGTGCCGCTGAAGCGTTTCGACCTGATGAACGGCATCCAGGTGCGCGGCACCTATGCGGTGTCGGCGGCCTGTATCCCGCACATGAAAGGCCGGGACAACCCGCACATCCTGACGCTCTCGCCGCCGATACTGCTCGAGTCCAAGTGGCTCAAGCCGACCGCGTACATGATGGCTAAATTCGGAATGACGTTGTGCGCCTTGGGTATTGCCGAGGAACTGCGTGCCGATGGCATCGCATCCAATACCCTGTGGCCACGCACTCTGGTAGCCACCGCCGCCGTACAGAACCTGCTGGGCGGCGACGAGGCGATGGCGCGGGCGCGCAAGCCCGAGGTGTACGCCGACGCCGCCTACGCCATTCTCAACAAGCCCGCCGGGGAGTACACCGGTAACTCGGTCCTGTGCGAGGACGTATTGGTCGAATCCGGGGTCAGCGATTTGTCGGTGTATGACTGCACACCGGGCGGTGAGCTCGGGGTTGACCTGTGGGTGGAAAGCCCGAACCCGCCCGGATATCGCGCGCCATAAGTCGATGCCGGGCGCGGCGACTCCGGCGCTTGCGGCGCTATCGGCCGCAGGCGTGGCGCATGAGGTGGTGAGGTTCGCCCACGATCCGCAGGAAGGCTCGTTTGGCGACGAAGCTGTCCGCCTGCTGACCGACGCGCACGGCATCGCACCGGAACAGATCTACAAAACGCTGGTCATTGCCGAACCCAACGGACTGGCCGTTGCCGTACTGCCGGTGCCGTCCCGACTGTCGCTGAAGGCCGCGGCCGCGGCATTAGGGCTTTCCCGCGCGACGATGGCTGACCGCACTACTGCACAGCGGGCGACCGGCTATGTGGTGGGCGCGGTGTCGCCACTTGGGCAGCGCAAACCGCTGCCAACTGTCATCGACGCCGACGTGCTGGGCTGGGATCGGGTGTATTGCAGTGCCGGCCGGCGCGGCTGGGACGTCGCGGTGTCTCCGGCAGATCTGATCCGGCTCACCGGCGCGGTGACCGCCAACATTCAAGCCTGACTCCCCGGCAGGTCCGCAACAACGAGCCGATATCCGAGATCCAGCGCTGGCTTGTCCAGAAGATCGGCATGCCGACGTGTCCACGCGCCAGTGGCAAGATCGGTGCGCAGCCGTGAGAGTCCCTCCCGGAGCAGAGGTTCCGGCGTCAGGGCGAGCATCGACATCCCGGCTCGGGCTTCGGCCTCGAGGTAGGCGTGTGGGCGACGCCAATAGGCTCCGCCAAATCCGTCAACGCAGTCGTACGGAATCGGGACCGGCTGGATCGACGCATTGCCAAGCAACGACACCAATTTGGCGATCGGCACAGCCAGCCGCGCATCCGTCTCCGCGGCAGCGGGCAGGTATTCGCGCAAGAGCCAGAATTCACGAAAGACGGCCTCGTCCCAGGTGAGGATGACAACACGGCGGCGCGCGATGCGCGTCATCTCGGCGATCCCGACCTGCAGATCGGCCCAGTGGTGCACGGTCAGCACCGCGAGTGCGGCGTCGACAGCAGCCGTGCTGATCGGCAGGTGTTCTGCAATAGCCTGGATCACCGGTGCGGCACCAACCGGGCGTTGCGCGATCATGACGCGACTGGGTTCCACCGCGACGACGGTGTTCGACGGTTCGTAGGAGCCGGTGCCGGCGCCGATGTTCGCAATCGTCGCGATGCCCTGCAAAGCATGGTCGATAACCGCGCGAATACGTGGGTCCGATTGCCGGGTCACCGAATACGTGCGTCCGGCTTGGTCGTATCGGCGGCGACCCGCTGCGCCCGGCTCCGCCGCGCTTGCGATCGCCGCCAGGTCGTATCGAGTCAATGTCGGGCCAGCATGGCGTGCACGCTGTCGGCGAATGCGGCGGTGGTGAAGCAGATCGGTTCGGCGAATTCCTCCAGCGTGAGCGCGTCGTTCCAGCTGGCGTCGGCCGCGGTGCGCAGCAGCGGCTTCGTCATCGCGATGGCGTGGGCGGGCATCGAGGCGACGCGCGAGCACCAGTCGTCAGCCACGGCGAGAAGCTGGTCATGGGCGACGACTTCGTGCACCAGGCCGAGTCGTTGCGCGGTGTGGGCGTCGATGTGCTCCCCCCGCAGGTAGTACGCCAGCGAGCCCTGGTAGCCGAGACACCGGGTCAGCGCCCAGCTGGTGCCGACCTCGGGAATCAGACCGAGATGGCCGAACGCGGGGACGATCACCGCGCGTTCGCTGGCGATGGTCAGGTCACAGGTCAAGGCCCAGGCCAGCCCGACTCCGGCGGCGGGGCCGTTGAGCGCGGCCACGAAGATGGTGTCCGATCCGGCGATCAGCCTTGCGATGCCGCCGAATTCACGACGGATCCAGCGCCAGACATCGGCGACTCCTTCGGGCTGGCTCAGCTGCTCGGTGGCCGCACGCATCATTTTCAGGTCACCGCCGGCGCTGAAGCCGGGGTCCTCGCCAGTCACGACGACCGCGCGGATATCGGTGTCGGCGGCGAGGTGCTCCAGTGCCCGCCGCAGTTGTCGTACCAGCGGCGCGGAGAGCACGTTGAGTCGGTCGGGTTCGTCGAGAGTCACCACCGCGCGGTCGCCGCGGTGCTCGACGCGAACCCGCGGCGGCGCCTGCCGGTCGTCGCCATCGGCGACCATGCGCTTGTACAAGGATTCGTTCAACGGTCGTCCTCCTCACTATCGTTGGCGCGCAATGCCGTCCACGCGGCATCGGCGAATGCCCGGACGGCGGCCCGGGGCATTCTCGTTTCGCCATCGGCGATCCAATGCCGACTGAATTCCTGTGCCGGGCCGAACCACAGCGCAGCGGTGATGCCCGGGCGGATCGGCTGCAGCACGCCGTAGCTGTGGTGCGGCCGCCACCAGTCCCGGATGGCGGAGAAGAACTCATGGTTGGACTCGCGCAAGGTGGCGCTGTCGAGCCGATCACCGAGCAACAGCGCCGCCTCGGTGCGGTTGGCGGCCACCCATCGCAGGTGATGCTCGACGCCACCGCGAATCCCGCCCTCGGCGGTGGCCTGCCCCCTCAGCATCGTCACGAACCCGACCTGGTACTCCCCCATCACCTGGGCGTAAACGGCGGCTGCCAGTGTCGACTTGTCCGGAAAGTGGTGATAGAGCGCCCCGACGCTCACCTCGGCCTCACGGCGGACCTCGTCCAGCGTCGCTGCCAACGCTCCGTCGACCGCGAACCGCCGCCGGGCTACTTCGAGCAGCCGCGTCCGGGCGTCGGGCTGTCCGCTCGTGGTCACGAGATTAACTCTATCGGAACCGAGTAACTCTCGGTCGCCTGCCCGCGGCTGGAGTGGGCGTCGGCCCTAATCGAATTCGATGACGCCGCGGATGTTTCGACCCTCTCGCATGTCGGCAACGGCGTCGTTGATGTCCTCGAGCCGGTAGCGCCGCGTCACCAGTTCGTCGAGTTTGAGCTTGCCGTTCTGATACATCGACAGCAGCATGGGGATGCTCGCCCGCGGGTTCATCCCGCCGAACAACGCGCCCTGCAGTCGTTTATGCGACACGATCATGTCGGTGAGCATGAGCGGCACCAGCATTTCGCCGTATGGCGTTATTCCGGTCAGCACACACGTTCCACCCTTGCGGGTCAACATCATCGCCGGAGCAAGCAGATTGGTGTGGACGACGCCCGCAGTGATGATCACCCGGTCGGCCATCACGCCTTGCGTGAGGCTCCGTACCAGTGGCAACGCCGCCTCCACCGATTCCGCGGTGTGCGTGGCGCCGAATGATATGGCGGAATCACGTTTGAACGCAACAGGATCCACACCGACTACGTATTTCGCGCCAGCTGCGCGGGCGCCCTGCAGGGCATTCATCCCGACGCCGCCGACGCCGATCACGGCCACGGTGTCGCCCGGCTCCGTGCCGGCGGTCACCGTGGCTGATCCCCACCCGGTAGTGACACCACACGACACCAGCGCGGCGGCGTGCATCGGCGTCGTGTCGTCGATCTTGATTACTGACTTGTCGGAGGCCACCACATATTCAGCGAAGGTGCCGAGTTGCATCAGTGCCAACAGGTCCTCATCGTCGACGTGGCGGCGCACCGTGCCGTCGGTGGTCATTTCCCTGGCGTATGCGCCGGCACCGAGATCACACAGGTAGGTCATGCCCGACACACAGAACCGGCAGCTGCCGCAGGCGGGAATGAACGACATCGCCACCCGGTCACCGGGCCGCACCGAGCGCACCTCCGGACCGACCTCGGCCACCACGCCGGCACCCTCATGACCGCCCAGCAGCGGGAAGGTCTCTGGAACTTCGATTCCGTTGGCGCGCATCATCTCCGCGATCTCCGGACCGGGAACCAGGTCGCCGGTGGCGAAGTGGTCGTCGGAATGACACAACCCGGCCACCGACATCTTCACCAGCACCTCGCCGGCGTGCGGCGGATCCAGCGTGATGTCGCAGATTTCCCAGTCTTTGCCGATCCCGCGCAGCACCGCCGCCCGGCATTTCACCGGGCGGCCCTCGGCGCGATACCGAGCCGCCGCACCCCTCGAGCGGCGGACGCGCGCAACAGGCTCAATGCGAATTTGACCCGACGCGGCGAGGTCGGATACCAGAGCAGCTCCTTGGATTGGGTCGGCACCCGCGGCGAGGTGATGGCTTGTGGCCGGCAGTATTTGAGTACCCCTGCCGCACCTCCCCAACGGGCGCCGACCCCGGACTGTTTCCAGCCGCCCATCGGCACGTCACAGGCAAATGCATTGCACAGAACGTCGTTGATGTTGACCGCCCCGACATCGAGCTGACGGGCGATCCGGTCACCGCGTTCCTTGTCGCCGGTCCACACGGTGGCCGACAGCCCGTATACCGAGTCGTTGGCCAGCCGGATCGCCTCGGCTTCGTCGGCGACCTTGACCACCGGCAGGGTGGGTCCGAACGTCTCCTCGGTCATGCACGCCATGGAGTGGTCGACGTCGACGAGAACCGTTGGCTGAAAGAAGGTTCCGGTTCCGGTCGGCTTGCCGCCGGTCACCACCCGGGCACCGGCGGCGACCGCCCCGTCGACATGGCGTTGCACGATGTCGCGCTGGGCGCTGGTGGCCAGCGCTCCGACGTCGAAGGCGAACGTGCGGTCGTCCTGGCCCTGCCGCAGCCGCCGGACGTTGTCGGTGAGCTTGGCCACGAACTCGTCGTAGACCGGTGCCTCGACGTACACCCGCTCCACCGACACGCACACCTGTCCGGAGTTGAACATGCCGCCCCAGGCGATTCCGTTGGCGGCCCGGTCGAGGTCGGCGTCGGCCAGCACCAGCGCCGGGTCCTTGCCGCCGAGTTCGAGACTGTAGGGCAGCAGCCGCTCCGCGCAGGCGACGGCCACTTTCCGGCCGGTGGCGGTGGACCCGGTGAATTGCACGAAATCGGCGTTGGCGATGACCGCGGCGCCGGTGGCCCCGTAGCCGGTTGCCAGTGCCAGCACTGGCGGCGCACCGATCTCGGTCCAGCCGCGGACGAATTCCACCGCGGACAGCGGCGTCACTTCAGACGGCTTGAGCAGCACCGCCGCGCCGGCGGCCAATGCGGGCACCAGGTCCAACCCGGGCATCAGGAACGGGAAGTTCCACGGCGTGATGACCCCCACCACCGGATACGGGCGGTACGTGGTGGTGAGCTTCTTGGTCATCGCCAGCGGGTTGAAAGAGCGCGGATGCTCGTCGGTGAGGAATTGCTCCGCGCGACCGGCCCAGTAGTCCAGCAGGGATGCCGTGTTGGTGGGCTCGCCGCTGGCGTCCGCCCGGGTCTTGCCGGTTTCGGACTGCACCACGTCGATGATGTGCTCGGCGTTGTCGAGCACCCAGTCCTGGTACTTGAGCAGCCACCGCTTGCGGCCGCGCGGCCCGAGCGCCGCCCAGTCCGGTTGGAAAAGCCGCAGCTCACGCGCTTTTGCGGCGACGGCGTCAGATGTTTCGATCGGTACCGTGCCGACAACACGACCGTCAGCGGGGTTGCGTACGACGATGGTGGCGGTGTCGGTTTTGGGCTGAATCGCGGTCATGGCGCGATCATCTCGCCAGCTCAAGCGAGCTACCTAGAGTAGCCGGCTACCCCACTTGCGCTGGATCAGCGTTAGAGCAGCGTCACCTGTTCTGGCTGCTGCTCGGCCGGCTCCAGCAGCTCGGGCCCGTTGTTACGCACGTTGTTGACCAGCGTCGAAATCTCTCGCATCCGGATGCCGCGCACATCGGGCGGGCCCGCCAGCAACTCGAGATCCGGCGGAGCGTCGGGATCCAGCCAGCGGTCCCAATCGCGTTCAGCCACCACCAGCGGCATGCGATCGTGGATTTCGGCGAGCTCGCCGACCGCGTCGGTGGTGATGATCGTGCAACTGAGCAGCGGGGTGGCGTCTTTGGCGGGCTTCCATACCGACCACAGGCCGGCCATGAAAAGCGGCTCGCCATCCTCGCGATACATGTAGAACGGGGTCTTGCGGGCCTTCTTGCCGGCGCCGGGGTTGGCGCGCCATTCGTAGTAGCCGTCCATCGGGATCAGGCAGCGCTTGGACTTGGCGCTGGAGCGGAACGCCGGCGAGGTGGTGGCCTTGTCGGCGCGGGCGTTGATCAGCTGTGGGCCTTTGGGCTCTGGTGTGCCGTCAGCGTCCGCTTTGGCCCACGGGGGCACCAGCCCCCAGCGCATCACCCGCACGCGCCGAGTGGGCTCGTCGTCGGGCTCGTCGTGTCGGCGAACCACCGTCGCAATGGTGGTGGTGGGCGCGACGTTGTAGTTCGGCGCGTCTGAGGACCGGGCCGCCCTCCTTTCATCGATCGCCTGGATCTTCTCGGCCAGCACTGCCGGGTCGGTGGTGACCGCGAATCGTCCGCACATACCTTCCATGGTGCCGGGCAGGCGCAGACACGCAATGATGGACGCGTGAGCACCTGGTCAGCACCCGCCATGCCGTCGCCTGTCACGGCGACGGTGACCGTCCCCGGCTCGAAATCGCAAACCAACCGGGCCCTGGTGCTCTCAGCCCTGGCAGCCGCGGGCGGCGGCGTCTCCACGATCCGCGGCGCGCTGCGCAGCCGCGATACCGACCTGATGATCGGCGCACTGCGGGCACTGGGCCTGCAGGTCGAGGGCGCCGAGTCCGAGTTGAAGGTCAGCGGTCAGATCGCCCCTGGCCTGGACACCCGGGTGGAATGCGGGCTGGCCGGCACCGTGCTGCGTTTCGTTCCGCCGCTGGCCGCGTTGGGGGTCGCGACGGTCACCTTCGACGGTGACGAACAGGCCCGTGACCGGCCAATCGCACCGCTGCTGGACGCTCTGCGCGTCCTGGGCGTCGACGTCGACGGTGGCGCGCTGCCGTTTCGGGTACGCGGCACGGGGTCGATCACCGGCGGCACCGTGGGCATCGACGCCTCGGCGTCGTCGCAGTTCGTGTCCGGGTTGTTGCTGTCCGCGGCGTCGTTCACCGACGGGTTGACCGTGCAGCACACCGGCGCGGCGCTGCCGTCGGCCCCGCACATCGCGATGACCGTGGCGATGCTGCGCCAAGCCGGCGTCGACGTCGACGATTCAGCACCCAACCGTTGGCTGGTGCGCCCCGGCCCGGTGGCCGCCCGGCACTGGGACATCGAACCGGACCTGTCCAACGCCGTCCCGTTTCTGACGGCCGCGGTTGTCAGCGGCGGTACCGTGCGCATCACCGACTGGCCGTCCACCAGCATCCAGCCTGCCAGCACCATTCTGGACATCCTGCGACGTGTGAACGCCGTTGTCGGCCTTTCTGATTCGTGCCTCGAAGTGCGCGGTCCGGCGACATACGGCGGGTTGGACGTCGATTTGCGCGACGTCGGTGAGCTCACACCCGCGGTGGCTGTGCTGGCGGCACTGGCCGCCCCGGGATCGGTGTCGCAGTTGAGCGGGATCGCGCATCTGCGCGGCCACGAAACCGATCGGCTCGCCGCGCTGAGCACCGAGATCAACCGGCTGGGCGGTGACTGCCGAGAAACTGCCGATGGCCTGCGGATCACCGCGACGCCACTGGGACCGGGACTCTGGCGTTCCTATGCCGACCACCGCATGGCGATGGCCGGTGCAATCGTGGGCCTACGGGTGGCCGGTGTCGAGGTGGACGACATCGCCACCACCGCCAAAACGCTGCCGGACTTTCCACAGCTGTGGACGCGAATGCTGCAGGGGCCGCGCGGTTGAGGCCCGGCGACTACGACGAATCCGACGTCAAAGTCCGCTCCGGCCGGGGTTCGCGTCCCCGGACCAAGACCCGCCCTGAGCATGCTGACGCCCGCGCAGCGATGGTGGTCAGCGTTGACCGCGGCCGCTGGGGCTGTGTGCTCGGCGGCGACCCTGCCCGTCGCGTCACCGCCATGCGGGCCCGGGAACTGGGCCGCACTCCCATCGTCGTCGGCGACGACGTCGATGTGGTCGGCGACCTGTCAGGCCGACCGGACACCCTGGCCCGCATCGTGCGGCGGGGGGCGCGGCGAACGGTGTTGCGGCGCACCGCCGATGACACCGACACCACCGAACGGGTGGTTGTCGCCAACGCTGATCAGCTGTTGATCGTGGTCGCGCTGGCCGACCCGCCGCCACGCAGCGGCCTGGTGGACCGGGCCCTGATCGCCGCCTTTGCCGGCGGCCTGACCCCAGTGCTGTGCCTGACCAAGACGGATCTCGCGCCCGCGGCTCCGTTCGCCGAGCAGTTCGCCGACCTCGACCTCGCGGTGATCACCGCAGGCCGCGACGACCCGCTGGACGTTGTCGCGCCGATGCTGGTGGGCAAGGTCACCGTGCTGTTGGGTCACTCCGGGGTGGGCAAGTCGACTCTGGTGAATCGGCTTGTGCCAGAAGCTGGTCGAGCTGTGGGCGCAGTCACCGAAATCGGGCGGGGCCGGCATACGTCGACGCAGTCGGTGGCGCTGCCGCTCAACAGCAGCGGCTGGGTGATCGATACGCCGGGGATCCGCTCCTTCGGGCTGGCCCACATCGAGCCCGACGACGTGATGATGGCGTTTTCCGATCTGGCCGAGGCGATCGAGGACTGCCCGCGCGGCTGCGGGCATCTGGGTCCACCCGCGGACCCCGAATGCGCGCTGGACAACTTGACCGGGCCGGCAGCGCGCCGCGTCGCCGCGGCGCGACGGCTACTGGTCGTGCTGCGCGAAAGCTAGGCCAAGCCCCGCGTCAGGCCGCCAAGTCGTCGTCGCGGGCCCGCGTTCGCTTGTCCCGTCGCCGTTGCCGTACCGCCGCGATTGCGGTCTTCAGGCCGCGGCGCCGCCCGTTCGCCGGGTCGACACCCAACTCCAATCCCGCGAACATCCGCTCGCTGCGGGTCTCCGGGGCATCGTCGGCAGTGTCGGTCAGGTAGCGGTCCGGCAGCGACAACTTGGCGATGGTTCGCCAGGTCTTGCCGTACTGCACCAGGAACGGACCCGTGGTGTAGGGCAGGTCGTATTTGTCGCAGATTTCGCGCACCCGCACGGAGATTTCTGCGAGCCGGTTGCTGGGTAGATCGGGGTAGAGGTGGTGCTCGATCTGGTGGCACAGGTTGCCGCTCATGAACCGCATTGCAGGCCCGGCCTTGAAGTTGGCGCTGCCCAGCATCTGCCGCAGATACCACTGGCCCTTTGTCTCGCCAATCATGTCGGTTTTGGTGAATTTCTCGGCGCCGTCGGGGAAGTGACCGCAAAAGATCACCGCGTTGGCCCACACATTGCGGATCATGTTGGCCACGGCGTTGGCCTTCAGCGTGGACATGAACGTCGCGGCCGGCGACAGCGCTGTCAGCGCCGGGAACGCGATGTAGTCCTTGAACACCTGGCGGCCGGCCTTGGCCACAAACTCGTCGACCTTCTGCCGGGCCTCGTCGTGATCCATCCGCTTCTTGAGGATCTTGCCGATCTCTACGTGCTGCAAGCCGACGCCCCATTCAAAGAGCAGCGCAAGCATGGCGTTATAGAGCAGGTTGAAGATGTTGAAGCGCTTCCAGCGGTCGTCTCGAGTGACCCGGAGCAAGCCGTACCCGACGTCGTCGTCCATGCCGAGGATGTTGGTGTACTTGTGATGCACGAAGTTGTGGGTGTAGCGCCAGTGCTTGGAGGCGCCGCTCATGTCCCACTCCCAGGTCGAGGAGTGGATCTCGGGGTCGTTCATCCAGTCCCACTGGCCGTGCATGATGTTGTGGCCGAGTTCCATGTTCTCGACGATCTTGGCCACGCTCAGCGTGGCGACGCCGGCCCACCAGGCCGGGCGCCGTGAGCTGGCCGCCAGCAGCACCCGGCCGGTGACTTCCAGCGCGCGCTGGGCGGCAATGCTGCGGTGGATGTAGCGGGCGTCCCGCTCGCCGCGGGAGTCTTCGATGTCCTGGCGGATAGCGTCCAACTCAACCGCCAGGTTTTCGATGTCCGTGTCTGTGAGGTGTGCGAATACGTCGACGTCAGTGACGGCCACCGTGTTGCCTTCCTGCAGTCCTTCGTCGCTTACCTACGCCATCGTAACCTACGTTTGCGTAGGTTACCAGCCAGTAGCCCACTAAATATCCAGCACGCAGTCGCCGGATGCGGCCGAGATGCACGTCTGAATCCGGGTCCCGGGCTCGTGTTCCACGCCGGTCCGCAGGTCACGGACGTGGCCGTCCGCCAGCGGAACCACACACGATTGGCAAATGCCCATTCGACAGCCGAACGGCATCTGCACTCCGGCCTGCTCACCGGCGTCCATCAACGACGTCGCGGCGTCGGCGACGGCGCGCTTGCCGCTGCGTGCGAACGTGACCGTCCCGCCGGCCCCGGCGGGCGCAGCGCGCGACACCGCGAACCGCTCCAGGTGCAATTGCTCGGCCGCACCGGCCGCCGCCCAGGCGCGTTCGGCGTCATTCAGCAGCGCTTCGGGCCCGCATGCCCAGGTCTGCCGCTCCCGCCAATCGGGCACCTCGGTGTCGAGCTGAGTCAGGTCCAGTCGGCCCTGGCGGCGCGTGGTGCGCACCCGCAGCTGGTATCCGCTGTGGTCACGCGACAGCTGGTCCAACTCCGCGCCGAACATCACGTCGGCCTCTGTCGGCGCGGAATGCAAGTGGATCACGTCGGTGATCTGGTTGTGGCGCACCAGCGTGCGCAGCATCGACATCACCGGGGTGATGCCCGATCCCGCGGTGATAAACAGGATGGCCGGCGGCGCCGGATCGGGCAGCACGAAGTTGCCTTGCGGCGTAGCCAGACGCACGATCGTCCCGGGCGCCACCCCGGCCACCAGGTGACTCGATAAAAAGCCTTCCGGCATCGCCTTCACGGTGATCGTCACCGTGCGCGCGGCGGCGACCGGGCTCGATGTCAGCGAATACGACCGCCACCGCCAGCGTCCGTCGACCAACAGCCCGATCCCGATGTACTGGCCGGGCTGGTAGTCAAAGCTGAAACCCCAGCCGGGCTTGATGACCAACGTCGCGGAGTCCTCGGTTTCGCGGCGAACCTCCAGGATGCGGCCCCGCAGTTCACGGGCCGACCACAGTGGATTGGCCAGCTGCAGGTAGTCGTCGGGCAGCAGCGGTGTGGTGATCCGGGCCGCCAGCTTGCGCAGCGCATGCCGAGCCGGGTGCCGGTAGGTGCGGGCGACGGTCGGACGCGGGGTCTCGACGACGTCAGCGGTGGGCCTCGAAACCTTCTTAGCCATGGGGACTCCTGCTTACCAGACGGTCAGCGGATGCAACCCGCCCGATACAACCTACGGTACCGTAACCTACGAATTCGTATCCACTTGAGATCGCGCGCACCTCAGAGCAGTTCGAGCAAAAACGGCAGCTCCTGGGTGGCGTACCAGGCAAGATCATGGTCCTGCGCGTCACCGACAACCAACTCGGCATCCTCATCGCCCAGGTCGGCCGCGTCGACGGCCGCGATCGCCGCCGTCACGTCCGCTTCTGCCGCGGCGTTGTCGACATAGGCCGCCACCACACGGCCGATCATCACCGCTGTGCCCAGCCGGACGACGGCATCGTCGAGGTCGGGCCGCAGCGTGACGTCGTCGACGTCGGCGATCAGCACCGCACGCCGCGGCGGCAAGTCCGCATTGGCCGTGGACAGCAGCCGTAACGAGGCCAGGGCGGCGTCACGCAACGCGACCTCACCGAGTTCATCGTCGTCGCCCTCGGCGTAGGCCTCGCGCAGTGTGGGCGTCACCGCGAATGCAGTGCCGTTGACCGGCGTCAGCGATCCGTCGGCGACCAGTTGCTGCAGCATGGCCAGAGTCGCCGGGATATAGACCCGCATCAGGCGACTGTAATCATTTGCGGCGACCCGGCCCCCGCAAGCGGGAGGTACCCCCGGCGCCCTTTGCCGCGCTTGCGATCGCCGCGAATCACTATTGCGCGGCTTCCAGCAGCTCGTCGAGCGCTTCGCGCAGCAGCCCCGGCAGCACCTCGACATCGCTCATCGCCTTGCGGTCGGCGTTGATCCCGAAATACAGCATGCCGTTATACGACGTCACCCCGATCGCCAGCAACTGGTTGGGCAACAGCGGGGGCACCGTGTATGTCTCCAGCAGCTTCGCACCAGCGACATATAGCTGCGACTGAGCGCCGGGCGCATTGGTGATCAACAGGTTGAACGACCGCGCGGAAAAGTTGCTGGCGGCCCGGACACCCATGGCATGCAGCGTGGGCGGTGCGAAACCGGACATCGTCAGTATGGTGCGGGCGTCGACCAGGCTGATGGCCGTCTGGTCCGATTCGGTGGCGTGGGCGATCTGGGACAGCCGCACTACGGTGTTGCCCTCCCCTACCGGCAGGTCGACCCAAAACGGAGCCACCTGGTTGACCGCCTGACCCGGGTGGGACGAATCAACGTGGTCCTCGGGGTAGACCGACATCGGCGCCATTGCCCGCACCGTCGTGGTCGGCGTCACCGCCTCACCGCGGGACAGCAGCCAGTTGCGCAGCGCGCCGGCGACCACCGCCAGTACCACATCGTTGACGTCGCAGTCATAGCGCGCGCGCACGGCTCGGTAGTCCTCGAGGCGTCCGTCGGCCACCGTGAACAGTCGGTTGCGCGACACCGTCGCGTTGAGCGGGCTGCTGGGCGCGGTGCCCCGCACCACGTTGCGCGCGACGTCGATGACCCGCCGGCCCATGTCGATCAGTTGCCCGGAATTGGTTGCCAACTCGCCGACCGCGGAGTTGACCGCCCGCATCTGTGCCCCAGGGCCCGACACCCAGTCGCCGATCGCGCCCAGGACCAGTCGAGTGGTGCCGGGCTCGCGCCGCGGTACCCAGATGTCTTCGGCAAACGCCGGTGGACGCCGCGTCCGATCCGCGATGACGTGGCCGATCGCCAATGCCGTCACGCCGTCGACCAGCGACTGATGGGATTTCGTGTAGAGAGCGACGCGGTTCTTGGCCAGCCCCTCAACCAGATACATTTCCCACAGGGGCCTGGCCTTGTCCAGCGGCCGCTCGGCCAGCCGGGCGATCAGCTCCTGGAGTTGCTCATCACTGCCGGGCGACGGCAGCGCCGAGCGCCGGATGTGGTACGTGAGGTCGAAGTCATGGTCGTCGACCCACACCGGCCTGGCCAAGCCCATCGTCACTTCGCGGACCTTCCGCCGGTAACGCGGTATCTGCGGGAGCCGCTGTGCGGCGGCGGCCAGCAACGTCTCGTAGCTCAACCCGGCGCGCGGTCGCCGCAGGATGAACAATGAACCGACGTACATCGGGGTGGCAGTGTTCTCCAGCCGATAGAACGACGCGTCCGATGTGGACAATCGCGTCACGTCGCTTCTCCCCTTTGAGCCCTTGGCAATTCGTCGATCTGTCGCTCACGGTAATCGTTCTGGGCCCCGTGCGCAGCGTGGGTACACGGAGGCGGCGGTTGTGCGATGATGACCACAGCCGTCTGCCACTCTCCAGCAGGCCCATCCATTTGAGACGACGCTGGAGGGTGTCATGTCGATCGTCAGCCCTGTCCCCGACCGCTCCGTGTCGGCTGTCCGGCCCGTCGCAGACTATGAACCACCGCCCCGCGATGTCCGGCAATGCCGACCGCCCTCGGCCACCGCGTTGCGCCGCGCTAACACGCACGCGCCCCAACGGTTTTCCGGTCGGCAGCCGGCGATGAGCATGTCGCCGCGAATGCGGCAGGCAGCGGTCTTCGCCGACGCGGCACTGCGCCGAGTGCTGGAAGTGATCGACCGCCGCCGTCCGGTGGCGCAACTGCACGGTCTGCTGGCCGGCGGTCTCGCCGACTCGGTGCTCGCGGCCAATCGGGTCACGGCCCATCGTCAAGAAGCGGCGGTGTTGCGCCGCCTGCGACTCCAGGCGGTCGGGCCGCACGACCGCCTGACCGCCGCCGAGGTGTTCGCGACCTACAGTCGCGGCTGCCGCGTGCACGCCATCGCCTGCCGCGTCGAGCCGGTGACGGACGCTGGCTGGCAGGTGGTCGCCCTGCATATCGGCTAGTGCCCGGCTAAATCGCGGTGCGCGCGGCCGCTGGGGCCGCGCCGCCCGCGAACCGCGTCACCACCGGACCGATGATCGCCATCACGAACACATACGACGTCGCCAGCGCAGCCATGCCGCTGATCGACGAGCCGGCCAGCCCGATGATGATCAGCGAAAACTCGCCCCTGGCGATGAGGGCGGTGCCGGCACGCAACTGCCCACGCCATGCCACGCCGTCGCGTCGCGCGGCGAATACCCCAGTGCCCACCTTCGTCACGGCGGTGACGCCGGCCAGTGCCAGCGCCACCGGCAGCATCGGAAGCAGACGTTCGGGATCGACCGACAAACCGATGGCCAGAAAAAAGATTGCGGCGAACAAGTCGCGCAGCGGACCAAGCACTTTGCGGGCCCGGTCGGCAGTCTCACCGGTCAGCGTCAGGCCCACCAGAAACGCGCCGACCGCCGCCGACGCGTGCACGAATTCGGCCAGCGCGGCCACGATCAAGGTGATGCCGAGAACCCGCAGCATCAGCTGTTCGGAATCGGAGTGCCCCACCAGACGGGCGACGTGGTGGCCCCACCGATACGACGCGGCCAGTGCTATGCACAGCGCGGCCACTGCGGCGGCCATCCCCCCGATCGCATGCAACCAACTGCCGCGCGATGCCAGCACCGCGAACAGCGGCAGGTAGGCGGCCATCGCGAAGTCTTCGAGGACCAGTACCGCCAGGACGGCCGGCGTCTCCCGGTTGGCGACGCGGTGAAGGTCCTCGAGCAGGCGAGCGATGACGCCCGACGACGAGATATAGGTGACGCCGGCCAACGCCAGGATGCCCACGCCGTCCAGCCCGAGCAGCCACCCGACCAGCGCGCCGGGCGTAGCGTTCAGCAGGATGTCGACCGCTGCCGACGGCAGATGGTGGCGCAAGCTGCTGGCGAATTCGGTGGCGGAGAATTCCACGCCCAGGGTGAGCAGCAGCAGCACGACACCGATCGGCGCGCCGGTGGTGATGAACTCTCCGGCTGCGGGAACCGGATTGATGCCACCATTACCCAGCGCCAGACCGGCAAGCAGATACACCGGAATCGGTGACAACGCGAACCGGCGCGCAACGGCACCGAACAGCGCGAGCACGGTCAGGATGGCGCCGACTTCGAACAGCAGCGCCACCGAGACTTGCACCGACTCAGCCCTTATCGACGATCTGTTCGACGCCGGCGATGCCGTCTTCAGTTCCGATGACGATGAGAACGTCTTGCGCGTGCAGCATTTCGGCCGGGCCCGGCGAGGCGAGTACCTCTTCGTTGCGCACGATCGCCACGATCGAGGCGCCGGTGCGGGTGCGGGCGCGGGTCTCGCCGAGCGGGTGGTCCACAAACGGACTGCCCGCCCGGATTTGAACCTGACTGGTATCAATTCCGGGTACTTCGCGGGTCAGCTCGGTGAACCGTTCGGCGATGCGTGGTGCCCCCAGAATCTGCGCCACCGCGTCGGCCTCGTCGTCGTTGAGGCGGAGGACCGGCGTCGCCTGGTCGGGGTCGTCACCGGCATACAACACGATCTCGAAGTCGCCGCCTCGCCGCGCGATGATGCCGATCCGGTCGCCGCCGTGGCTGGTGAACTCGTATCGCAGACCGATGCCGGGGAGCAGCACCTCCTTGACGTCCATACCGTCAATACTTAACGGAAAGTCATGGCGATAGCGAGCATTTCCGGGGATGGGTGGCTACCGAAAACTGCCGCGGTCGCGGTATCAGCATGGGCACCTCGCGTCGGTATTGGCAGTATTGGGCACCCAGCTCCGCCGTGAGGTCGTGTTCTTCGAATTGAATCGCAACCACGATGTAGACAGTCGTGCCTATCGCGAACAGCAGGTGGCCGACGGTCATTGTGGGGGCGGCCCAGAAGGCGACGAGAAAGCCGAGCATCAAGGGATGGCGCACCAGTCGATACAGCAGTGTGGTGCGAAAAGCGCTGTCGCTAGCCGGTTTTTGTCGCCACGCGACATACACTTGGCGCAGCCCGAACAGCTCGAAGTGGTTGATCATGAAAGTCGATGCGACGACGGTTACCCACCCCAGCCAGAACAGGCTCCACAGTCCGAGCCGCGCGCCCGTGGGCGTCACGTCCCAGATCACCGTCGCCATCGTCCGCCACTGCCAGTACATGACAAACAATGCGGTGCTGGCCAGTAGGACGTAGGTGCTGCGTTCAATGCACTCCGGCACGATTCGGATCCACCAGCGTTTGAAGGCCGGCCGCGCCATGACGCTGTGCTGGGCGGCGAACAGACCCAGCAGCAGCGTGTTGACGACAACTGCCTGGCCGACGGGAGCGGCGATACCGTGATCGATGCTTCGCGGCACCGCGATGTTGCCGACAAAGCCAATCGCATACAGAAACGATGCGAGGAATACGAGATAGCCCACGATGCCGTATCCAACGGCGAGATAGCGGTTCATGGCCTGATCGTCCTCGCATCAGCAAGTCGAGGCATGAGGCGTTTGCCTCACTTTTGGCTGGAAAGACTTCGACGCGCTAGTTGGTCGCCGGACTGATCAGGCCGTGCCGCAGCGCATACATGCTCGCGCCAATCCGGTTGGAAACGCCAATCTTCGCGTAGGCCCGCTCGACATGGTTGCGCGCCGTCTTCTCGCTGATCACCAGCGATGCCGCGATCTCCTTGTTGGATGCACCGCGGGCAACCAGACACAGCACCTCGATTTCCCTGGCGGTCAGCCCGCCCGGACGGACCGTCAGGTGCTCTCCGCGGTGACCGCCGGCGTGCAGAACAGCATCAGCGGCGGCTGGGTCCAGGATCCCGGCCCGCACGCGTTCCTGCAGCCGACGCGCAGCGGCGTCCGGGCCGCTTGCTTCGCGATACGGCCGTGGCTCACAAGCTGATTGATAGCTGACAGCGGCAGCGAGCAGGCGGTCCGGCAAGCTCAATGCCGCAGCGGAAAGCCCGCGTGGGTAGCCGGATCCGTCGAGGCACTCGTGGTGGTTGCCGGCCACCTGTGCCACCGGCTGCACACCGCGTACGTTGCTGAGGATTCGCACAGTGAGATACGGGTGCAGCCGCATCCGTTCGAATTCGGCGGCCGTCAACGGGCCGGGCTTGGACCAGATTCCATTAGACACGCCAATGCGGCCAAGGTCGTGCACATGGCCGGCTTGGCGGATCAACGTCACGGCATCCCCGTCCAGGCCCGCGGCGATTGCCGCGTCGGCGGCAAGGCGGGCCGTTGCTCGTGAATGGCCCAGGGTGAACGGGCATTTCAGGTCGACAAAGTCGCCGAGCGCGACCAGAAGCGAGTCCAGCGACGGTTGATCAAGACGCTGGTGGCGATCCGGCGCCACCTGAAGCGCCGCCTCCCATGCGTCTCCGGGCGGCGGCGCGGCCAGGATCGCGCCGGCGTCCGCAACAAACGCGTCGACCACGGCTGGGTCGAACTGGCCACCGCGCCGCCGGCGGGCCATGGCCACCGCGCCGTCAACCCCGTACTCGCGCTGGTGCACCTCCACCATGTCGGCGAGTTGCGCAACTCGCATCTGGACCGGGATCGCCTCGCCCTGGGCGCCGCGCGGTAGACCACCGCCGTCATACCGCTCGAAAGCGAACCCAAGCGCCTCTTGGACTTCGGAGTCGAGGCCGAACCGCTGGGCCAGCAGTGCGGCCGATGTGCAGTGCGAGTGGATCAACTGCGACAGGTGCCCCCGGGCGTTGCTGACCAGCGTTGCCATGACGCTCAGTCGGTGCATCAACGACTGGCCCCGACCCACGTTGCTGATCAGGAAACGCAGGTACGGCAACCCCGCCCAGTCGACGAGATAAGAGTCATGGCGCACCGCGATGTCGTCGCCGAACCAGCGGGCGTATTCATGCGAATCGGCGTGGCAACCGACCCACATGATCAACGTTGTGTAGTAAATCTCGTCGCGCTGATCGCTGCCGAGCCCGAGCCGGTCGGCAAGTCTGGTGGCGATCAGCGCGGCGCGCAACATGTGTTCGGCAGGTTGACCCAAGCCGAGATCAATTGCTACCGACAGCGCAGCCAGCAACTCCGCCCGAGACGGCGGTTCGGCTGCTGCCGAATGTGGCCGGGCCGGTTGCAACGCCATCGGCACATTGTGGCCCGTCGAGCGCATCCCGATCAGGTAATTGCGACCGTGCGCTCGGCACTCCGATGATGGCGGGCGTCGAAAGCGTCGAAATGTCCCGAGCCCACAGCGAATAGGCCCCGTTGCGGAGGCCGGAAGTCGGCCAGCCGCGCCTGATGAGCCAATGGTCCAACCGCTCCCAGGTCCTGCCCGCGCAATACCGCACGGGAGTTGGCAACCGCCCACACCTGAGTAGGGGCGATCATGAATCGTTGACCGTTGGGAACATGCCCGGTAAGCCGCAGCCGGCCCGCACCCAGTATCGGGCCGGCCGCCACGCCGATGGCGCCAAGCACCAACCGATTAGTCAGGGCTCGGCCGGGCAGTTTTCCGCCGAGCACGGTCATCACCCGCGACGACCTGGTGGCGCGGAGATCGACGTGCCACTGCAGCAATCCGGCGATTTCGATGCGCAGCGACCACGGAGTTACCCAGCTGACGTCGATGCTGCACTGCACCGAGTCGTTGGCTGTTACCGAACTGAAGTATCTGGCGCAACTGAGTTGGCCTGGCGTCGTTGCATAGAACGTCCATACCTGCTGGGGGTCGCGGTGCCACACCGAGCGGTAGGCGGGCGAGAACGACGTCGCCGGCATATCCCGCAACGCCAGGTAATGGCCGGTGACGAACGGGAGTCCCATCACACCGAAACCGACGAAGCGTTCGTCGTCGCCAGCCGGGAGTTCTGGATCATGCAGCAGGGCAGAGACAGCGTCACATGGGGTAGGCAATCTGGTCATGGCCACCATGCTGCCCACGACCGCCGGGCGAGCGCATGAGGCGGATGCCTCAAATCATCGGTATCGCAGGCGCTATCGCCGCTTACTCGATTTCGACGATTTGGCGCCGCGAGCCTGGCGGCGTGCGGCTTCCCGCCGCTCCCGCCGTGTGCCGCCGGCGACACTCTTCTGCGCTCCACCGCCGTTGCCCTGTACCTGCGCCGAGCCGTCCTCGGCCGGGCCGGAATAGGTCAATGCCGGTGACTCGTTCTCAATCCCCTTGGCGCGCAACGCACTCGGTGCTGCGGAGCGGCCTCCGCCGGACGCGGCGGTTCGTTGCTGGGCGGTGGCCGCGGCGGCGGTGGCGAACTCGGCCAAATCCTCCGGCTCAGCCACCGGAGCCACCTCCGGCGTCGGGACCGCTTCGACGGCCACGTTGAACAAGAAGCCGACCGACTCCTCTTTCAGCCCCTCGAGCATGCCGGTGAACATGTCGTAGCCCTCGCGCTGGTATTCGACCAGCGGGTCGCGCTGCGCCATCGCACGCAGCCCGATGCCCTCTTTGAGGTAGTCCATCTCGTAGAGGTGCTCACGCCACTTGCGGTCGATGACATTGAGCAGCACGTTGCGTTCCAGCTGGCGCATCGCACCGTCGCCGGCCAGCTCCTCGAGCTGGGCCTCGCGCGCCGCGTAAGCGCGTTCGGCGTCTTTGATCAACGCGTCGAGCAGCTCCTCGCGGGTCAGCTCACCGGGCTCGCCGACCGCGTCGGGATCGAACAGGTCCTTGTGCTCGATGCCCAGCGGGTACAGCGTCTTCAGCGCCTCCCACAGCTTGTTCAGATCCCAGTCTTCGGCGTACCCCTCGGCGGTGGCCCCGTCGACGTACGCGGTGATCACGTCGACGAGCATGTCGTGGGCCTGCTGGGCCAGGTTCTCGCCCTCCAGGATGCGACGACGCTCCTCGTAGATGACCTTGCGCTGCTGGTTCATCACCTCGTCGTATTTGAGGACGTTCTTTCTGACCTCGAAGTTCTGCTGCTCGACCTGGGTCTGCGCGCTCTTGATCGCGCGGGTCACCATCTTGGCCTCGATGGGCACGTCGTCGGGCAGGTTGAGCCGTGTCAGCAGCGATTCCAGTGCGGCGCCGTTGAAGCGGCGCATCAGCTCGTCACCCAGCGACAGGTAGAACCGCGACTCGCCTGGGTCGCCCTGCCGACCGGACCGGCCCCGCAGCTGGTTGTCGATGCGTCGGGACTCGTGCCGTTCGGTGCCCAGCACGTACAGACCGCCGGCGTCGATCACTTCCTCGGCCTCGCTGGAGGCTTCGGACTTGATCCGGGGAAGCAGCTCATCCCAAGCGGCCTCGTACTCGTCGGGTGTTTCCACTGGGTCCAGGCCCTGCTCGCGCAGCTGCTTATCGGCGAGAAAGTCCGGGTTGCCGCCCAGCACAATGTCGGTGCCGCGGCCGGCCATGTTGGTGGCCACGGTGATCGCGCCGCGCCGGCCGGCCTCGGCGATGATGCCGGCCTCCTGCTCGTGGTACTTGGCGTTGAGCACGTTGTGCGGGATGCGCCGCTTCTGGAACTGCCGGGACAGATACTCCGAGCGCTCCACGCTGGTGGTACCGATCAGCACCGGCTGCCCTTTTTCGTAGCGCTCGGAGACGTCGTCGACGACCGCGATGTACTTGGCTTCCTCGGTCTTGTAGATGAGGTCGGATTGGTCGCCACGGATCATCGGTTTGTTGGTCGGGATCGACACCACCCCGAGCTTGTAGATCTCATGCAGCTCGGCCGCCTCGGTCTGGGCGGTGCCGGTCATGCCGGCGAGTTTGTCGTAGAGCCGGAAGTAGTTCTGCAGCGTGATGGTGGCCAGCGTCTGGTTCTCGGCCTTGATCTCGACATGCTCTTTGGCCTCAATCGCCTGGTGCATGCCCTCGTTGTAGCGCCGGCCGATCAGCACCCGGCCGGTGAACTCGTCGACGATGAGCACTTCGCCGTCGCGAACGATGTAGTCCTTGTCGCGCTGGAAAAGCTCCTTGGCCTTCAGGGCGTTGTTGAGGTAGCTGACCAGCGGGGAGTTGGCGGCCTCGTAGAGGTTGTCGATGCCGAGTTGGTCTTCGACGAACTCCACGCCGAGTTCGTGCACGCCGACGGTGCGTTTGCGCAGGTCGATCTCGTAGTGAGTGTCTTTTTCCATCAGCGGCGCGATCCGGGCGAACTCGGTGTACCAGTTGGAGGCGCCGTCGGCCGGCCCGGAGATGATCAGCGGGGTGCGGGCTTCGTCGATCAGGATGGAGTCGACCTCGTCGACGATGGCGTAGTTGTGCCCGCGCTGCACGAGATCCTCCAGCGAATGGGCCATGTTGTCACGCAGGTAGTCGAAGCCGAACTCGTTGTTGGTCCCGTAGGTGATGTCGGCGTAGTAGGCGTCGCGGCGTTCGTCGGGGTTCAGGCCGGCCAGGATCACGCCGACCTGCAGGCCCAGGAAGCGGTGCACCCGCCCCATCCACTCGCTGTCCCGTTTGGCCAGGTAGTCGTTGACGGTGACGATGTGCACGCCGTTGCCGGCCAGTGCGTTGAGGTAGGCCGGCAGCACACAGGTCAGGGTCTTGCCCTCGCCGGTTTTCATCTCGGCGACGTTGCCGAAGTGCAGCGCCGCGGCGCCCATCACCTGCACGTCGAACGGGCGCTGGTCGAGCACCCGCCAGGCCGCCTCGCGGGCTACCGCGAATGCTTCGGGCAGCAGGTCATCGAGGCTTTCGCCGTCGGCGTGGCGCTTCTTGAACTCGTCGGTCTTGGCCCGCAGTTGAGCGTCGGTGAGCTTCTCGACGTCCTCGGACAAGGTATTGACGTAGTCGGCGACGCGCTTGAGGCGCTTGACCATGCGACCTTCGCCAAGGCGCAGCAACTTCGACAGCACAGTTAATTCCCCTTGGGGGTACCTCCCGCTTGCGGGGAGAATTGGAGTCTTTGGCGCTCACCATCCTAGGTGACGTGCCGTTCCCCACGCCGCCCTGAGCGCGTCAGGACAGTCGGATCAGCCCGTAGTCGTAGGCGTGCCGGCGGTAAACCACCGACGGGCATTCGGTGTGCTTGTCATAGAAGAGAAAGAAGTCGTGTCCTACGAGTTCCATCTCGTAGAGGGCGTCGTCCACCGACATCGGCTTGGCCGGGTGCTCCTTGGTCCGCACTACCCGTCCCGGCTCGCGGTGCCCGTCGAGGCCGTCGTGCTCGGGCGGCGCTTGGCCGCTGTCGGCCGGCTGTAGCGGAGGTGCCACCGCCGTCGCCTCGGCCACCGACACTGGGGTCTTGTCGCCGTAGTGCACCTTGCGCCGATCGTTGCCGCGACGCAGCCGGCTTTCCAACCGGTCGACCGCCGCCTCGAAGGCGGCGTAGAAGCTGTCTGCGCGGGCCTCACCGCGAACCACCGGGCCGCGCCCGCGGGCGGTGATTTCCACCTGCTGGCACGACTTGCGCTGGCGCCGGTTACGGGCATGTTTGAGTTCGACGTCGAACAAATAGATGGTTCGGTCGAACCGCTCCAAGCGGGCGAGTTTCTGCGAGACGTAGACGCGGTAGTGGTCGGGGACCTCGACGTTGCGGCCTTTGACGACGACCTCAGCCTGCAACGTGGGTTCATCCCGCTCTTCGGGGTCGGCCAGAAGCTGGTTGGAATCCGCGGTTTGCCTTGACATACTTGACAACTCGTTTCCCTCTCGCGACGCACGCACTGTATGACGTGACTGGCTTTCAGATGAATGCGCCGACGGGGTTGGTGTCGATGACGGAGGCCGCCCGCCGGTGCGAGGTGTCGAGAATTCACCCCCTACCGACGTCGGTGACATGGCGCCTATTGAACGGCGCCGCCGTGAGGCGTTCACGGGTGCTTGATCCCGACGGTAGCCGCGGGCAGGTGGAAGTGCCAGTACTTTTGTGTTGCGACTTCTTCACGATCATTACGCGGCTGCGATAGTCAGCACCGCGGCCACTTGGACGCCTGCTGACCGCAGCACGCGGACCGACTCGCGCGCGGTCGCTCCGGTGGTGACAATGTCGTCGACCAGCAGCACCTCGGCTTTGACCGGCCTTCGCAGCACCACCCGTCCGGCGATGTTGCGCTCACGCTCGGCGGTGCCCAGGCCAGCCGAATCCCGGGCCAGCGCTTTCATTCGTAGTGCCGGAGCGACGGCGATCTGGGGATGGCCTTTGACCGCAGCTTCTGCAATCCGGGTGACCGGGTCACCGCCCCGTCTTCGCGCCGCCGCGCGGCGAGTCGGCGCCGGCACGATCGTCAGTGGCACATCGAGCAGGCCCCACGTGACGAGGCGATGCACGCCGACGGCCAGCGCGCGAGCCAACGGTGTTATCAGGTCGGCGCGGCCGTGGTCCTTCATCGCCACGATGGCGTTCCGGCGCGCGCCGGCGTAGCGACCGAGTGCGAACACCGGCACCTGCGGGTCGACCCGCGGACTCGCAACGTGCGGTGCATCGGGTGCGACGGTCAGTTCTTGAGCGCAGGTGTCACACCAGCGGGTCGACGGTGCGCCGCAGCCCCCGCATTCCAGCGGCAGGACCAGATCGAGCATGGGTGCAGTGTGGCGGACGGGGACGACAGGAGGCGGTTGCAGCTACGGCAGCTCGGTGTGCATCAGCATCACGTCGTAGGCCGACCAGGACGACAAATTGAAGTACAGGTCTTTACCCGACGACCAGGGATGGATCATCGGCGCGTAGATGCCACCGGGAATCTGGAATGACGACACCAGCATTTGCTCGGGACTCCACGGTCCTTGTGGGGCGGGCGCGGTTCGTGCCACGACGTCGTTGCCGCCGTTGGTGTAGAGCGCCACGTACTGCTTGAGATAGTTGTTGTATTGCGCTGACATCTCGCCCACCGGACCCGGGATGACCGGGGTGGCGGCGCCCGGGTTGTTCGGGACCCACCCGTTACCGTCACCGTTCCAGTACTGGTATTTGGTGACATCCGGCACGGCGTTCTGCGGGACTCGCGCCAAGTAAGCCGAACCGCCGCGCCCGGACGGGGTGCCGAACGAGTAGACGTAACCGTCGCCCGGCCGCATGAACGCGCCCATTTGGAAGTTCTCGTTCCCCGCAATGTGACGGGCTCCCGGGATGCTGTCAGGCGCGGGCGTGCGAACGCTGCCGGGGTAAATCCCCCAGTGCTGGCCATTGTCGGGAGACGTCGCGATCGCCGAGTAGTTCGTCGACCATTCGCCGTCGCGGCCCCATTCCCTGATGGACATGAAGTTGATGTATTGGGTATTCCCGACAGAGATGCCGGCAGTCGGGATCATTCCGGTCTCGTTGGGTGCCCACTTGACGCCGGGCAGAATCGCTCTGGAGATACCCGATGCCAGTACCGGTGAGCCGGAGTATTTGTCGGTCGTCGAACCCTGCGGCACGCTGATTCCATCGGCAAGATTGTTGTCTTGGCTGCGAAACAGCACATTATGCCGCCATTGTTGGCCGTGGACGCGGCAATAGCCGAACGTGTCACCAAAGGCCATCAGCACCTGACGGTTGACGGGATCGCCGTTGTCCCAGAGGATTCCGAGGTCGGTGCCGGAGATCCCGAAACGTTGCAGAGTGCTGTTCGGACCGTTTGGGCCGGTCACCCAGTCAACAACCGATGTGGGAGCCCCAGCAATCGCGGCAGGAGGCGCCGGTTCCGGCGGCTGCGGAACGGGGGCTGCGTTCGGAGTCAATTCAGTTGCGTTCGGGAGTTGTTGGTTGGCCGCGCCGGGAGGAGTAGGCCCCGGCGGCACTATCGCCGCTTCCTGTTGCACCGGTGCGGAGTATCGAGAACTGCCGGGACGAAGCAACGAAGAGATCAGCGGCCCCAGTTTGGGTAGCGGCGCCTTTTCGTTAGCCCCTCGAGGCCGGCGTCCAGTCGGTGGCCGGACGACCGGGGACGGTGGCGGCATTGCCGGGGCCGCCGCGGGTGGTTCGACGTTGGCCTCGGGTGCACTGCACGGCAGCGCGGACGCCGTTGGGGCGAGACCCACCGGAATCACGAGTCCGAGTGCGGTCGCCGACGCCACGTATATGGATACGATTCGACGAGTCGGCGACATGTCACACCTTTCCAGGGGCAGGACGTCGCATTGACGCCCGCAGTTGGCCTATGTGACAGTAGTGATCAATGTGCCCCCTGTGACCAGTGATACACGGATAGGTATGCATCCGTGACCGTGTCGCAACCACGAAACCCGCGGACCACGCCAAGAAGTAGCTGCAATCCAGCCGCAAGCAATAAGCAGACTGCTATCCAGGCAACACCGGTACCGCGCCGCCCACCATGAACGCCCGGACATCGAGCCAGGTCGGGGTTCCTTCGGCACCCGAACTCGACAGCTGCAGCACCCCGCGTGGGTCGGCCACGTACACCGTCGACGGGTTGGCCGCGATCGTTGTCACCGGAAGCTGCAGATTGCTGCCCGGCGCGTCGGAATTCACCCCGTCGAGGTTCACATACGACACCGGGTGCTGGGCATTGGTGCGGCTCACCGCAAGGTCGTCGCCGGTGCGCCAGGACAGCGACACCACCGAAGAGCCCAGCCCGAACCCGAGGCGGCGCGGATAGGTCAGCGCGAATTGACCGGCCTGGGTCTGCTCGACACTGGCGAGGATCACCTGCCCTTCGATGACCATCGCCGCCCGCGTTCCGTCCCGGGACAATTGCAACTCGGTGATCGCACCGGGGAAGCGGTTCGACACCGCGGCCGAATCCACCGGAAGCCGCGCCGGCTGCCCCGATGCTGTCTCCTGGATCGCGCGCAGTACGTTGTTGCCGTCGGCCACCACCCACACCGCGTCATCGAGCGACCACGTCGGTCGCGAAAGGCTGTGGCCGTCAGCGGCTTCCACCGCCTCGCCGCCCAGGTCGCCGATCCACAGCGACGCGGCCACATCGGGCGCGCCGGGGCGCAGGGTCACCACCGACGCCGCGCGGTGACCGCTGCGCGACAGCGCGGCGGCGGACTGATTGGTCGGCCGGCCGAACGCACCCCCGACCGGTGTCGAGTGCTGCCCGTCCAGCGACACCAGCGCCCCACCGATCAGCGCGTGCACACCGGCCGCGGCGCCTTCGTCCACTCCGGGATCCGTCGCGGCCACGTCGGAGTTGTTCCACCCCTCAGCGAAGCGGTCATCCAATGGGGCGCCGTCGGCGTTGATCACGTACGGTCCCCTGATATCGGCACGGGCCAACGTCCAAATGATTTGCGCGGCAAGCAATTGCCTACTGCGCGGGTCGGCGATGGTGAGCGTTTCCAAGTCGATCCGGGCCCCGCTATAGCCTCGGCCGATCCCGGATTTCCCACCGTCGGCCCGGGTGACCGGTCCGCGCAGCCGCGCCGGTGGTCCGAGCATGTTGTGCACGCTTTTGCTCATCTCCGGGCGTGGGCCTGCGATCAGCTTGGACATCAGTTCGGTGGCCAACTGGTCGGGGTCAGACACTGCGACATAGCGTGGATCCGGGACGACGGTCCTGCCGGTCGGATCGGCGAAGTACAGCGTGTGGCGTTTGTAGGTGGCCTGAAATTGCTGCCAGTCCAGAAACACTCCGTTGGGCAGCCGGTCGATGCGCCAGCCGCCGGACGTTTTTACCAGCTCGATGGGCCCTGGATCCGGCAGCTGACCCTCGCCGGTTTCGAACACACCCATGTCCGAGAGCGAACCCAGGATGTCTGCATGCATCGTCACCGAAACCCGATCGGCGCTGCGTGTTTCAACGAACACCACATGGTCGATCAGCAGCGCGCTGCCGGCGTCGTCCCATGCGTTAGACGCCGACTGGGTGAGGAATTGCCGCGCTGCCAGATGCCGGTTGGCCGGATCGGCTGTGGCCTTGAGGAATTCGCGCAGCAGCACGTCGGGGTCCATGCCCGGGGCCGGCTTGGGCAGGTTCGACGGCGCCGTGCGCTCGACGGTGCCGATGGCCTGCGGCGCTGACGAACTGGGCACGCCGGCACAACCGGTCAGCACTACCGCAACGGCGAACACCAGCGCGGCCAATCGCCGCATCACGCACCTCTCTCGGCATGTTCGCGCTGACGAGCCTGACGCTCTTTGCGTTCCCCGGCAACCGGTTTCATCGGCAGCGGGCTGGTGGTCACCTTATGCCCGCGCACCAGCGGAAGCGTCAGCCGGAAGCAGGCGCCCTTGCCCGGTTCGCCCCAAGCCTCCAGCCGGCCCTGATGCAGACGCGCATCCTCCACACTGATCGCAAGGCCCAGCCCGGTCCCGCCGGATCGGCGCACCCGCGACGGGTCCGAGCGCCAGAACCGGCTGAACACCAGCTTTTCCTCACCTGGCCGCAACCCAACCCCGTAGTCGCGCACCGTAACCGCCACCGTGTCTTCGTCGGCAGCCATCCGAATCCGAACCGGTTTGTGCTCGGCGTGATCGATCGCATTGGCAATCAGGTTGCGCAGGATGCGCTCCACGCGGCGGGCGTCCACTTCGGCGATCACGTCCTCCGACGGCATGTCGACGATCAGCTTGACCCCGGCGTCTTCGGCCAGATGTCCCACGTTGCCCAGCGCGCTGTTGACCGTCGAGCGCAGATCGACCGCCTCGACCGACAACTCAGCCACACCCGCGTCGTGTCGGGAGATCTCCAGTAGATCGTTGAGCAGCGTCTCGAACCGGTCCAGCTCATTCACCATCAGTTCGGTTGAGCGTCGCAGTGCCGGATCGAGATCGGCGCTGTGATCGTAGATCAGGTCGGCGGCCATCCGCACCGTCGTCAGCGGCGTGCGCAGTTCGTGGCTGACATCGGAGGTGAACCGGCGCTGCAGATTACCGAACTCCTCGAGTTGGGCGATCTGCCGGGACAGGCTCTCGGCCATGTCGTTGAACGACACCGCCAGCCGGGCCATATCGTCTTCGCCGCGCACCGGCATCCGCTCGGAGAGATGGCCTTCGGCGAACCGTTCGGCAATGCGCGACGCCGACCGCACCGGAACCACCACCTGTCGCGACACCAGCAGCGCGATGCCGGCCAGTAGTACGAGCAATACCAGCCCGCCGGTGGCCATGGTGCCGCGGACCAGTGAGATGGTGCTCTGCTCATTGCCCAGCGGGAAAATCAAATACAGCTCGAGGTTGGTCACTCGCGACGACGTCGGCGTGCCGATCACCAGCGCCGGCCCGGAAAAGCCGTCGGTGTGCACCGTCGCGTACTGGTAGGCCACCTGTCCCGCCTTGACGAATTCGCGCAATGCGGCGGGCAACTGGTCGACGGGCCCGGCCGCCGCCGCCGGCCTGGGCCCGTAGCCGGGTACCACCAGCACCGCGTCGAACGCACCGGCCAGACCGGCGCCGGAGGTCGGGTCGGTTTTCGATGTCAACGTGTTGCGGGCCAGTTGCAGGCTGCTCTCCAGTGAGCGCGCCTCTTCGCCGCTGACGATTCCGCTGACGGTGGTGCGGGCCCGCTCGATCTGCTCGGTGGCGGCGCGGACCTTGACGTCGAGCACGCGGTTGGTGACCTGGCTGGTCAACACGAAACCAAGTACCAAAATCACCGCCAGTGACATCCCCAGCGTCAGAGCGACCACCCGCAGTTGCAACGAGCGGCGCCAGGCAACGGCCACCGCTCGACTCAACGCACTCATGCCGAGCAATGGCGGGGACCGCCGGCGAATGCGTCGCCGCGACCCGAAGATCACCGAGGTCCGCCCGTGCAGATGCGCCGCTCCTCCTCATCGCTTCGCTCTGCATCGTCGCCGGCGCGAATCACGGAGGTCCGGCCTTGTATCCCACTCCTCGAACGGTCAGGACAACGGTCGGGTTCTCCGGGTCTTTTTCGACCTTGGCCCGCAGACGTTGGACATGCACGTTCACCAAGCGGGTGTCCGCGGGGTGACGGTATCCCCACACCTGTTCGAGCAGCACATCACGAGTAAACACCTGGCGTGGTTTGCGTGCCAGCGCCACCAGCAGGTCGAATTCCAGCGGTGTCAGCGAGATCTGTTCGCCGTTGCGGGTGACCTTGTGCGCCGGCACGTCGATGTCGACGTCGGCGATGGACAGCATCTCGGCGGGCTCGTCGTCATTGCGCCGCAGCCGCGCCCGCACCCGGGCCACCAGCTCCTTGGGCTTGAACGGCTTCATGATGTAGTCGTCGGCGCCCGACTCCAAGCCCAACACCACGTCGACGGTGTCGGTCTTGGCGGTGAGCATGACGATCGGCACCCCGGAGTCCGCGCGCAGCACCCGGCACACGTCGATGCCGTTCATGCCGGGCAGCATCAGGTCCAGCAGCACCAGATCGGGGCGCAGTTCGCGCACGGCGGTGAGCGCCTGGGTGCCGTCACCGATGACCGCGGTGTCGAAACCTTCCCCCCGCAGCACGATGGTGAGCATCTCGGCCAGCGAAGCGTCGTCGTCGACGACGAGAATCCTTTGCCTCATGGTGTCCATGGTGTCACCAGAACGGGACAAAACTGGGCTACCACACGCGGGTTTCTTTCAGTTCAGCCGGCGACGAGGGTAGCCGCCAGCTTTTCGGGGTCGACGTCGGCGTCGACTACCAGCCATCGCCCGCCCCACTGCGCGGCGGCCAGCCCGGCATACACGGCTCCGGTTCGCTGCTGCAGCGCGTCGTCACGTTCGTAGGCGTCCCGCGCCCGGCCTGCTTCCTGACGCGCCCGCCGGCGGGCGCGCTGGCCGGCCAGCTCAGCCGAAACTCCAAGCAGCACTTGCCAATCGGGTACGGGGAGCTGCAGTCGTTGGTATTCGATCTGCTGCACCCACGCCGCAACCTCTCCGTCGGCGTGCTGACTCAGCCGCGCGGCGCTGTAGGCGGCGTTGGACGCCACGTAGCGATCCAGGACCACCACATCGTGCTCTCGGCACAGTTCACGGATCTGCTCGGCCGCGCCGGCACGGTCCAGCGCGAACAACATGGCCATCGCATACACCGACGACGCGAGGTCACCGTGCTGTCCGTGCAGAGCTTCGTGCGCGACATCGGCGGCCACCGATTGCCCGTAGCGGGGAAACGCACACGTGGCCACCGACTTACCGGCGGCTTCGAAGGCGGTGCGCAGCCCGCCCGACAAGGTCCGCTTGCCGGCGCCGTCGACGCCTTCGATTGCGATCAACACCGGGCGAGCCTATCGCCGCGGCCCTTCGACGCCTGTTTAGCCCGCGCTGGCCGCAGCCTCGATGTTGAGGGTC